>CAZWUW010000009.1:0-47079 GCA_964636895.1 uncultured Eubacteriales bacterium
GCGGCAAATATCCTGAAATCACCACTGGTGGATGGTGATATTCATTGTATTGGGGCTACCACACTTAAAGAATACAGGCAATATATTGAGAAGGATGCTGCTTTGGCCAGAAGATTCCAGACCGTAGAAGTAAGAGAGCCGTCAGTGGAAGATACTGTTAAGATAATGATGAATTTAAAGCATCTTTATGAAGAATTCCACGGGGTTGCAATATCTCAAGAGATAATAAAAAAGACTGCGGAATTGGCTCAGATATATATTCGCGACCAATTTTTGCCTGATAAGGCCATTGATTTGCTGGATCAGACCTGCGCTCATGTAAGTTTATCTAATAAGAATAAATGCCGGCCGGATATTACCTTAGAAGATGTGGCTCAGGTAATCTCCAACAAAACCAGAATACCGTTGGATAAAGTGACGTCTAACCGGTTACAAAACCTGCTCAATTTGGAGTTGTTACTTACTCAAAAAGTTATCGGTCAAGAGGCAGCGATTTCTAAAGTTGCGGATATTATCAGGTTGACCAAAAGCCGGATGGATATAAAACCAGTCCGCCCCGACGGTGTATTTCTATTTATCGGGCCTACTGGGGTTGGCAAAACCGAGTTGGCTAGGGCATTAGCTGAAATCCTTTTTGGTGAAGAAAATAACATGATTCGTCTGGATATGTCGGAATATATGGAACCGCACAGTGTTTCTAAAATTATTGGTTCTCCGCCCGGTTATATAGGTTCTGATCAGGAAGGCGGGTTGACCGGGAAGGTACGTACAGACCCCTATTCCATTATTTTACTTGATGAATTGGAAAAAGCTCATCCTGACGTATTAAATATTTTTTTGCAAGTATTTGAGGATGGACTACTTACTGATGCTCAGGGTCGCACCGTGTATTTTAGTAATACTACAATTATTATGACCAGCAATGTTGGGGCGGGGAAGGTTTTTCAAAATAAACGGGAAATTGGTTTCGTGGATAGTGAAGCATCCTATTTATTAAACGTGGAGCGGCAGATTCAGGAAGAAGTACGCAAACATTTTCCGCCGGAGTTCCTCAACCGGATTGATGAAGTTATTTATTTCAGTCCGTTAAACCGTGAAGCAATTAAAATAATAGCCACCATAAAATTGGCCGAGATAGTTAAGCGATTCAAGGATGACAATAAAGAAATTGTAATAGAAGAGGAAGTATTATATTTAGTTTCCGACTCGGGCTATAAACCTGAATACGGGGCCCGGTTCTTGAACCGCACCTTGGAAAACATGGTGTTAAAACCACTTTCCAGGCTGATTATTAGCAGACCGGACATGTTAAAATATGTGGTTTCAGTTGAAAACAAAAATATTTCGATTACCGGGGAAGGAGAATATAATTGAGTACCAATATTGAAGTTGAAACTATGTTAAGGCAGAATAAGATTCCCTACACTTTTATGGAGGATGGTTACTGGCGTTTGAATTGCGGTGAACATATAATTCTGATGTTTCACAATGAGGAGTCGGAATTTCTCCGCTTTGTTATGCCGCTGCTGCCGGTTCCCGATAACGGTAGAGAAGAATTGTACCGTTATTTACTAGAATTAAACTGTACCGGTGTATTCTGCGGTTCTTTTGCTATTCATACCGATAGTGAATCAATTATTTATGTAGACCAGATACCTACCTGTGATCTGGAGTTTTCCGAAATCATGACAACCTTAAATTCTTTTGTTTATGTAATTGATAAGCACCTTGCAGAAATCAAGGAGATTTTGGTGAGCGACAATGTTTAATTTGAGGCAGTTAAATTCTTTTGTTGTTGTCGCGGAACAGGGTAGTTTTACCCGGGCCGCAAAGTTACTATATATGACACAGCCTGCTGTCAGCGCACAGATAAAAACTCTTGAGGAACGTCTGGAAATTCAGTTATTGGATCGTTATGATAAAAATGTGCTGCTAACGGAAGCTGGAGAACTGCTGTTAACCGAGGCCAAAAAAATGCTTACCCTTTATGAAGAATTTCTGGATGCTGTGGATGAGTTGAAAGGCATACGCCGGGGCAGATTAATCATCGGTGCCAGTACCATCCCCGGTGAATATGTATTGCCACAGTTAATTGGCAGCTTTAAGAAGCAGTTTCCCAAAGTGGAGATAGCATTGAAAATTGCTGACACCGGTCGCGTGGTTGACCTTTTGATGAACCGGAATATTGATTTGGGTATCATTGGGGCTTCTGTAAATACAGAAAACTTATTTTTGCAGCCTGTGCTAAAAGACCGGCTAATTCTAATTGCAGCCAAAGGTCATCCGCTGGCTAAAAAGAAAAAAGTTGCGGTAAATGATATTCTGAAAACAAATTTTATTATGAGAGAACCTGGATCAGGCACGCGGATGGTCATTGAGCAAATGTTGACCGATAAACACCTGGAACTGAGTGATATGCAAGTTATCATGGAATTAGGCAGTACCAGGGCTGTGATCACCGCTGTAGCAGCCGGCCTGGGGATTACTATGGTATCCCGTATAGCGGCGGATGAAGCTTTACGGTTAAATATCGTTAAAGAAATTAAAGTTGCCGGTTGGGAAATAGAACGCAGCTTGTTTTTGGCTAGAAACGTAACAAGATATCTAAGTCATACCACCGGTGCCTTTATCAAGCACCTATTGAATTTTGAACAAAAGGAGTAAATGTATGGGGCGCAAATTGCAGTCTTTGCAGAGAATAATGATTTTCACCGGTAGGGATATGCTGATTGGTTTTTTACTTGGCTTTGCGGCGATGCTTGTATTGTATAAGGTTAATCCCCGCATTACAGGCATCGGTCTGTTGGCATTGCTGGGCCTGAAAATGGGCCTTCTGAAAGGGCTGGCTAAAGCGATACTGCTTGGCAAACTTGATGCCCTGGCCCATGATGAGTTAAGGAAAAATTATCCAAAATATAAAATACTTAGTTTATGGTTTATTGTGCTTATTGGCGCTCTGGTATATAGTTACGGCTTCGATATTGCGGGCTGGTTTACCGGACCACTGAGTATTTTGGCAAACAATAAAATTCTGAATGATATTCCTGTTTTTCTGTGGGGAGTGTTCATAACGGCAGTTTTTATCTTGGGATTGGCCAGTCATTATTTTGAGCCGACCCGGCCAAACTTTATTAAGCCTTCTGTAAGCATTGAAGAAGAAGCATTAAAAGAAAATCAGGAATAGATTGTTTTCCCGAGGGTATAATAGCCCAAAGGAGGTGTCTGGGTTGGTAAGCATGCCCTGCTTTGCCAATTGTGTTCATGCCGAAAACGGAGACTGTCATCTTAACGTAATCGGGGACCGGTTGGCAGAAACAGAATGTCAGTGTCCATTTTATAAACGCAGGAATCACCAGACAATAAGTAATACTGATATGTAATGTTAAAGCAATCCAATTCGGCCGCTAGGCCGGTTTTTTTGTACTATATAAACCAGTACTTGTAAAATGGCGCGTACTACCGATCGGAAATTAAAAAAAGATTTGACAGAATAGATAACTATGAAAAATACGAGGACTGATAAAAATGCTGTATAATATAAAAAAACACCGCAAGGTGTTTTTATATTTTATGGTGCGCCCGGTAGGAATCGAACCTACGCTCCAGGTTCCGGAGACCTGTGCTCTATCCACTGAGCTACGGGCGCATATGCTATTAATGCACAATACTTAGTGTAACCGATAATATTAGTGTTGTCAATATTAACACATGCTATTTCATCAAGCAAATCTTTACATCAAGGTATTGCTTTTGCTTTGATTGGCTAATATGGAAACATTATTTAGGAGGAATATCATTAAATAATGTAGAAATTAAAACAATACTTATAATTATATGCAGTACTACATGGAATAGACTGGTGGGAGCAAATTGGGCATTGTACTAAAACAGGTGTCTAAAATATCTGGAATATATGGTCAGCCCGGTGAGGAAAAGGTATCGGTAACTCTGGAAGAAAATCTTTCAGGGGAGTTTGTTATTCTTAATTCTCCCCGCGTTTCATATCACGGTGCCTCTGTTGACATAGACCATGTTGTCATAGGTCCTAACGGGATATTTACCATTGAGAGCAAGAATATGCAGGGTAGAATAACCGGCGGGCAAATGGGTAACTGGATCCAGGAACGCAAACGCAGCGGCAAGCCCAGTCGGGTTAAAATCGGTAATCCCGCCAACCAGGTGAATCATTATGCTAAAATTCTGAAGTCATATCTTGGTGGGAAGTATGCTCATGAATACAAAGTAAAATTACCTATAAAGATATATCCGATAGTTGTTTTTGTGCATCAGGACGCTGACCTTACCAGTATGGATTATACTAAACCAGGTCACGTCGGGAGGGTCCGCGTACTGACGATAGAGGAACTGGTACCGTATATTTGCTCACGGGGAGGTGTAGTTTACTCCCATGAAGAAATTGACCATCTGGCGGCACTGACCATTCCACCTGACCAACGTGACCAAACCAGTTATTTTACACCGGAAATACTGGCTGCAACTAAAGATAAGTTTTCCCAGCGTTATGAAACTTATGAGGAGATTGGCCGAGGTAATTTCGGTATTGTTTATCGCGGTTTTGATGTTAAGCTAGATCGGGAAGTTGCCATTAAAAAGATGCAAAATTCGCGCAAAAACGACCCGGAAGCGGTACGGAGATTTTCTCAGGAAGCACAGATTACTTCCCGGTTACTGCATGAAAACATTGCCGCTGTTTATGACTATTACGAAGAAGACAGCGAGTACTACTTAATTATGGAGTATGTAGACGGATTTACGCTTCAGGAATTTGTGGAAAAATGCCGGCCGGATTTTCACGAAGCATACCGGATAATTGATGGAGTAGCAGCTGCTGTACAGCACGCCCATGAAAATCATGTGATTCATCGTGATTTAAAACCTGCTAATATCATAATAACTGCCGATATGAAGGTGAAAGTGACTGATTTTGGTATTGCCCGGTTTACTGAATCACCTGCTCTGACTCAATCTGTTCATGGTCTTGGTACACCAACGGCAATGTCACCGGAACAGATTAAAGGATCCGGGGTAGATGAAAGGTCTGATATTTTCGGATTAGGCATACTACTTTATTATGTCTTTACAGGAGAAATGCCGTTTCAGGGTGAACATGTAGGTGAAGTGGTACACAAAGTGCTTCATTATAACCCCCGGTCATCTTGTGAACTTAATCCAGATTGTCCGCCGGACTTGGATAGAATTATTTCTAAAGCCTTAGAAAAAGACAAAATTTACAGATATCAGCAGGTAGTTGAGTTCCGGTCTGCATTGGACGCTGCGATAAATTCGATAACTAAGAACAGGTCCGGAAGCATTCTGCAATTTGACCGGCAACGTTGGTTTAAGTTATTGCCAAAATTTGTTCTGAGCCTGCTGGGAAATGATAAAAAGCACTTTAAAATTATAGCTGCAGTTACCTTGGTTATCTTTTTGGGATTGTTTGGTTTTCAGGCCTACCGCGATTCACAGCAGGCAACTGCTGATAATTTGCAAACAAGACAATTTGGTTTTACAAATGAGAATCTTAAAATGCTTTATACGAGTGCAGGAGCTTATGAAGGCATTCCGGTAAATATTGTTGGTAGAATTGACAAAATTATCAAATTAACAGAAAACACGACCCTTTTTAGTCTTAATGCCGAACCAACGGATAGTCAGCCAAACAAAAACATTCTGGTAAGTTATAATGAGCCGCATTTCATACTTCAGTATTCAGCCTTTATCCGGGTAACCGGCAGTGTTAAAAGCCCCGAAAATAACAGCCAGGAAAGTCCACCTTTCATTCTGGCTGATAAAGTGGAACCAATTGATGACCCTTGGTCTGTACTGGCACCTACTAGATTTACATTAAGACCAAGTAAAACCATTAATTATAATGGCCAGATTGTACAGTTAGATAAGATAGAGTTTTCCGACAGTGAAACCAGGATGTATGTCAGAGTCCGAAACGAAACCAAGGATACAAGTCTGTTTAATTTGTCCAGTCCCCGGGGCATGCAGGGGAACCGTACATTCAAAGAACTCCCCAATAGGTATGGAGTATATTCGCAGGCATCCTTAAAACTGTTTCCCATGCAAGAAGCCAGAGAAATAATTTTTCTCGAAAAAATGGATCCTATGGAAAAATCTCTGACATTTACCCTCGGTCCTGATGATGACTTGCTAACCCAACAAAAACCCTTTAGCTTCCAGGTCAATTGGTAACCCCGGAAAATTTCGGGGTTACTTGCATATTATAACCACCTCTAGCCCCACAATAAGCTTAAACATGGGAAGAGGTGACTCCATGCAACCGGCCAGAAGCATAGTTATGTTAGTGCCTTATTTGAAAGCCAACGGTGTATACCGGATACTTGACTACGGTGCCGGCACATTGCGCAATTCCTATTATCTGGCTAACCATGGCTTTACTGTATTGGCAACAGATTGTAAAATACCGGCACCTCTGCCGGAAATAAAGAAAAATTTTTTATGGGTGGAAAAAGATGTTCTTACCGCCCGAATTTTAAAAAAGGTTGACTTGGTACTATGCAATTTTGTACTTAATATTGCCGAGACGGTATGTGAACAGGAAACCATGCTCAGCGAAATAGACTGCCAGTTGCGTCCGGGGGGATACTTGCTTCTGGAAACCAGAGAAAACAGAACAGGAACATTACAACCGATAATACATGCCATGTCCAAAACCGAACTGGATACACTGGTATTTAGACATGGGTTATCCCCGATTATGTTTTTGCGGGGCCGTATTTCGCTAACCGTGCTATATAAAAAGAATATTTTTAATTAACAGGGAGGGAACCAATTGGATATTAATGCAATGCAAAAAGAAGTTGATCAGTGGATTAACCAGTTTGAAGAAGGTTACTGGCAGCCTTTGTCCATGTTGGCCAGGTTAAGTGAAGAAGTAGGAGAGTTGGCCAGGGAAATTAATCATCTCTATGGCGAAAAAACAAAAAAGCCCTCGGAAAAAGAGGGCAATATTGCTTTGGAACTGGCCGATATTTTGTTTATTGTGATTTGTTTCGCAAATTCTATGGGGCTGGATTTGGAAACTGCATTTAAAGAAATGATGAAAAAATACCGACAAAGGGATATAGACCGCTGGACCAGAAAAAAAGATGCAGATTAAACCGGGGTATTATCTCTGTTTTTCATATACAAACTCAGATAGTTAAAAAAAGCTACAACTGCTGCCAGACCGGCAGTAAATGTCAGGATATCACGGAAAGGTGTTTTGAAGGCCTGGGCGAAAATAGCCATGTATACAGCCAAAGTAGCAATTTTTCCATATAAATTGGCGCCGACAACTTGGGATTTTTGTTTAACTACGATAAAAAAACTACCCAGCACCAGCAAGGCCTCTTTTAATATAATCAGTAGCACTAGCCAGAATGGCATCATGTTGATATAAAACAACGATATCAGTGCAGTTAGCACCATCAACTTGTCTGCCAGGGGGTCTAAAACCTTTCCAAGGTTGGTAATCAGATTCATGCTGCGCGCCAGGTAACCGTCAAGTATGTCGGATAAGCCGGCGGCAGCCAAAATTAACATACTCCAGTGTATGCGATAAGGTATGGATGACCAAAAAACTATAATAAAGAGCGGAATCAGTAAAATCCGGCCCAATGTAATAAGGTTCGGCAGATTAAGCATTTAACACTCCTTAGATCTATTCCTGCCATTGAATGGTATCCAAGTCAATGGTGGTAAGCTCACTGTCATCCAGAGTAATCAGACCTGCCCGGTCAAGTTCATGTACCACTTCAAACAGCGAATCTCTTTTTTCGGCAGGTAGTGTGCGCACAAAGCGGTTTATTTCCGCTGGTGGTACATTGTTCACAAATTTCATGCCACCGTATTTAATATATGATTCTGCAGTCATTGACAAATCCCTCCTTCAATCATATAATCTGGTTTAAGCAAGATAAAATTATGCATGTGGGGTATATTGCGGAGTGAAACAGTCAAGGGAAATAAGCTTTTCTATCCGTTGGGTGACAGCGGTATATTATTGGTAGCGGGGGAATGGTATACTGAACAGTCTAATGGGAAAATATAATACGATAAATTAAAAATAAATATACCCCGCGCGGGTATATTTATAGAAATGTGAGGTGTATTAATGGACACCAAGGATTTAATTATTATCGGTGGCGGCCCAGCCGGTTTAACTGCCGGACTGTATGGAGCCAGAGCTGCGCTAAACACTCTTTTGCTTGAACACGGCATGCCCGGGGGACAGGCTGCTACCACCGACCGTATCGATAATTACCCAGGTTTTCCACAAGGCATAGCTGGTCCGGATTTGATGATGCAAATGGATGAACAGGCCCGGCGTTTTGGATTGGTTGTAGAGTTTGCCCATGTTAATAAAATTGACCCCGGTCAGGGTATATTTACAGTGCAGACGGACAATGGCAACATTAACACCAAAGCGCTTATCATAGCAACCGGGGCTGAGGCTATCGTTTTGTGGGTGACGGGTGAAAACGATTTTCTTGGTCGAGGGGTTTAATACGTTGCCACTGGTGTCGGCGCCTTTTTTCAGGGTTAAAAAGTAGCTGTAGAAGGCGGAGGCGATTCAGCGATGGAAGAAGGTCTTGTTTTGAACAGGTTTGCTGATACGGTGTCTCTTATCCATCGCCGGCAAGAACTGCGGGCTACTAAGGTAGTCCAAGAAAAAGCCCTGAATAATGAAAAAATTGAATTTGTTTTAAATGCTACGGTATCATCTGTCTTAGGCAATGACAAGGTGGAAGCCGTTAAAGTTATGAATAACCGCGACCGGGAAGAAAAGTCCATAACCGTGGACGGTGTTTTTGTCTATATCGGCAAAAAACCTGCTGCTGATTTGGTGCAGGAATTGGTCAGCATTGATGAAAAAGGCTATATTATTGTTGATCAACAGATGATGACATCCGTGCCAGGCCTATTTGCCGCCGGAGATGTCCGGCAGACACCTTTAAGGCAAGTGGTCACTGCCGTGGGCGACGGTGCTATCGCTGCTGTGGCAGCCGAACAATACATTGAAAGCCTGAATTTATGATAATGGTATTGAAAAATGAAAAACAGTACCGCCGTTAGTAGCATTTTCGGCCCAAATACGGCCGCCGTGTGCTTCGACAAATCCTTTGGCTATTGCCAGGCCCAGCCCGGTACCGCCACCGGATCGGGTGCGGGATTTGTCGCCCCGGTAAAAGCGTTCAAAAATGAATGGCAGGGCCTCCGGAAGTATGCCGCTGCCGGTATCCTGAACAGATAAAAATAAGAAGTTTTCTTCTTTGGATACGGTGATATGGATAACACCACCCTCCGGAGTATGTTGCAGGGCGTTGTTCAATATATTCAGCAGCACCTGAGAAACCCTGTCCTGGTCAAGGTTGACCAAAGGCAAACTGTTTTCTAAGGAAAATTTAAGGGTAATATTTTTCATAGCTGCAACATTACGCACCGGTTCAACCACTTTTTCAAGTAAACCTATTATATTTACCGGTTCAAGATGAAGCGTTAACTTGCCTGCTTCAGCCAAACTGAGTTCCTGTAGTTCGCCGACGAGTCTGGTCATTCGCAGAACCTCGTCATGCAGGGAGATAATCACTTCGGGTGACGGTGCAAGCGCACCATCTTGCAAAGACTCAAGATTTCCCCGCAAAATAGTTAGCGGTGTTCGCAACTCATGGGCCACATCGGCAACCAGGTTTTTTCTTAGTGCTTCACTGTGCTCCAGATTCTCTATCATATTATTAAAAGCTTTAGATAATTCGCCGATTTCGTCCCCGCCCCGCACTTCCACCCGGTGAAAAAGTTCGCGCCGGGATATTTTTTTTGTCGTTTTGGTTAAATCAATAATGGGGGAGGTGATACGGCGAGAATACCAGATCCCCAGCCCCATGGCCAGTATACTAGCGACAATGCCACCGCCCAAAATTGCAGTTGAGGCAGAGCGGGAAAATATTTGTTCCAGCGTAACTAATACTTCCGGCGGATTCGTCTTTAACAGAACTGTGCCTACGATATTATTGTTGATTATTACTGCCGTCCCTTTGCGTACCTCCTTATATGTTATAACGGCGCCCAGCGCCTCATTATCCGAATCACCGACAACAAAATTGTTACTGTCAAAGATTAATAGCCGATCACCTGAAATCATGCCCATCCGGGCCCCCATCATGTGCCTGCCCATACCATATCGTCCGGGAATGACCAATAATTCCTGCACACCGTTCCAACTGCCGGACTCTGCGTAAAATGATGCCAGTACCTCAAGCCATTGTTTTTCCCTGGCCAACCGCAGGTCGTTGATATAATTCTGAAAAAGCTTTTTTGTAGCCACCGTAGATACAATGGCTACAATGGATGTAGCCAGTAATACGACTATAATAAAAGCCGCGGTTAATTTAGTGCGCAGGTTCATATTTGTATCGACTCCATCCTGATAGTCAGTCTTTTATAAATTTATATCCTATACCGTAAACAGTCTGAATTAAACGGGCATTTGCCGATTCGTTTTCTATTTTGTGGCGCAGATTACTGATATGTGAATCAATTGAACGTTCATAGCCCTCATATGCTTCGCCCAGAGCGGTTTCCAGTATCTGCAGGCGGCTGAATACCCGCCCCGGATTTTGCACTAACAGCGACAAAATATTATATTCTGTCGGAGTTAAAGTAACGGGTTGCCCGCCGGCATTTACCTCCCGGGTATTAAGGTTTACCTGCAGGCTGCCGGCAACAATAACATCTGCGCTATCCAATGCTTCACCGGGACTTATGCGCCTAAGTACCGCTTTGATTCTGGCGGTAAGTTCACGCAAACTGAAAGGTTTGGTCACATAATCATCCGCGCCAAATTCAAGTCCCAGTAATTTATCCACTTCTTCAGCTCTGGCAGTCAACATGATTATTGGGACTTTAGAAAACTTGCGCAGTTCCCGGCAGACATCCAAACCGTTCATACCCGGCAGCATGACGTCCAATAAAACCAAGTCGGGGATGGTATGCTTAAAGATATCCAGGCCTGTTTTCCCGTCATTGGCATATATTACCTCAAATCCTTTGTTTTTAAGATAATTAGCAGTCATTTCAATAATCTTATCTTCATCTTCGATAATCAGGATTTTATTACCCGTCACTATTATACCTCCTGAAACTCTATTTCTGAATATTGTTTTTATTTTAACAGATTTTTGTTGACAATGAAACATATCTACTGCTATAATTAACACAACAATACCCCCGTAGGGTATATTGGCGTACTGGCCAACTAGTTGAACAATTGGCAGGAGGTTGATTAATAATGAGTACAGTTGCTATTCAGGTGTTAGGTGTTAGGTTCCAGGGTCATGGATCAGTGTTTTAGCGGGGGCTGAGGGTCGTCTCAAAGCGTAACAACCTATGGTAAAAGGTTAGGTTTTATGGTAAAATAACTGTATAATTTATTGCGAGAGGTGTTAATTATGCCAGCTTACGATTTTAAATGCAAGTCTTGTGACCATACTTTTACATCGCAAATCAGCATTAATGAAAGGGACAAAGTACGCTGCCCCGAGTGTAACAGCAAAAACCTGCAACAGATATTCCAGAGCTTTGCCGTGCAGGTTAAGGGAAACGCTCAGGGTGGGTGCAATTCTTGTGACAAAGGGGGAGCTTTTGGTTGAGGCTAATATAGTTCAACCGGGAGTTGAAAAGAATTTGCAAAAAAGAACCGGTGTTTTGACACAACCGGTTCTTTTTTTTGTGTGTTTACGTTATTATAGGCTACTTTGAGTCACTGCATTGCTCTGGTTAAGGGGGTAGTTGCCACAGCCACCGCCGCCGCCAAAGCCGGGACCCATGCCAAAGCCGCCAAAGCCTTTACGGCCCAAACCGGCTCCATTACCGGGTGCAACCTGCTTTTCCTGCAATAGCTTGCCCTGTTCGGGGGTAAGTTGTCCGGCATCGACATAAATCTGTACTAATTGCTTTCGCAGTTCATCCATTTGTTGATAAATTTTGTTCACCTGATCCTGCTGACTGTTGCTTAAGGCGGCAAAAGCTGCTGGTGCCATTAAGGCCAGGGTCAATACTGTAGCTACGGTTATAATAAGTTTCCTCTTCATAACAATTCACCTCCTTTTCAGTTAATTAAGTATCTTATTATTATAATACTAAGTAACCATTAGGAAATCGTGGCAGAAATGTGGAGAAATTATGGAGATTTCAGTTATAATAAAGATAAAGAAGAGGAGGGGTAAATAATGCTTCAGGAATTATCAGTCCGGACAGAGAGGAGATCCCAGATGATAGATATCACCCAGGAGGTTCAGGGGATTATTACTGACGCCGGAATTAATAACGGAGTATGTTATATTTATGTTCCACATACCACTGCCGGTATTACAATCAATGAAAATGCTGACCCTAGTGTGGTGACAGATATCCTGACTGAACTAGAAAAAATAGTTCCTTGGAATGACGGGTACAAGCATCTTGAAGGGAATTCCGCCGCCCATATCAAGGCCAGCATGATGGGTTTTGCCCAGGTGCTTATAATACAAGATAAACGTCTTTTACTTGGGACCTGGCAGGGTATTTATTTCTGTGAATTTGACGGACCCCGTTACCGCAAGGTTTATGTAAAGGTTATAAATGGGTGAATGGGCTATTACGGACAAAAAAAAATGAACTGCATCAGCCGATACAGTCCGAAGAAAAGGGAGAGGAGATTAGGCATGAGAATCATGTGTTATTGTTTTTAGTTTAGCCTATCCCCCGATTTTTTTCTACCTATATTCTGTTAGTTGTTAAATCTACAGGTTTAACGGTCTAATTAACTGTCCCAAGGGAATTGGCGGTCCCAAAAATATGATAATATACTGTTTAGCCGTTATTTTTGCCCTTTAACCGGAAAAAACTATTCCTTTACACGTAAATTAAAATAAAATGAAACCAACCAAATCGGCAGGAGGGATAATGATGTCACAGTTAAAGGAAAAGACGGCTGAATGGATGACAACTGAAGAAATAACTTCATTAACACTGCCCATTAATAAAATCCTCCTGGCTACCGACGGATCTGTAGCCGCTATTGAAGCTACCAAATATGCGGTTGGCCTGGCCAAGAAGTTTGGTGCCGAAGTACTGGCCGTATATGTAGCCGGACATGAAGAAGACTTTAATTTACCTGTCGAACTAAAAAAACAACAGTTTTTTGACGGGGTGCACCCCTGTGAAGCAGGTCTGGCGGTTGCCAAGGCGTTTGGTTTAAAAAATGGTGTGGTAGTGAATACGACCATATTGAGAGGCAGTGTGCCACGCCATATTTTAAAAGCGGCCCAGGCCGAAAATGTTGATATCATAATAATGGGTGAGTCCGGCCGTACAGGACTTTCCCGCATTACTCTTGGCAGTGTGGCGGAATCCGTCATCCGCCTGTCGCCTTATCCTGTGCTGGTCATCCGTCGGGACGGTTCAAAACACCCGTAAATGTACCTCTCGTTTTTTTACGAGAGGTTTTTTCTTGTCTTTTTAAGGCTTAATGGTTTAAAATAGGTGTAGTAATTTTAAGGTGTGATAATATGCTGGACAGAGAATACATATTTCTTGACCTTGAGACAACAGGTTTGGATGCGGTGCAGGATGAAATCATTGAAATTGGAGCTGTTAAGTCCCGCCAAGGTGAGATAATTGATACCTTTCATACCCTGGTAAAGCCTGGGTGTAGAATTTCTTATAAAATAAAAAAATTAACCGGGATTTCCGATGAAATGCTGAATGATGCTGCCCCGGTCAAGCAAATTCTACCTCAGTTGCTTGATTTTATAGGTGATTTACCGCTAGTTGGTCACAATATTAATTTTGATTTGGGCTTTATCAACCAGGCGTTAGGGACTCCGGTAGCTAACGAATTCATTGATACTTTAGAACTGGCCCGGCTGGTTTTACCAACTGCCGCCAGTTACCGGCTGGGCAGTTTGCGGGAAAGACTCACCGGTCTTCGGCCGGTGCAGCACCGGGCTTTGGAAGATGCCAAATCAACGGCGGAAATATTCTATAAAATACTGGAAAGTATGGCCGCTATTGATATTTCTGTGCTTAGAGATATAAATAGATTACTTGCAGTTTCCCAATGGTCTGGCAAAAACGTTTTTCTTCGCCTGGAACAGCACAAGTCAGCATTTTTTCCGTTAGCCAAAATTGATCTGGCGTATAACTTCATGAAAAAAAATGAGGAAATAAAATTAGCCGGTCCGGCCCTCAATAATGAACCGGATAGCTCCCGGCTACTGATTGACCCGGCAAAACTGCATGGGCTCTTGGCAGCTGACGGTCCATTTGCGCGCCGGTACCCAGATTATCAGTACCGGTCGCAACAGGTAGATATTATAACCCTTACGGCTAAAGCTTTTAATGAAGAAAAACATCTGCTGATCGAAGCCGGTACAGGCACCGGGAAATCACTTGCCTATCTTTTGCCTGCCATATATTGGGCCGTGCAAAACAATACCAGGGTTGTTATTGCCACCCATACAATAAATCTGCAGGAGCAATTATGGCAGAATGATTTACCGGTCATCAAACAGATTACCGGACTGGAATTTAAGGAGGCGCTGGTTAAAGGACGAAATAATTATATCTGTCTGCGCAAATGGGAGCAAAACAAGAAGGACGCGGAGGCGCTTAATGCGACAGAAAAGCTCTTTTGTGCCAGACTGCAGGTATGGCTCACCAACACAATGGATGGAGACCGCAGTGAAATCAATTTAAATGCTCAGGAAGCTGCGGGTTGGACAGATTTTTGTGCCGACCCCGAAACCTGCCTGGGGCCAAAATGCTCATGGTTTAACAGCCACTGTTTTTTTATGAAATCAAGACACCGGGCAGAGGATGCTCATATTCTGATAACTAATCACAGTGTGCTGCTGTCCGACCTTAAAACCGACAACCGAATCTTGCCCGCACATGATTACCTGGTTATTGATGAGGCGCATAATCTAGAAGATCAGGCCGGCGAGCAATTGGGCGCTGTGGTAACATCAAGTTATATAAACAGGCTGTTGCAGCACCTATATTCCGGTGGGTTAGGCAGCCAAAATCCCGGGCTGCTTTATAATATAAAAAGTCTTTTTGAAGCCCGGTCAAATTTTGTGGATGATAAAGATTTAAAAGAAAGAGCGGAAAAAGCCATTGCCGCTGTTAAAGAGACCCGTGCCGGTTTCCGGGACTTCTCTGCCTGTCTGTTGAATTTTTGTCAGGCGAATTCCCAGGGTGTGGATGATTACGCCTGGCAAACTGTCAGAATTCGCGAAGAACAACACTCAGGCCAAAGCTGGGCAGTTTTGGAATCGTGCCTGGAAAACCTTACCAGCCGGCTGAAGACAACTGCTGTTAATCTGGAACAATTGCACCAATTATTAGCCGGGGATTTAGCCGGCGATGGGGTTGAGGCTAACGGACTGCTAAAAGAACTGGATTATCAAATTAAGGTTATCCTGCAAGCCGCCGAGGACATACGCGCTATTTTATATGCTGCCGACCCGGAAATAGTAGCTTGGGTGGAATATGATAAGACCGGGCAATTTACTTTAAAAGCTGTACCTGTTTCCGTTGGGGCGATTTTGGCTGAAAAACTTTTCATGGTCAAAAAAGGCGTTATTCTAGCATCTGCCACCTTAAGCATTGACGGGAATTTTGATCACTTTAGGGAACGGCTAGGACTTAATTGTATCCCGGCAGAGACGGTATTGGAAATCCAAGTGACTTCGCCATTTAACTATGATGAACAGGCCTTTTTGGGTGTGATTCGGGATTTGCCGGATCCGGGCAAGGTGCCGGAAGAAATCTTTGCCGGTGAAGCTATACCGGTACTTGCCGATATTGTTAAAGTGCTGCAAGGCCGGACTCTTGTCTTGTTTACATCTCACCGGCTGCTTAGACAGGTTTATGCAGGACTCTGTACTGAATTAGAGAAGGAGGATATTACAGTTCTCGGGCATAATATTGATGGGGGCCGCAGCAGACTACTTGAAGAATTTAGAGCCAATGCGCGAGCTGTTTTATTAGGGGCCAGCAGTTTTTGGGAAGGTGTGGATTTGCCTGGCGATATTTTAAAGTGTGTGGTAATTGCTAAACTACCTTTTGCCCCGCCTAACCAGCCTTTAATGGAAGCCAGAATGGAAAAATTGGCGGCCATGAATAAAGTTGGTTTTACTAACCTGTTATTGCCTCAGGCAGTAATACGGATGAAACAGGGTTTTGGACGCCTGATCAGGTCTGAAAAGGATGAAGGGGTAGTGGTGGTGCTTGATCGCCGGATTGCGGAAAAAAGATATGGGCGTAAATTTTTTAACTCTTTGCCGATATGTACTCATTTTAAAGGTGATAAGCATCTGGTGCTACATAAACTCACGGACTGGCTTGACGGCAAACGGCCGGCATTACATCAGTTTAAACTTATTGCCAACGTATCCTGCGTGGCAAAACAATTAAAAGAAAAAAACGAACCCCTTCTTTAATTATGTTATAATTAGTGTTAAAATAAATTATTACGTGCATTGGAGGTATCCTTGACAAAAATGAGAAACCAACCCATTATTGTAAAAGACGCAGTACCATATATTGCTGTATTAGGCTTGCTAACGACGGCATTATATCTTTATATCCCGGTTTTGGCTGTTATTACTGCAGTACTGTTGATATTTGTGGCCTTTTTCTTCCGCAATCCACCGCGCCGCATTCCTGCAGATGAAGGCATTCTCGTATCCCCGGCGGACGGAACCATTATGGATGTTTCCGAAATAACAGAAGATCGTTTTATTAAGGATAAAGCAATAAAAGTAAGTATTTTTTTATCTGTTTTCAATGTTCATCTTAACAGGTCACCGCTAAGCGGAGAAATTAAATACCGCAGTTACCGCCCGGGTAACTTTTTGCCGGCATACAAAGGACATGCTTCGGATATAAATGAAAAGAATTATGTTGGTATTGATAACGGAAACATAAAAATACTGGTCACGCAAATCACCGGTTTTATTGCTCGGCGCATCGTCTGCTGGGTGAATATGGGTGACCAGGTAGAACGGGGCGAACTTTTTGGCCTGATTAAATTTGGTTCCTGTACGGAAATTATTGTGCCGGCTATGGTTGAAGTGATGGTCAAAAAAGGTGATAAAGTAGTTGGTGGTGAAACGGTTATTGGGAGGATTCGCTGATGAACAAGTACATCCCGAGCATATTTACCCTGGCAAACCTGCTTTTGGGCGTGCTTTCCCTGATTTTTACCATGGACGGTCAGTTCAAAAAGGCAGCCGTGATGATTATGTTAGCAATGGTGCTGGACGGCATGGACGGTCGCCTGGCCAGACGTTTAGACGCGACTTCTAATTTTGGTAAAGAACTTGATTCCCTGGCAGACCTTGTTTCCTTTGGGGTAGCACCGGCCATTCTGGTTTACGCCCTGCAATTAAAAAATATCGGTATGCTGGGTTTAACCCTGTCTTTAGCCTTTACTCTGTGTGGAGCTATTAGACTGGCCAGGTTCAACACATTAAATATCACTGATTATTTTATCGGTATTCCAATAACCGCGGCCGGAAGTTTAGTTGCCCTTTTGTCTTTACTGCATAATGACTTACCTAAGCTTGTTTATCCAGTAATAATGGTACTGCTCTCTTTTCTTATGGTAAGTAATATAAAAGTTCCCAAATATTAAAGAATAAAACCACCCGAACAAGTCACCAAAAGAACTCTGCCGTAATAAAATAAATACAGAGTTAAGAAAAAAGAGGTGAGTGATGTGCGGGTCTATTTTATTAAGTTACCTCAATTCCTTAGGAAAATATTGATTAAAGTGATTAAGTAAAAAATACCTGTAAGGAGCGCAAAGCTCCTTTTTTGTTGGCAAGTTTGTCCTAATCCGGAACAATCATGTTGTTTTTATTGCCAAGTCAACAATTTAATTAAATTTTCGCAAAATTTTTGGCTGGGAAAAAGGAATTATCTCTCCGATATCGAATAGAATTTAACAGGACTGTATGTCCGTCTTTCTAACATGCACTTGATTTCACAAGAAATAAACATTAATATAATAATTTATAGGAGGAGGTGGGTGACCTTATATAAAGAAGGGAACCACTGTAGTAAATTTTGTCGAAGAGGGGTTGGGGAATGAGCACATCTGTAAATCTTTCGCAAAAACACAGAGAGCACAACGACCTGATTGAAAAAATCCATGAAGAAAGCGGCGTCGATGTTCGCAGGTGTTATCAATGCGGCAAGTGTTCCGCCGGTTGTTCAGTCCATATTTGCAAAGGGATGGACGTTTCGCCAAACCGGGTTATGCGCATGGTACAACTGGGCATGCAAGAAGAGGTGCTTAACACCAGAACTATTTGGGCTTGTGTACTCTGTTCCACCTGTACCGCCCGCTGTCCCAGGGACATTGATGTGCCTAGGGTGATGGATGCCCTGCGGATAATGGCCAAAAAACGGGGGATTACCCAGAAGTTTAAGAATGCTAATGTGTTCCATGAAGTATTTATGAGCAATATTGCCACCTTTGGCCGGAGCTACGAAATAGGGCTTGCCATAATGCTCAATTTAAAAACAGGCAATCTTTTTAATGATACCGATTTAGCTTGGCCTAACATTAGTAAAGGAAGAATGCACTTTTTACCGCCAAAACTTAAAAATGCCGATGCAATCAAGAAGATAATGGAGAATATTAAGAGAATGGAGGGTGAAAAGTAGTGCGGTATGCATATTATCCCGGTTGTTCTCTTACATCCATGGAAATGGCTTATGATTCTTCCGTCAGAGCAGTCTGCAAACATTTAGACATTGATTTATGGGAGATTCCGGATTGGTTATGTTGCGGCGCCAGTTCAGCGCACAGTATTGACCATCTTCTTGGTCTGGCTGTGCCGGCCAGAACCCTGGTCCCGGCCGAAAAAGAAGGGCTGGACATATTGGCACCTTGTGCTGCATGCTGGCAAAGGCTGATTTGGGTTAACCATGAAGTGAACACCAATCCCAAAATGAAAGAGAAGATATGTAAAGCAATTGGTGAAGAGGTAAAAGGCACCAGCAAGATACTTTCAATTATTGATCTTTTTGCTGGCACCGGCATGGAAAAAATCTCTCAGGCGGTTAAAAAACCGCTGCAGGGTCTTAAAGTGGCTTCATACTATGGCTGTTATTATGTAAAACCTCCAAAAATTGCTCATGTTGATGACCCGGAAAACCCACAAATAATGGATAATGTTATTACTGCTCTGGGTGGGGAAGCAATTAACTGGCCATTTAAAACCGAGTGTTGTGGCACATCGCTTGTATTTCAGGACAAGGATGTAGTTCTTGAAATGAGCAAGAAGATTTTAGACGTAGCCGTGAAAGCCGGGGCAGATATGATTGTTACTGCCTGCCCGATGTGTGAAATGAGCCTTGATATGAGGATGTTTCAGATTAATAATAAGTTTAAAACTAATTTCAACATTCCGGTACTTTATATTACACAGCTAATGGCTTATGCCATGGGTTCGACAGTGCAGGAAGCCGGTATTAACAAGAATTTTGTTGATTCACAGTCATTATTGTCCAAAATTGGCTAGTTAAATTTATATATAAACTTACCTTATAGGGAGCGATGCTAATGAAAAGGATTGGAGTGTTTCTCTGCTGGTGCGGCTCCAACATCGGCGGCGTTGTGGATATTCCCAAGGTCGCGGAAGCGGTCAAGGAATTCCCCGGCGTAGCTTTTGTCGGCGAGAACAAGTACACCTGTTCCGAACCCGGACAGGTTGCGATGATTAATGCCATCAAAGAACACAAAATCGAACAGGTGGTAGTGGCATCCTGTTCACCACGGATGCACCTGCCCACCTTCCAGAAGGCGGCTCAAAACGCCGGCCTGAACCCTTATGTCGTTGAAATGGCTAACTTACGGGAGCACTGCTCCTGGGTACATGTTGCCGAACCGGAACGTGCAACCCAAAAGGCCATTGAGCTGGTACGCAAATCAGTAGCCAAAGCTGCCAAACTGGAGCCGTTGTTTGAAAACTACATCCCTGTCACCAAACGCGCTTTGGTTGTTGGCGGCGGCATTGCCGGCATCCAGGCTGCTCTGGATATTGCCGATACCGGACATGAAGTGGTAATTATCGAGCGGGACGCTACTATCGGGGGCAAGATGGCCCAACTGGATAAGACCTTCCCCACGCTCGACTGCGGCGCCTGAATACTCACGCCCAAAATGGTTGCTGCGGCGCAGCACCCCAACATTTCTTTATACACCTATTCCGAAGTTGAAGCAGTAGGCGGTTATATCGGTAATTTTGATGTAACCATCCGTAAGAAGGCAAAGTACGTTGATTACAGCAAATGTACCGGCTGTGGTATTTGTGAAACCAAGTGCCCCAAAAAAGTGGACAGTGAATTTGACCTCGGTCTTGGTAAACGACCGGCTATTTACAAGCCTTTCGCTCAGGCTGTGCCGAACAAGCCGGTAATCGACAACAAATCCTGCCGAAAACTGTTGGAGGATAAATGCGGAGTTTGTGCGAAGGTATGTCCAATTGGTGCCATTAACTATGAAGACCAGGACGAACTGGTAACGGAGAAATTTGGTGCTATCGTTATGGCCACCGGTTTTGAGCTTATTGATTGGACCCAATACTACGGTGAGTTTGGCGGCGGCCAATACCCGGATATTATCAGCGGACTGCATTTCGAGCGACTGGTCAATGCATCCGGTCCCACCGGCGGCAAAATCAAACGTCCCTCCGACCAAGAAATTCCCAAAACTGTTGTATTTGTGAAATGCGTAGGTTCCCGGGATATTGCCAAAGGAAAGTCATACTGCTCTAGGGCCTGCTGTATGTACACAGCTAAGCATGCCCACCAGGTACTGGAAAAAGTCCCCGGTTCTGATGTATATGTTTTCTATATGGATGTCCGGACTCCCGGTAAGATGTACGACGAATTCTATATGCGCACCAGGGAGGTAGACGGAGCCAAGTATATCCGCGGCCAGGTTGCCAAAATCTGGCAGGATGGTAAAAAGCTAATGGTCCGGGGCGAAGACACCCTGGTTGGCAGCGCAGTAGAAATTGAAGCCGATATGGTGGTCCTGGAAACCGCTATGGTACCCCAGAATGACGCCATCAAGATTGCCCAAACTGTCGGATTTTCTTATGACAAGGACGGCTGGTACACGGAAGCCCACCCGAAACTCCGACCTGTGGAAACTAATACCGGCGGGGTATTCCTGGCCGGGTGCTGCCAGGGACCAAAAGATGTTCCCGATACTGTTTCCCAGTCCAGCGGTGCCGCTGTTAAAGTTGCCGCCCTCTTCTCAAAGGATCAACTGGCTACCAACCCTGAAATTGCTACTGTTAACGAAGCAACCTGCGTTGGCTGCCTGCTATGCAAACCCATTTGTCCTTATAAAGCCATTGATGGCAAGGAAATTACTGAATGGAGCCATGGCAAAGAACAGACCCGTAAAGTGGCCGATGTCAATACCGGACTTTGCCAGGGTTGCGGTGCCTGTACTGCGGAATGCCGTTCCGGCTCACTCTTCCTCAAAGGCTTTACTAATCAACAATTGTTGGCGGAGGTGGATGCAGCATGTCTGTAAACGAAAACTGGCAGCCTAAAATACTCGGTTTTGCCTGTAACTGGTGTAGTTATGCCGGTGCTGACGTCTGCGGCGTAAGCCGGTTCCAGCATCCTTCCACCTTGCGGGTAGTTCGTGTACCCTGTTCCGGACGGGTTAATCCCCATTTCATTCTCAGAGCTTTCCAGAAGGGGATTGACGGTGTCCTGGTTGGTGGCTGACACCCCGGTGACTGCCACTATGTTAGTGGTAATTATTATACCCGCAGAAGATTCCTGGTTATGAAACGCCTCCTCGAATATGTCGGTTATGAGCCGGGCCGGTTTAATGCCCGTTGGATATCCGGTTCTGAAGGACAGAAATGGGCCGATACCACCAAAGAAATGACCGAAAAAATCAATGCCCTCGGGCCAAATAAGCGGTTTGAAAAGAGGGATGCGTAGATGAAAAATATTACCGAAAATCTCAGAAACACTGCAGCTAAACTCCTACAGGACAAAGAAGTAGAAGTAGTAATCGGCTACGGTCCCGGTTCTGAGGCGGCCCGGACCCAGCCGGTGTTCATAACCTCGCCGGAGGAAGTAGACCAGTTGGTTTGGAACCCATTCTGCGCAAACGGTCTGACCAAATACCTGATTGATTATAAAGAGCACGCAGGCAAAGTGGCGGTGGTGGTTAAGGGCTGTGATTCCCGCGGCATTTTCCGCCTGACCCAGGACAATATCATTCCCCGGGATAAGATTGTAGTCCTCGGCATCCCGTGTGCCGGTCAGTTATCAGCAGTAAAAATCGCTACTAAAGGCGATGTCTCCGGCAAACTGGTGGACTTTGAAGATAAAGGGGAAGACGTGGTCATTAAGACTGCCAAAGGTGAGTTCACCGTCAAAAAGAGCGAAACCGCCCTTGACAAGTGTTTCGCCTGTGAACACCACAACCCGGTGGTGGCCGATCACATGGTGGGGGATTCCCTCAGCATCAATGGCACACCGGATAATTACGAAGAAATTCAGAAGTTTGAAGCCCTTTCTGCGGAAGAAAAAACAAAGTTTTGGCTCCAGCAGTTTGAACGCTGTATCCGCTGTCATGCCTGCAAGAACATCTGTCCGGGCTGCAGCTGTCGAGAATGCATCTTTGACAACATCAAGCCTGACTGGTGCGGCAAGGAGACCACCCTGTCGGAGAACGAATTGTTCCATCTGACCAGGGCCTTCCACCTGGCTGGCCGATGTGTCGACTGCGGCGAATGCGACCGGGTCTGCCCAATGGATATTCCATTACGGCTCCTAAACAAAAAACTGTTGAAGGACTGCAAAGAACTGTTTACCATGACAACTCCCGGATCTATTGAAGAGGGCGGCTCGACTTTAGGTCAGTACCGTCTGGAAGATCCGGAAGAATTTATGTAGGATGGAGGGGTGATAAGGAATGGCGAATAAATCAATAAAAAAAGACCAGGTCAAGAGCCTGTTAAATAAGCTCGCACAATCCAACCAGCTCATCGCTCCCATCCAGAGTGACGGCGTCACCATGTTCAAACCGGTTTCTTCCGGTGAGGGAGTTGTGTTGGAATACGACAATGCGGTAGTTCCCCCGAAGGATTACTTTTTTCCGCAGAGCGAAAAGATGTTCACTTATAATCTAAATGACCCGCAGTGGGCCATTAAAGAAGTGGAAGGCGTGCCTAACCGGGTGCTTTTCGGGGCCAGACCCTGTGACGTCAAGAGCATTCTCTTCCTGGATAAAGTCTTTGACGCCGAGTTCAAGGACAATTATTACCTGGATAAGCGTGAAAAAACAACTATCATTGCCTTAAGCTGTAACGACTGCAAGCATACCTGCTTCTGCGGCGCTTTTGGCATTAAACCGGACAGCGGGGAGGGTGCCGACATCCTCTTCACCGACCTTGGTGACCGTTATTATGTAGAGGTACTCACTGATAAAGGCACCAGATTGATTGGTGCTGTAGATGATCAGTTTACCAATGACGACGGTGGTGCTGAGGCTAAAGCCAAAGCCACAGCCAATGCTGCAACTAAGCAAATGCAGATTACCTTGGACGGAGTTAAGGAAAAACTGGACAACATGTCTGACCAAGCTATCTGGGATAAGGAATCCAAGCGCTGCATCAACTGCGGTACCTGCACCTATGTATGTCCGACCTGTCACTGCTTTGATATCGTCGACTACAACGACCAAAGTCCGGAAGGTTACCGTTACCGGTGCTGGGACTCCTGCCAGTTTTCTGCCTTCACCAGGGCCGCCGGCGGTCATCAGCCCAGGCCAAGTAAGTTGGAGCGAACCCGTCAGCGGTTCCTGCACAAACTCCGTTATATACCCGACCGTTATAAAGAATGGGGTTGTGTCGGCTGCGGCCGGTGCCTGGAAAAATGCCCGGTAAACCTGGATATTGCCCAAATTATCGAAAAAGTCAAGGAGGTGGGCTAGGGTGGACACTGCAAAAATAGCAAGCCCATTACTTCCTCATATCGCAACAATAACCAAAGTAATTGATGAAAACGAGAATATTAAAACCTTCCAGGTTGTTTTCGACGATCCGGAAATTTTGGAAAACTTCGGTAACTTGCCGGGTAGTTGTGGAATGCTATCTATTCTGGGAGTAGGTGAGGTTATGATTTCCATTACTTCATCGCCAACCAGAAAAGGTTTTTTAGAGTTCTCCATTGCCAAGGTTGGACGTGTTACCGCCGCCATTCATGAATTAAATGTTGGAGATAAAATGGCTATTCGCGGACCTTATGGCAACAACTTTCCCTTTGAAGAGATGAAAGGCAAGAACTGTCTCTTTGTAGCGGGGGGTATCGGTTTGGCGCCACTTCGTTCATTAATTGACTATGTCCTTGATAACCGCGATGATTATGGCAAAGTAGATATCGTTTACGCTGCCAGGACATATGACCTGCTCTGTTTCAAATACGATATCTTTGACAGATGGCCAAAAATTAGGGATACCCATGTGCATATTACCTTGGATGCGGAAGACCCAAAGTGGAATGGACGTTTAGGATTTGTTACCCAGGACTGGCTGCAGGAAATTGTACCTAACATTGAAAATACAGTACCGGTTACCTGTGGACCGCCGATTATGATTAAGATTCAACAGGGTAATTTCCTGAAGATGGGGTGGAAGCCCGAGGAAATTATCGCCACTTATGAAATGAATATGCGCTGCGGCGTTGGCAAGTGTGGTCGCTGCAACATCGGTGAAAAATACATCTGTGTTGACGGACCGGTATTTAACTTGGCTCAGATTAACAACCTACCGCCGGAGTATTAAGCTATTGATCCCAAAAGAGAAGCATTTTAGGTGCTTCTCTTTTTTGTTCATATTTTTTAACTGATGAAATATGTTTAAATAGAACATGATTTATGAAGGGTGGTATTTTATATGGCTTCCGGAATCGGCAGAATGCTTTCACGTCCCGTAAAGAGGTCAGCGCAGGGATACAGGTTTCAAAAAATTAGATTTAGACTATACACCGGTATATCATTTATGTTAAGCGGTATTATTATCGTTATTGCAACGTTTTTTATGAAAGGTTAAGATATTTAAACAATATTAATAACATCCGGAGCAGGAATTAGCAGTTAATGGTAGAAATAGAACTTATCATGTTTTGTGGGGGACAGGCTATGGCAATGGATTTGAAGTTACTAATATTATTAATACCAGTTATTCTAGTTATTACAATATGCATCTTTTCATACCGCAACAAAAATAAAACCTATACCGAATTATATTTAGAAAACTGTACAAGTGGGATAATTGCTATTGATAAAAACGAGGTAATAGTTATATACAATCAGGCCGCTGCTGATTTAATCGGTATTGCCAAAGAAGAAATGCTGGGAAAGACGTATAATGAGCTGATAAAGAAAAACCTGGGTTCCGCTGACGGCATATTGTTAAATACACTGCGTACCGGTAAAGTTTATCAACACGTTGAAAGAGTTATAGATACAGCCTCAGGTCCTTTGCATGTGATGGCTTATACTGATCTGATGAAAGACTCCCGCGGCAGAATTATGGGTAGCTTGCTAAATATTAGAGATGTTTCCGACCAAAAACAACTGGAAGCCCAGATAATGCAATCTGAAAAGTTTGACCTGATCGGCGAAATTGCCGCCGGTATTGCCAATGAGGTCAGAAATCCGCTGACCACGCTGCGTGGTCATTTGCAATTATTAGAACGTAAATTACCACGGGAAGATGCTAAAAACGACTATATCAGAATTATGTTGGACGAAATCTACCGGCTTAATTTTTTCATCAGCGAGTTCCTGCTTCTATCCAGACCAATCGTACCTATCCGGCAGGAGACAGCTATACATAGTATACTTGATGAGGTGCTCACGGCAGTCGAAAAGGATTATCAAACAATTTCCCTTGTTAAAGAGTACCATAACGGTCTGCCCGATGTTCTGGCAGATGTGGAGCAAATAAAACATGTTTTCCTGAATTTAACCACCAATGCTGTTGCTGCCATGCCTGATGGTGGAGAATTAAAAATAATAACTGATTTTAACTATCTAACCGGTTTTATCAGTATTACTTTTGCAGATAACGGTATTGGGATGGAGCAGCTATTAGTTGAGCGCATATTTGAACCGTTTTTTACCACTAAAGTGAATGTTGCAGGTTTAGGATTAACCGTCTCAAAGCGTATAATTTATAATCATGGCGGTAAAATAAAGGCGGAAAGCCAACCCGGAATAGGGACTACTATAAGAATCCAATTACCTGTAACTGAAGAAAAGAAGCCTTAGTTCTTTGGAACCAAGGCTTCTTATTTTTATTGATTACCAACCCCCCATATGCCACCAAGCAATCCGGCAAGCACGGAACTGACAATTTTTTTGGCTACAGATAAACCTAATAATTGACCTGGTAAGAATAAACTGATTAAAAACACGATAAATAAGAAAAGGATACCGACCCCCAGACCATGGAATAATCCTTTACAACGAGCTTTTCTGGCCGCCGAAAAGCCCCCGAAAAGAACACTGCAGAAAAAAATACCCAGAGCTATCAGCGGTATCCAGCGTTCCGTAGTTGGTGCATAATATAAAACCGTACCGCTGACAGCCACCAAAGATACAGCCGACACCAAAGCCAGACCGGTACCTTTCAAAATAGCGGCATAGTTTAACTGGGGCGTTTCAATTGATGGAACACTAACTTTTGATTGCATTTCACCACCTCCTTAACTATTTACAATACATTTATTCTGTTTTAGACAAATTATTACTTAATTCTAGACTGATTTCCCCTAAAGTATTTCATGTTTTTTACGATAAATATTTACGGTGGGCAATTGATAAGAACCACTACTCACATTCTTAGTAAGGGGAGATATGTATGCTGCTGGTAGAGTTCTTTTCTTACTTGATCAGTATTATTGGCTTTGCATTTTTGATGTTGGGTTTAAGTACCGTGATTATTCTGGTGAAAAAGAAATACCATCAACGGAAGGGATTCAGTCGTTAAAAAGTCCAATGGCCAGGACAGCCATTGGACTTTTTATATGATATAGAATTTTTGTATGATATTGCCCAATTATTATTATACTAATATTTATAAAGTGAGTAAAGGGGTCCGCAGATTCATGAGACATGTTACTTGGCTAACTACGAGCGGCATTGAGGAGTCGCTAAAAAGCCTTAAAATGGCAAGTTATTTTCTGGGAAAAACTGAAGAAGATAAATATCACTGGAAATGGATGTTGGTAGCGTTACATAATTCATTACAGGGTTTTATGGCCTGTTCCTTAAATAGTGGTGACGGTATGTTGGCACTAAAAGACAGAGTAGCGGAAAAATGGCGGGCAGCGGAAAAAAACGGACAGCCATTACCAAAAGAAGAACTGGATACCTTCCTTAATTTATACAAAAAAATAAACAGCAACAAGATGCCGCTAAGTGCTAACAGCAAGCCCTTTAATCCTCGCAGTAGGCAAAATCAAAGTGTGCGTAAACTAAACAGGCTGCGCAATCATTTTATTCATTTTAGTCCAAAATCATGGTCTCTGGAGCTAAATGATTTACCGAAAATTTCACAGGATTGTATTCAGGTAATTAAATTTTTAGCGTTTAAATCAGGCAAAATTGAATCAAGTAAAGAATTAAAACATGAGCTAAGTAATGAAATAAATGATATCCTCAGTAAATTGACAAGACTGGATACCATCTATAAAATGTAAAGGCCGGTGTAGCCACCGGCCTTTACCTATTCCATATGTGGCCAATAGGGTCGTATAAAGTACCATAATACGGAAATGCCCAATAATCCAAATACCGAACTTAAATTGGATACCCCAATCTGTGAGTTAATTCCGATTGCTAACAGAGTGGTAAAAGCAAAGCCATATAAACCCCACTTTTTCCACTTAAAAACGGCGACAATAAATAAAACAGTTAAAGCGGCAACTAAAGCAAGGGCAGGCAGCGCCCAGCCGCCTCTGGCCGGGTCGTAGATTTTAAGGAATAACCATAAAAAAGTATAAATAATTGCCATTATACCGTTAGCAATCAATACTAAAGTCAGCCATGCTTTAAGAGCTTGACTGCGTTCCAATTTACCTGATTCCATCTTGTCACCTCCTATCTGATTTCGCCGGTAGTTTATCTTATTACTATTTTTACATTACTAGGGTATAAAAATCAACTTTTTCATCTTGACCGGTAAAAATCTGAAGGTGGGTGGCTGTTTAAGATGGATAGACGGTGTCATAAACATTGCTTTTTTACATATCTTTTATTGAACAGTTTCAGTAATATCGGCAGTGCCCGAAGCAGGGGAGGTATAAAAGTTGAAAAGGAGCTTTGATGAAAAAATCTTCGAACAAATCAATGTACTTCAACATGCCATTGAGAATAATCCGCAGGATATCTGGTCATTCATTAATCTTGGTTATGCCTTATCAAGAGTTGAAAAGTATAACGAGGCTATCATGGCTTATGAACAGGCTATTGGCTTAGATGCCACATTGTATTTGGCTCATTATGGAGTAGGTTATGTCTATTTTAAACGAAAAAGTTTTGAGCAAGCCATTAATTGCTTTAAAACTGCCGTCCATCTAAATCCCGGATATGTCCAGGCGCATTACCGGCTGGGTTATATATATGTTGAACTGGAACGATTTGAGGAGGCGCTCTTTCATTTGCAACAGGTTGTAAGTTATGAAGAACGCCATGCAAAAGGACATTTTATGCTGGGCAAAGTCTATAATGCAATAGGACGATGGGATGAGGCTATAACAGTTCTGGAAAAAGCTATCATGCTGAATAATAATTTTGAATTTGCCTGGTATCAACTTGGGTTAGCTTATAACGGCAAAAAGAATTATTACAAGGCTTTGGAAACCTTTGATCATGCGCTTATAATAAATCCCCGCCTGGAATATATCTACGATCAAATGGGACGGGTATATATGAAACTTCGTCAGTATCATAAGGCTATTGAAAGGCACAAGAAAGCAACGGAAATTGCCCCTAAGCTGGTGTATTTATGGAAAAATCTAGGCGTTGCATATCTGAAAAACGGTGAATATTTACACGCCGTAGAAGAATTAACCCAAGCCCTGAAGCTCAATCCCCATAACGGAACAGTCTATTATTACATCGGTTGTGCTTACCTGGCGATGGGAAATGAGGAAATGGCCCGAAAAAACTTTATAACTACATTAAAATACCTTCCGGAACATGAACAAACCCAAAAAAAACTGGCTTTGCTGGAAGATAATAAGAATATGACCACTCCAGCTATAACTAGAGAATCTGACGGCTTGTTGGAAAAGCCTGAAACCTCCTTTGAAGAGCAATTATTAATGTTAAAGCAGGCCTGGGCTAAAAAATCCCCGGATAGCAAAAAATAAAATAGTCGAATGCAAGGGTATTATTAGCTTTGGTGAACGAACACCCGCACATGGCGTAAAAAAACGCAGAAATCTTAGCTGCTTATAATAATTTAGCAGCATTAAGCAGGTTAATGCCTGCAGCTGTAAAGCAATCAACTTGTAAATGAAACCCATTAATATTCTACTTATTTTAGGGGTTATTTTTGTCATTTATTGGAATGTTTTGACGTACGAAACTTGGTAAATCCTGCAGGTAAACCATGCTCCACAATAGAACTAATATCAGCGTATTTTGCATATGGGAGGAGAGGTTTAAATGCTTGGGTTCACCTTTAGAGGGTATCAATATAAGCTGAAAATTTTTGTTGGTAAATCTACCTTGCATGCATTAATGGGATTACTACATGAATCTGTTGGTGACCGTAAAAAGGCTCTGGAACTATACCGGAAGGCACTCCAGGAAAACCCCGATTATCCAGGTTTGAATAACCGGATAGGGCATTTGCTTTACAAAGAGGGTGATATTAAAGGAGCCGCCGGCTACTTTCAAAAGGCTTGTGAAAGTAATACTGCCAACGAAAAATATGTTTATTGGGTTGGTGGGGCAGATCTACCTACGGGAAATTCAACCAAATCCATTGCAGCTTATAACCGAAAATTAGCCGAACAGCCTAATTCTATTAAGGCCTTAATGGCCAAAGGGCATTATTATATGCAGGAAGGCCGGATCAAAGAAGCCATTAATTCCTTCCGTCATGCGCTGTATTTTATTCCCGATAATCCCGAGGCTCATCAGGCTATGGGTGTCTGTTTGTGTGAACTGAATGAATACGAGGAAGCACTGGCGTCTTTTTACAAGGCATTGGCGATACGTTTTAGAGAACCCTCCCTGTATATGAATATTGGACTTTGCCTTAGTAAACTGGGAAGCCACAGGGCGGCTTTGGTCAACTATGAAAAAGCCGAAAAATTAAATTATTTATCAATAGAGCTATTAAACAACAAGGGATTTACTCTGGTCGAACTGGAACGTTATCCCGAAGCCTTAATTTGTTACGATTTGGCCTTGGAAATGGCTCCCCTGGATGTTACCTTACTATCAAACAAAGGTACCTGTTTAACAAAAGCCGGTCGGCATTCTGAAGCTATTAGCGTATTTAACAAAGCTCTGAAGATTAACCGGCTAGACATAACCCTGATAAACAACAAAGCGCTTTGCCTGGAAGCTGTGGGACGCTTTGACGACGCTCTTATTTGCTACCAAGCAGCACTTGCCTTAGAACCCAGAAACATTACAGTCTTAATTAATAAAGGCAACTGTCTGGCTAAAATGAAAAGAACGGCAGAAGCCATGGCCTGTTTTGAAAGGATTATCAAACTTTCTCCCGGTCACCGGCAAGCCTGGTCATGTAAAGGCGCACTGTTGGAAGAAACAGGCCGTTACACAGAGGCTGTACATTGTTATAACAAATCTTTTGGATTATGTTAAAAAACCGAATGATTTATCTTGGCCGGCAAATTATGTTCCGGCCTTTATTTTTGCCCTCGTATAGAACATTATCAGCAATTTTTAAAAGCTTATCAGCAGTTTCCGCATCTTCCGGATAGGTGGCTATGCCGCCACTAACAGTGATATAGAGCATCGGTGATTCATCATCCATCTTAATGGCGTGGTTTTCCACAGCCTGCCTGATCCGCTCCGCAACCATAAATGATTCTTCGGTTCCGGCTTCAGGCAAAAGAATCAAAAACTCTTCACCTCCGTAGCGGGCCAAAATATCAAGATCACGAATATTATCTTTAAATACTGTCGTTACTTCCTTGAGTGCCTTATCGCCTGCCGGATGACCATAAGAGTCATTAAAATCTTTAAATTTATCAATGTCAAGAATGATTAGGGATAACTGCCGGCGATAACGTCTGGCCATTTCAATTTCCTGATTCAGCCGCTGACTAAAAAACCTGTAATTATATACACCGGTTAAAGGATCAGTAATTGCCATTTCTTCAACATGGACATTATGTAAATACAGTTGTTCATAGGCAGCTTTTAGTTGGGTAATAAGCAACTCTTTTTCTTCTTGTTGAACACGTTCCCTAAGTAACAGAAATGAGGTTAATACACCAAATATAATAAAGTAAGTTACTTGTCCCAAAATACGAATAATGTCGGCACCTGAATTCATCAGCTGATTTGATATGAGGGAAACGAATAAGTATATTAGTCCAATCAATACGACTAAACCGTAGTAATTGTGCATACCAAAGCGAATGCCCAGCACTAAGATTAAAAAATAATAAAATTGGTGAAAATCAACCTGTTTGCCAAAACCCAAATAATAAAGCGAAGAAACATATAACAGATCAATAATTGAATATAAATATTGATGCATTTTTGTATGTTCATGCCGGTAAGCAAAATAATGCAGCCAACTATTGTAAATAATCATAAAAAAAGTAATTTGCCATAAAGTTTGCAGTGTTTGGAGTTTAAATATCCAAAACATTAAAGGACTACCCATAATTAACAGCCAGCGCATTTTGATTATAAACAATTCCCCGTCTTTTTGTGTGTTTCTGGTCATACTACTCACTCCAATTCCGGAATTGGTATGTAAAAAAAGGATTTCCCAATAGCTCATAGAATATAAATTTTTACCGGCTTTATTTTCGTAATAATGACATATAATTCAGGAGGTAAGGCTATGCCCCGATTATCTGTTAATCATTATTTGTACATATCATTGTTATTGATGATGCCAATATTATCTGGCTGTACACAGGATAGCAACACTAATAACATTGACCTGCGGCAGGCGCTGGTCCAGGATGTCAAAAATAATTTACATGCCACTATTGCCGCCGACTTTACCCGCCTTACAATTATAAAAGGCTCTCTGAGCAAATTTCGGGTTAACAGCAATAATCCACAACATCTCGGGGCTGCCATAGGTGCAACAGAATCTATGACTTTTCCGGAAAAATACGAAATTGTTCGATTGACTAAAATGATTGATATTTCAGCCGAAATAAAAAAGGATATTATCAGTCAGCCATTACTTGACATCATTAATAAAAATCGCCAAGTCATGAACCATATCTATAATGCGGTACTAAAACCACTGGCTATGCAGACTGAGAAGGGGAAACCCGTAACCGCCGGCCAACTGCTGTTAATTGACCAGGTGACTCGCTTACTTGAGCGGATGGCTATAGAGTATCGAAACCTCAGCCAATCGGATTTAGATTTCAACAGTGATGAAGCGATAGCAAGTTTTATGACTTTGCAGGATATAAATAAAGATTTGCAAAAATTGAAAATTTAATTTTCATAGATATTTGACAACCTAAAAATTTTTGGATTTTTGCAGGAGGAATTGATTTAAGTCTAGAAAAAATATTTAAAAAAATATGTCGGTTTCGCAAATTATGTCCTCCGTGAGTTATACTAAGTAGGGAACAAAGGAGGAATTTTTACTAAATGTATGAATTAACGATTCGTGCTCATTTTGACGCCGCTCACCAACTTAGAAATTATACCGGTAAGTGTTCAAACCTGCACGGTCATACCTGGGATATAGAAGCTTTTGTACAGGGTGAAATTCTAGACAATACTGGTATGTTAATGGATTTTCGGGTATTGAAAGAAATATTGGGTTGTATTATTGATGAGTTTGATCACCGCTGTATCAATGAATTGCCGGCTTTTGCAGATAATAAACCGGATACCCTGAATCCTACAGCTGAAAACATCGCACAATATATATATAATAAAATGCGGCAAGAGCTTAAGAACCGACTACCTGATACCGAACTAAGAATGATAAAAGTATGGGAATCACCGGATGCGAGTGCCGCATATTGGGAGGATTAATGGTGAAAAGTATCGTTTTACTGTCCGGCGGTTTAGATTCCACGGTAAATCTGGCAAAAGCATTAACAGAGACACAAGTCATCCTGGCTTTGACCTTTGACTATGGACAAAAGGCCGCTCAAAAAGAACTTAATGCAGCCGCTCAAATTGCCGCTTATTATCGTGTACCTTTAAAAATTCTGGATTTAGACTTCTTAAAAGAAGCAACTAAAACCGCGCTAGTTAATCTTAATGAAAAAATACCGTCAATTAAAATTTCCGAACTGGACTCTGACCGGGCGCTGGAGACCGCCCGGCAAGTATGGGTTCCCAATCGGAACGGGTTGCTTATCAATATTGCGGCCTGTTATGCAGAGTCACTGGACTGTGAAATGATTGTGACCGGTTTTAATGCCGAGGAAGCAGTCGCATTTCCCGATAATTCACCGGCATTTATAAAAGCCGTCAATGCTTCGCTTAGTTATTCAACACTTAATAAAGTGAAAGCCAAAAGCTATACTCAGCACCTTGATAAAACCGGGATCATCAGGCTGGCTCAAGAGCTGGAAATACCATTGGATATGATTTGGAGTTGCTATTACGGTGACCGGGAAATGTGCGGGCATTGCGAAAGCTGTCAACGCTTGTTAAGGGCCAAAGAAATGGCGGGAGTAAAATAAGGGAGGTAGCCATGCGATATTTCCAGGTGGCGGCAGAAACCACATATGACGGCTCACAGTTATGTTCCCTTTGGGCTTATCGGAACTACGGCCTGCAGGGAGACAGTATCGTTTGTTTTACCGGCCCCTGTCAGGTATTACTGGATAAAATGGTGGACATGGCTGATGTATTAGCCGGTGATTTCATTTACAGTGAACGTATGCTGCATTTTATTGTGGAACATTTTGACCATGACCTGGAAAAAACCGTTACCCGGCAGCGTTTATTAATATCTATTATCAATGAGGAGCTTTGCGAAACAACCGCTATTGCAATCAAACGGCAGGGTGACGACCTGTTTTGGAGTGAACGTAAGCTATCGGTTTCAATTGCTACTGTGTCACCGGTTTCTACCCTGATTCATACCGGTCTTAACCTTAGTTCCCGCAACACACCCGTGCCTGCGGCCAGTTTGCCGGAAATCGGCATTACTGATACCGCCGTCTTCGCTACCCGCATCATGGAAAAATACGTAGCAGAAATCACCGATATTAAAATGGCCTGTTGTAAAGTAAGAGGTGTCAGTTAAATGCCGACCGATATTATAGAAATTTTTTCATCTATCCAGGGTGAAGGGATTTATGCCGGTGTCAGGCAAATATTTATTCGTTTTGCCGGCTGTAATCTGGCATGTCAATACTGTGATACTCCGGTAGAGCATACATCGCATTGCCGCGTAGAGATGATACCGGGCACGGAAATGTTTGAGGTATTTACCAATCCTCTGACATCCTTAGAAACGATGGATATTATAAATCAATTAAACCTTGAAAAACATCACAGTATAAGCCTAACCGGCGGCGAACCGTTAATGTCGGCATTATTTATACAAGAGTTATTACCCCTGATCAAAACTTTCGGAATACCGGTTTACCTGGAAACCAACGGTACGTTACCCGACAAATTACAAAAAATTATTTCTCTGATTGATATTGTCAGCATGGACATTAAACTACCGGCGGCTTCTTATTGCGGAGATTACTGGGACATGCACCGGGAATTCCTTGAACTGGCGAATCAGCATGAGGTTTTTGTGAAACTGGTTATTACCGGCAGGACAACTAATGATGAAATAAGGCAGGCAGCAAGTCTGGTTAAGGGTGTCAACCCGAGTATACCATTGGTTTTGCAACCTGTAACCCCTGGGGCTGCCGATAACGTTATGCCCCCAGGAATCAAAAAAGTGCTGGATTTACAAATGATGGCCCTGCAATATATACAAGACGTAAGGGTAATACCCCAAACACATAAATATATGGGCCAACTTTGAGGAGGATTTACCATGTTTGACCAACCAAAAATGGAAAAAGCGGTTAGAATGATACTGGAAGCTATCGGTGAAGACCCGCAGAGAGAAGGTTTGCGTGATACTCCGGCGCGGGTAGCCAGAATGTATCAGGAAATATTTTGCGGCTTAGAAGAAGATCCACGTTCACATCTACAGGTGCTTTTTACTGAAGACCACGAAGAGATGGTGCTGGTGAAAGACATTCCTTTTTATTCCATGTGTGAGCATCACTTATTACCGTTTTTCGGGAAGGTACATGTGGCCTATATTCCCAAAAAAGGCAAAATCACCGGCCTGTCCAAACTTGCCAGAGCGGTAGAAACTATAGCCAAACGGCCTCAGCTACAGGAACGACTGACTTGCACCATTGCTGAAGCGGTTATGGAATCGCTTCACCCGCTGGGCGTTATTGTGGTGGTTGAAGCGGAACATATGTGTATGACTATGCGGGGCATCAAAAAACCGGGTTCCATGACCCTGACTTCAGCGGTTCGGGGTTTATTCAAAACCAAGGAAGCAACAAGGGCAGAAGCCTTCTCACTAATCAGAAGCAACAGATAAAGCAGGAGGATACCGACAACTATGGAAAATGAAAAGGATAAACTGGAACTAATCGCTACCAAGACTCTTAAGTCTTATGATGAAATGTATAAAATTGTGGATTTTTTAAATAAAACCCTGAAACATAAAAAAGTTATGTTTGGCTTGTCCAAAAATTCCACAGAAGGAACCATGACCATATCTGTTTATGAAATATGATAACGCAATATGGAGGCAACTATGAGAATTTTAATTAGTAACGACGACGGTATTCAGGCTGACGGAATAACTGCCCTCAGACTGGCCATGGAGCAATTAGGTGAGGTTACAATAGTGGCCCCTGACCGGCCCAAAAGTGCCACCGGACATGGCATTACTGTGCATAAGCCCCTTAGGGTTGATGAAGTAAGTTTTCCCGGCAGTGCTACAAAAGGTTTTGCTGTTAACGGCACGCCTTCCGACTGTGTCAAAATTGCCCTTCAAGCACTACTGCCGGAGCAGCCTGATATTGTCATATCAGGCATTAATTTCGGTCCCAACCTGGGAACAGATGTTTTATATTCCGGTACGGTTTCAGCCGCTTTGGAAGGAGTTATCAATGATGTACCCAGTATAGCTATTTCCCTGGCCTCTTATGAGACAGAGGATTACAGCCAGGCTGCGGAATTTGCCAAAATAATTGTGCGGGCAGTAGTCAGGGAAGGATTACCGGCCGAAACTTTGCTTAATGTAAACGTCCCTCTGGCTATAGGAGATTCCATTACCGGAGCAACAATAACAAAACTGGGCAAGCGGCGGTATCAAAACATTTTTGAAAAACGCCTGGATCCGAGAGGCAAGGTATACTACTGGATGGGCGGGGAAGTCCTGGATTTGAATGTTGAACCTGATACCGATATTGCCGCAATAAAACGAAACGAGATTTCTGTAACCCCGATTTTTTTTAATGTCACCCATTATCCATTAATTGACTTTTTGAAAAAATGGGATTTACGGTAGATACTTTCGTATCCACGGTATTCTTTTTAAATCAGTTTTCGTAATTATGCCGGTACAAATTAAGATAACCACATATATTATTCCCGCAAGCAATCCGGCGCATGTTACGGCTAACGGATTGCTTTTTGTCAGGTTGAACATACTCCTGTTTACTTGAGTTAGAACCAACAACATTACGAAGGCAGCCAAACCAGGTTTATATACAACATTACTCCATTGTAATCGTAGTAACTGCATACGAGCCAGAGAACTGATATTTAATAACGACGCAACCATAAAAAATACTACATAAGAAAAAGCGGCACCGTTAATACCATAATCAGGAACAGCAGTTATAAAATACATGCAGGATATTTTGAAGAAAGAGGCAATTATCATATTAACCAGTGGCTTGGTTGGTAAGCCCATCCCCTGTAGAATACCTGTGGTGGTTTGTTGCAGGTACATAAATATTCCGCCTAGCGCTAATATGCGTAATAGACCAGCCGCTTCCGGGGAACCAAAAATCAGGTCGATGAGTTGGCCGGGCAAGGCATAAAACAGGACTATAAAAGGCAATCCGGTAATAACTGTAATTTTAATGGCGTCGTTTACTCTTTTACAAAGCGTTGCTATATTCCCTCCGGTCATTGCTTCCGAAACAGCGGGAACCAGGGTAGTCGCCAGTGAAATGGTTACAACGGTAGGTACGAAAAGCATAGTCATGGCCACTCCGCTAAGCAGGCCATACTGTGATGTAGCCTCCGCTACAGTTTGGCCTGCTGCCTGCAGCCGGTTAGGAATCAAAAATGTATCTACAGATAATAGTAAAGTAGCCAAAATTCTGCCGCCTGTAATAGGTGTACATAATTTTGCTAATTTCGGCAAGATTTTTATCATTGGAAAAGAAGTGCCAGCGTTTATTTTGTGCTGGCCCGCCTTTTTGAAATAGGCTACCAGCAAAACCACCAGCCCACAAAACTCACCAATTACCCCACCGGCAGCAACTCCTGCCGCAGCGTATTCAATTCCCTGCGGCAGGAAATAATAGGCCAGTAAAAGTCCGGCCAGCACTCTTGTCACTTGTTCGCAGACCTGGCTAACAGCCGGTGGTATCATTTGCTGTATACCCTGGAAATATCCCCGGAATACGGAAGTCACAGCTACTATGAATACACCCGGTAACATGGCCAGAAAACATATATAAACCATTTTGTTTACAAATACATACTTTACTAATAAGGGCAATGAAAAATATACAATGAAGGTTATTAAGCAACCTATGCAAAAAAGCAAAACTAACGCCGTATGAAAAATTCGCCTGGCCCCCGGAAGATTTCCCCTAGCCACTGCTTCTGCTACCATTTTAGATAATGCCAGGGGAATACCGGCAGTTGTTACAACAATCAATAACACATAAACAGGGTAGACCAGGTTAAATAGGCCAACCCCTTCGGCGCCGATAAGGCGAAATATTACAGCCTGGAAAAAAAAGCCCAGTATCCTGTTAATTGTGGCCGCAATGAGTAAAATTACCGCTCCCCTTACAAAAGAAGCTCCTGCCATAATGTGCCCCCTTAATCCTATCTGTTTACAAATTTATGCGGTAACAGCCCTTTTACCACATAAAACAAATAGCACACCGGAGGTGAAGAATGTATCTCCAAGGCACAAAAACAAATATTCGCTCACTGTCCCGTAAGGATCTTTTTTATATTGTTAAATGGAAATCCGATCCAGAAATAGCCGACCTGGTCCGGGGTGGACCGATATATACCAGTATTGAAATTGAAAACAAGCGTTTTAATCGTTCCATAGACGGAAATGATACTGTACGCCTGCTAGTGGAAACTAAACACAAAAATGCTATTGGTTTTATTTCCCTGGGTGAAATTGACAAGGAAAACAAAAAAGCGGAACTGGGTATGTTAATCGGGGAAAAAAAATTATGGGGCCACGGTTTCGGAACAGATGCGTTAATTACATTGCTTGACTACTTGTTTAACAAACTGGATTTTAATCGCATAAATTTAGAGGTTTTTGACTATAATCTACGGGCCAAAAAAGCCTATGAAAAAATAGGATTTAAAGTCGAAGGGATTCAACGTCAGGGACTACACCGGGGAAATAGTTTTCACGATATATTTATTATGGGTATACTGCGTCAGGACTTTATCTGTTATAAAGAAACTATGGCGAAAAATATGGCATGGAAAGTATAAAAAAACGAGTGTCACACACTCGTTAATAACATTAGATGGCAGGGGAGACAGGACTTGAACCCGCAGCCTACGGTTTTGGAGACCGCCGCTCTACCAATTGAGCTACTCCCCTGTATATTAAATTTAGAACATCATTAAGTATACCCAAAATAACACTTTTCGTCAATAGAAATACGATGTTAATTTATAGCCTGACAGGAACCGGGAGGAAATCAAGACCATGACTATCGATCTACATATACATACAACTGCATCTGACGGCAACATCAGGCCGGAACAGGTGGTAGAGCTGGCTGCTCAGGCCGGTTTGCAGGTAATTGCCCTGGCGGATCATGAATCCACAGATGGGTATGCCCTAGCTGCGGCCTCCGGACGTGTCATGGGCGTTGAAGTGATCACCGGCGTGGAGTTGGTAACAAGTTACGAAGACCATGAGGTTCACCTGCTGGGTTATTTGTTTGATATTAAAAACCGGCGGCTGCAAAAAGAACTGGCAGAATTAAGAAATGCGCGCACTGAATGTGCCCGGAGAACGGTGGAAAAATTACAGGATTTCGGCTTTAATATTGCCTGGGACAATGTTTTACCTTTTGCTCAAAACGGAAGCACCGTGAGTAAAGGACATATTATGCAGGCAATGCATGAAGCCGGTTATGTCCACTCCAAAATGGATGCTGTCAATATCCTGAAAAAGTATTTAAATAAAAACGGTTTGGCTTATACTTGTCACGAATACCCTTTTATTTATGGGGTAGATTTGATAAAAAATGCCGGCGGCGTTCCGGTGCTGGCTCACCCTGGGTTAATTGGCGACGATGCGGTGGTAAACCGGTTGCTTGATCTCGATGTAGAAGGAGTAGAGGTATATTATTATTATTTTGGGCCCCAACGGGCTGAGTTAAACGCCCGTTACGAAGCATTGGCCCTGGAACGCGACTTGCTGATGACAGGTGGCAGTGATTATCATGGAACAATTACACCTGTTTTACTGGGTGAACAATATGTTCCACCGGAACTGGTAACCAGAATGAAGGATTATAAATTTTCCCGCCGGCGGGCCAGTTTATAAACTTTTGTAATAGATTTTACGGAGGTGTGCAATGACAATAAGAATTGCCGTCCTAATGGGTGGACGGTCGGCCGAACGTGAAATTTCCTTACGGACAGGAAAAGCTGTTTATGAGGCGCTGCAGGAAAAAGGGTTTGATGTAGTGGCTATTGATGTAGATGAATATATTGTGGAGAACTTAAAAAAGGAAAAAGTTGATTTAGTCTTTCTTGCATTGCATGGAAAATACGGGGAAGATGGAACCATTCAGGGAATGCTGGAATTGTTGAATATTCCATATACCGGTCCAGGGGTGTTAACCAGTGCTATCGCCATTGATAAAATTATGACCAAAAAGATTATGGTTTTTACCGGCATTCCAACACCGGGCTATACATTTGCCAGTAAACATGAAATTAAGCTGAATAGTGCCGGGGTGGTCAACAAAATCAAAGCTAAACTAGGTTTACCGGTAGTTATTAAAGCGCCCACCCAGGGTTCATCTATCGGGGTTGTTTTTGTGCATAAAGAAGATGAAATCATGCCGGGGCTGGAGTTAGCACTACAGTATGACGATGAAATTCTCATCGAAGAAATGATTGAAGGAGTGGAAATAACCGCTTCCGTCCTGGGGAACCGAGATCCGGTGACCTTGCCGCTGATAGAAATAGTAGCTGCCTCCGGTGTCTATGACTATGCATCGAAATATACCGTTGGCATGAGTGAGCATATTATCCCCGCCCAATTGCCGTATGCATTACAATCAGAGATTCAGCACCTAGCCATCCGGACATATAAAGCCCTTGGCTGCCGGGGGCTGTCAAGGGTGGATTTTATAATTGATAAAGATTTAAAGCCTTATGTCCTGGAAATTAACACTATGCCCGGCATGACTGCCACTAGTCTTTTCCCGGACGCGGCCCGGGCAGCGGGTATTGAATTTCCTGATTTAGTAGAAAAAATAGTAAATTTGGCACTGGAAAAATAGACGACAAATTATTTTTGGTATTTTGCAGGAATTTGTTTTTTTATGTAGAAATAAACAATCACCAAAATTAATAATGAAAATACTAATTGCCCGCCTTCACCTTAAAACATATTAAGGTGTTTGCCTTAAGCTTATAACTTAAGGCTTTTTTTTATTATTGATGAGCAGAATTGGCTGCCGGAGGTGCTTGAAATTGAAAATTGTTTGTCTCGGTGATAGTATTACCTGGGGTTTTCCCTGGGGATCCGATTACTCATGGGTTAACCTTACTGGTATAAGTACCGGTTTTGCTATAGTTAACCGAGGTGTCAACGGTGATACCACTGATGATTTACTACGGCGTTTTAACTATGACGTGATAACCATAAACCCTTCCCATGTAATTATCATGGCTGGCACAAATGACGCCTGTTTAAATATGCCGTTAAAGCAATATGCAGCCAACTGCCATAGCTTATGCGAGATGTCCGGACTTAACCGGATTATCCCTGCATTGGGCCTGCCAATACCGGCTAATGACGTTTACATAGAGAGATACCTTAAAGAGTATCGCCGGTGGCTGGTAGATTATGCTGTGTCCAACGGGATTGCGGTGCTGGACTTTGCCCGGGCATTTATGGATGATAATAATCAACTTAATCTGGAGTATTTACATGATGACGTACATCCAAGTCAGAAAGGATATCGGAATATGGCACAAATTGCTGTCGGTTTTATTAATAATTGGATTGAAAAATGTTAGTTTTTATGAAGGATTTCTACAACTTATAGGGAATAAAATTAGTATATATGAAATCTTGTCTGTTGATGCGAAAGGATGTTGGAAATGGAAATCCATAACTATACTGAAACTGTCGTAAAAGAAGTATTAAATGATATTTTGGTAACCCGCAATGATATATGCAAATGCAAACAATGCCAACTGGATATAATGGCGATAGCGCTAAATAACCTAGCACCACAGTATTATGTATCAAATCGCGGAGAAGTTTTTTCCAAAATTCTTTCTACATACCTGGATACTAAAACGAAAGTGGTCACCGAGCTTACAAAATCGATTATCCAGGTTTCCCGCGAACCGCATCATGAGCAGTATTAATTTTTTTCACAAACATCTGTGCTTAGACGATTTATTATGATATATTAAATTTAAAGAGCCATTCCAGGGGAGGGATTTTAAATGGAAGTTCGCTGTATGATGTGTGGCAGAAAAGAAGGTATTACACCTGAACATGTTGACTACAACAAACTCACTAAGAACCCACAGGCCGTGTACATTTGTACTTTATGTATGGCTAAAACTTTTCATGAAGCCAAAGAAGGTCAAAAACCTACCAGACCAATGTAATTTATTACCTGACTGTTTAATATACTAGATATGTAAAGGGGGGACGGATGTGGACGGAGGATTTTTTAAATCCTGGCTGGATGCTGTTATTTTTGGTGCCATAGGTACTTTTATTACTCTTATAATAGTTGGTGTAATTGCCCGGGTAAATATTAAAAACATAGATGTGCCGAAATAAGCCCTTAATAGGGCTTATTTTTTATTGTGCAGGTAATTAATGTATTATTTTTCTACTGATTAGAAGGATTTTTAGCGTTTTTGTCAAATTATTCATTTGTGGGAAGAAAGTGTAGAAATAGGGGTGATACTGTTGCATGAGCTCGTTAAGGAATGGAAACAATTTATTGAAACAGGGCATTTGCCTGAGCCCATCAACATCCGATCGGTTGTTGCCAGCGCCTGGAACAGGTGCCGCACAAGAGCCATTGACCCCCTGGTTTTGCCCAAACGTCTTAAACTTTCACCGTTTGAACTGTCTGAAAGAACAAAAGCTAAACATGAATTATATGAGGTAGCCAGACCGTTTGTAGAAAAGCTTTTACGCATTATAACAGGGACAGATTTTGTGATTGCTCTGGCAGATGAAGATGGCTACATTCTAGATGTCTTCGGTGATCAGGCGGTACTTAAAGAAGTACATAGTCTGGATGTTGTTCCCGGCAGCAATTGGAAAGAAGAAATAAAAGGTAATAATTCCATCGGGACAGTTTTGATTTCCGGGCAACCTTTGCAGTTTATAGGCGCCGAGCATTATCTTTTTCCTTTTCATTCCTGGAGCTGTTCCGGTGCCCCGATATATGACCCAGCCGGTAACCTAACAGGCGTATTCAATATTTCTGCGCCCAAAATATTAGCACATCCACATACCCTTGGTATGGTAGTGGCCGCAAGTCAAGCAATCGAACATGAACTAAAAATTAATAAACAAAAAAAAGAACTGGTAGCAGTTAACCAATATATTTTGGGAAATACACCCCACGCCATTGTTACTATTGATTGTAATGGTATTATTACTTCATTTAGTAAAAAAGCTGAAAACCTGTTTGGTATAAATGCCTTGGAAGTGATAGGACATCCATTGGCAAATTTAAAACTGGAGAATTGCCTGACTAATGAATCTGAAAAATTTGAACGGATTATGTATTCTACTCTTGACACAGGCAGGCAATATAAAAACCTTGAGCGTATTTACAACTTAAATGACAGCATAAAAAAACACTGTAATGTAAGTACTTATCCATTACAGGACGATAACAATGAAAGTATTGGTGTAATGGCTGTTATTCGGGAGACTAAAGAGCGCAGAAAATATGAAAAGAATTATCTGGAATGGAACAAAGAATCATCTTCTTTATCAGTATTAGATAATCTCACAAGATTGTATAATCATAAGTTTTTCCATGAAAAACTGGCCGAAGATATAACTAAAGCCGGGCTGCAAAATGGTAAACTTGCCCTATTGATGCTGGATATTGATTATTTTAAACACTATAACGATATGTTAGGTTATCCTACCGGCGACAAATTGCTATGTGAATTTTCTTATATTCTTCGACAGAATATAAGAGGTAAAGATATTATTGCCCGATATGGCGGAGAAGAATTTACCATTATCCTAAGAGATGCCGATAGCAAACTGGCAATGGATATTGCAGAACGGATTCGTAGTGCTATTGAAACATATCCTTTTGAAGGCAGAGAAGTACAGCCAAAAGGTAAATTAACGGTTTCTATCGGCGTTTCTTGTTATCCTGGAAATGCAACAAGCAAAGAAGAATTGGTTAAATTTGCCGAAGAAGCACTGCTAAAGTCTAAACACACCAGCAAAAACAAAGTAGCCCTTTATTTTTCAGTCTTTGATGACCTCAAATCAGAGTTAAATCAATCTGATTTGAACTTGTTAAATACCATTAAAACTTTAATCACGGTAATAAATGCCAAGGATAAATATACTTTTGGTCACTCCGAACGGGTGGTCAAGTATTCCGCTGAATTGGCAAAATATCTTGGGATGTCGGATCAACAAATAAAATATATAAAATATGGCGCATACTTGCATGACATTGGTAAAATTGAGATCAGCCGAGATACTCTGAATAAAATTGGACCTTTAACATGTGATGAATGGGATGTTCTCCGTTGTCATCCGCAATGGGGCACAGAAATAGTAAAACCCGTTTCCGCTCTAAAGCAAATTTTACCGCAAATCCTACACCATCACGAGCGCTATGACGGCAAAGGATATCCGTATAATCTGAAAAGTATTGATATTCCTCTAAACGCCCGCCTGTTGACTATCACCGACAGCTTTGACGCCATGACCACCAATCGCCCTTACCAAAAAGCTAAAAGTATTGATGAAGCTGTCAGGGAACTCAAACAGTGTGCCGGTTTACAGTTTGACCCGGAAATGGTGGATGCTTTTACTATGGCCATAAAAAACATTAGTTTTGATGCAGAAGAAAAGGTATCATAAAAAGGAGTGCGGTTCTTGCTTAATGTTTTTGTGCTGAAACGGACGATGCTTGTTTCCGGTATATTATTGTTGCTGTTAACTGGATTGTATTACCTTTGGGGGCATCAGGGAAACTTACTGGCCGGATTTTTTAAAGATGCTGCCACTGATGAACCTCATCAGCCTTTATCAGAAATAGTGATTAACCAAAAAATAACTAAGCCCCGTATTATAATTATAAAAAACCAAAAAAAACTTCAATTGTATGACGGGGATAGGTTGCTAAAAACCTATGACATAGCATTAGGAACAAACCCTTCGCTTGATGCGAAGCATAAAGCGAAAGATAATCTTACTCCTGAAGGTACATATTATATAGTCGAAAAAACCGCCTTTGGTACACCCAGACGTTTTTTGGGAACGCGCTGGTTCAGCCTTAATTACCCTAATCTAGAAAACGCCAAACATGGGCTAAAAGAACAACTGATTACAAGCAGAGATTTTTTGGCTATTGAAAAAGCAAATACAGAACGGATCAAACCACCCCAAAAAACACCGCTGGGAGGCATGATTGGTATCCACGGCGGCGGGTCACCACTGCTTGGCCAGACCTGGACTAACGGCAGTATTGGGATGTATAACAAGGATATCGAAGAGTTGTTTGAATTTATTCCCTTGGGAACGGTAGTAATAATAAAGAAAGGTTAATGGCTCTGATTTATAAATCAGAGCCATTAACCTTTTGTGTTTTAGCCTGTCGCTATATTTTTCTTATTCTTCTTCATATATTCAGTCATCTTGGGCGCTAACCTGGGGGCAATTTCCGGCAGCATGACAGGCATTATTTGATCCATTACTTTTGGCAGCATGGTAGGGAGTTTTTCTTTCATAGCAACAGGCATGTCGGGAATAGCTTTTTCCATTAATTCAATTACCTTTGGCAGCAGCTTGGGCATCATTCCGGGTAACAACTTAGGCATTAATGTAGGGATCATTTTTTCCATGGCTGTAAGGGCAGGGGACTGCACCGGTCCGGGCAGAGACTCCATTCCTCTCATCATTGACTGCATAGCCCCCGGCATAGCAGCCATGATTTCCGGCATCATATTACTCATCATGTCAACAATCCCGTCAACAGTCATTATTTCCAGGGCTTTTTCAAAAACGCTCCACATAAATAGGGTAAAATCAGTGCTATTCATTGCTTCATACCCTAATGCTTCGGCAACAACGGCACTAAAATCTAGAACAGGCAGGGGCATACCAGCTTTTTCGGCTGATACGCGCAGTTGCAGCTGGCAGCAGGGGCAGGTGGCCAACATGGCGTCAGCCTTAATATCAACAGCTTCCTGAACCCGCATAACACCTAATTTATTAGCTACCGGTGGATCGCCAATTCTGGTTAATACGCTACCACAACACAAAGCGTCTTCGCGATGATGAGCCATTTCAGCAAAAGTTACTCCCGGCAGTGCTTTAATAACGTTTCGCGGTGCATCATAAATACCACTATGTCGGCCGATATGACAAGAGTCATGCCAGGTCAGCTTTTTGTTAAGTGGTTTCTTAAAGCTTAATTTGCCTTCCTGAATTAAGCTTTCAGCTATTTCCGATATATGTGTAAACTTTAAATCATATTCATAACCCAGTTTTTTTGCCCAACCCGGGTAAGCATGGGCAAACTAGTGGCTGCTCCACGGGGAACCAGCGGGGTTTTTTGGGTTCGCGCCAATCTGACCAGCCTAATTAACTCGTCTGTGTTTTCAGGCTGTACTACGGCATCAGGTGTCTTCACTACCATTTTTTCCACCGCCGCAGGCAAATTGGCCACATCATGGGCATAAATCATCCGCTCAATTTCATCAAAAGATACCCGGTCCCCAAATATTTTTTGGAGTTCTTTATGCATTTGTATGTCTCCCTTCTAATAATATTTATTTCAATAGTGTCTGTTTCCACAACATACCATTACCCCCTATGGGTATATATTAGCATTATAAACCCCTTTTTATAATAATGCAATAGGTGTTTTAGCAGGGATTATATTTGATATAAAGAATTAAATAAGCATAAATAATAAATGAGGCCTTTAGATGAATAAGTTAATGCAGATTGAGCCATCGAGTTAATCTTTGAGAGCCATTATGTT
>CAZWUW010000010.1:0-46147 GCA_964636895.1 uncultured Eubacteriales bacterium
GATTGTGACCGGATTTATCGGTATATTGAATTTTTTCGGCCGGTATTCCTTTTTTAACTTCAAAGAGCAGTAAGCCTCCGCCTTCGTAATCCGGCGGCAGGGTAACCTTACGGAAGCCGCCTTTACCGGTAATGCTGGTAAGCTCAGAATACTTATACTTGGTGCTGTCGCTACTGATTAAGGTAACGAAATCTGGAGAAATCTCAAATTGATTTTGGCCTTTATTTTCTATTTTTACAGAAATGCCGACAATTTCGTAGCCCTCCTGTGTTTGCAAAGCCTTCATGCTGGTGAATTTTCTGACCTGGCGGCTGACTTGCAGGGACATATCTTTGTCATCTACAATAATATGAGCGGTATCAGGCTGGGATTTGGGCGGTGGCGGGGCTTCTTCCTTTTTAGCAGTGCCGCAACCGGCAATTATAAATATTGAACATAACAAAAGGATCAACCACTTGCGCATTTTTTAACACTCCTTAAAATATTATTTTGTATATTGGCTAATTACTGTTAGTTCAGTTTATTATTATATTCGATGAAATTGGACAATATCCTTGAGGGAGGATAAAAAAATTTAACAGGACTTTTGCATTTTGCTGTAGAATAATAAAACCGGAAGGTGAATGCGGATGCAAATTATTGGTTTGGTTGTGAATATTGATAAACCCCAGGTGTTTAACCTAGTCAATGAAATTATCACCTGGCTGGAACAAAAAAACAAAAAGGTGCTCCTGCCGGATACATTTGCCGCCGACTTGAACAGGCCTGACCTGGCTTGTGCCGAATCGGCATGGGCACAAAGGATTGATTGTGCTATTGTGCTGGGCGGCGACGGTACCCTGCTTAATACGGCCAGAAGCATTGCTCCGGCGGGGGTGCCGTTGTTTGGAATTAATCTCGGACAGCTTGGATTTTTGACTGAGGTCGAAGTCAGAGACACCATTCCTGCTTTGGAAAGATTTGTTGCCGGCGCATATCTGATTGAAGAGCGGATGATGTTACAGGCCACAGTTCGTCGTGGTGAACATGTGACCGAAGAGTTTATCGGGCTAAATGATGCTGTGATTACCAAAGGGGCCTTTGCCCGGCTGATAAGATTACAGACTTTTGTAAATGATGAATATGTGGAAACTTATCCGGCCGATGGATTAATTGTTTCTACACCAACTGGTTCCACCGCTTATTCGCTTTCGGCCGGCGGACCATTAGTAACGCCTACCCTGGAACTGATGCTGGTTACGCCTATTTGTCCGCATACCCTTTATGCCCGGCCGCTGGTGATTGATGCGGCTAACAAGGTAAAGGTAGTAGTCTTGTCCGAGCAAGGAGAAATCATGCTTACTATTGATGGACAGCATGGTTATTCACTGCGGCCGGGGGATGAAGTGATTATCGAAAAAGCGCCGTATTTTACAAAGTTGCTGAAATTGAACCGGCGCAGTTTTTATGAAATATTGCGGGAAAAGTTGAAAGAAGGCGTCAACACAGATGTTTAGACTGTTTACCAATGCCGTTAAAGTGGCGCACGGTTTAGTTGCCCCGTTTCTTGGCGAAGGCGCGGTTGCTGTTGATGCCACAGTAGGAAACGGGCACGATACATTGTTTTTAGCCCGGCATGTGGGCAGTTCCGGTAAAGTATACGGTTTTGATATTCAGGCCGCCGCTTTGCATAATACCGGGCAGCGACTAGATGCTGCCGGTTTAAGTCAGCAGGTGACTCTTATTCAGGCCGGTCATGAGCACATGGCTAGCTATCTTGCCGAGCCGGTGGATGTGATGCTTTTTAATCTCGGTTATTTACCGGGCGGGGATCATAGTCGGATTACCCGGGCAGATACTACGGTAACGGCTGTGCTGGCCGGCTTGGAGGCATTAAAGCCCGGTGGGATGATGAGTATTGTGGTTTATACCGGTCATTCCGGGGCCCAAGAAGAACAGACGGCGTTAGATAGGCTGGTTGTCCAACTAGAACCCCGGCAGTACTGTGTAGTTAGATTAGAATTTGCCAACCGGATAAAAGACCCACCATATCTACTCTTGTTGGAAAAAAGTGCTTGCCGCAGCGGAACGGGGGAAAAGAATTGAAAAATCTACGGCATAAAATAATTTTGCAGATAGTTGAGCAACAGCCTATTGAGACGCAGGAAGAGCTGGCGGAGGAATTGTGCCGTCAGGGGTATGAAGTAACTCAGGCCACGGTTTCTAGGGATATCAAAGAGTTGCGCCTGATCAAAGTGCCGGCAGGGGATGGCAGCTATCGTTACGGAATCGCCAAAGATCGCTCTGACGTGCTGAATGCCGACCGGATGAAACGTTTTTTTCGGGATTCGGTGGTGTACACCGACAGCAGTGAAAATATAATTGTCATCAAATGCTTGCCCGGTTCGGCTCAGGCTGTAGCTGCTTTGGTTGACGGCATCGGTTGGAACGAGGTAATCGGTACAGTGGCAGGGGATGATACTATTTTGGTAATCGTCAAACCAAAAACGGCAGTAGCGGCAGTCATGCGCCGGCTGACCGAGCTTATGTGATTGGGGAGGACAACCCATGCTGGTTAGGCTGCAGGTAGCCAAATTTGCATTGATTGAACAAATCGAAATAGATTTTTGCGCCGGATTGAATATCCTGACCGGCGAAACCGGGGCTGGTAAATCTATTATTATTGATGCTATGGACGTGGTTTTGGGCGGTCAGGGAACCACTGACTATATTCGTACGGGGGCTGAACGCGCTGTAATAGAGGCGCTTTTTGACATTAGCGAAACTGCGCCGGTGCAAGCTAAGCTCAAAGAATTCGGGCTGTTTGAAGAAGATGATGGTAAGCATTTACTGCTGACCAGGGAAATCAGCAGAAGCGCGAAAAATCTTTGCCGGGTCAATGGCCGGGTGGTTACTCTTGGCATGTACAGGGAAATCGGGCGACAACTGATAGACATATATGGTCAGCATCATCAACAATCTTTGTTGGAAAAAGAAAAACATTTGCATTTGCTCGATAGTTTTGGCGGTCAACAGGTACAAGAGCTGCTTGGCAAAACTTCCGCTCTTTATAAACAATACCGGGAACTGGCAGATAAAATCAGTGGCTTAAAGTCGGATGAACAGGATCGCATCCGCAGGCTGGATATGTTGCGGTATCAATTATCTGAAATTGACAATGCGAATTTAGCCGCCGCGGAAGATATAAAGCTTGAGAATGAACGTAATTTATTGGCTAATGCCGAGAAACTTGCGCATTTGTGCAGCGGCGTTTATGATGCATTGTATGCGGGACGGGTAGGACAAACAGCGGCCCTGGACGGTATCCACGAAGCAATGGCTAACTTGCGGGAACTGGCCAAAATTGACCCGCAGTTAATTGCGCTTACAGAGATTACGGAAAATATTTTGTATCAGTTGGAGGACATAGCCAGGGAAGCTGGCAAATACCGCGAGCGGATGGAAGTAAATCCGGAAAGACTGGAACAGGTAAATAACCGGTTGGAACAAATTAAACAATTAAAGCGCAAGTACGGGACAACTATTGAAGAAATAATTGTCTATCGTGAACAGGTGGCAGCAAGTATTGATGAAGCTGACCGGGCGGAAGAAATAATCGATACGCTAAACAAGGAGTTATCAGCTTTAGAGCAACAATATGGGCAAGTAGCCGGAGAACTTAGCAAAATCAGGAGTTTAACCGCCGGACAACTGGAACAGTCTATTACCGGGGAACTAGCGGCCCTGGCTATGCCCCGGGTAGCATTTCGGGCGGAGTTAACCCGGCTTGATGCACCAGGCAGTCGGGGAATGGACAGTGTAGAATTTATGATTTCGTCCAATCCTGGTGAACCCCTGAAGCCATTGGCGAAAATTGTATCCGGTGGCGAAATGTCACGCATTATGCTGGCTATGAAGGCTATTCTGGCCAGGGTTGATGCCATGCCGACGATGATTTTTGATGAAGTTGATGCCGGCTTGGGTGGTAAGGCAGTACAGGCAGTGGCTGAGAAACTGGCATTGATTGGCCGGAACCGCCAGGTCATCTGTGTTACCCACGCGCCGCAAATTGCCAGTTATGCGGATGCGCATTATAACATAAGCAAGATTGCCACTGGCCGGCGTACGGAGACCGTTGTAAACCGGCTGAGTGCGGCCGGACGGGCAGCAGAAATCGCCAGCATGCTGGGTGGTAATAATATTTCTGATGTAACCAGAAAACACGCGCAGGAAATGCTGGATAAAGCTGCTGAAAATAAAAAATGTAAAAATTGAAACCGGGTGTTTGTTTTGGGATAAGTACAAAAAAATGTACTTATCTTTTTTTATTTTGCCCAGTTATAACGAAGATTTGCATAAAACAAACCTCGAAAAATTTTTAAAATCAACAAAAATAAGTCATTTTTCAGTGCTTATGGAAAACTACCGCAAAATTTCTTGGCATAAAAGCGTTTTATAAAGGTTATCTTAAATTTAGACTCCCCAAAGTCGTCATATGACGGTAAACTTGTAAGCTTACAAAATTCTTTAAAGCATAAAAAAAATGAATATAGGAAAAATATGGAGGTGGAGCTGCGGCTCACGACTAGGGAGTGAAATGCCAAGTGCAAAAAGATAAACTGCGAAAAACTATCGGCTTGATTTTGGTTGCTTTAATAATTTCCGGCTGTTTTACCACGGAAGTTCAGAGTTTATTCAGTATTCCGACCCAACAACGATTAACTGTAGGCGACCAAATAAATCTGGCGGCCAGTTTTCCACGGCATGTTTTTAATAATCTGCAGTTACATGTTGACCAAAATGAAAACAGGGTGCTGAGATTTAATAATTTCGGAATTCCGGTGGCTGCCGGACCGGGAATAGCCAATTTGCAGCTCAGGTTATTTGGCTTAATCCCTATAAAAAACATGAAAGTGCAGGTCATGCCGCAAATCAGGCTGGTGCCGGGAGGACAATCGATTGGCGTGTTATTACATGCTGAAGGAGTCATGATTGTCGGTCAGTCAATAGTACAGGATCTAAAGGGTAATAAGTTTAATCCGGCCAGAGAAGCCGGTGTCCAGACCGGTGATGTAATTTTAAAAATAGACGACAAACCGGTGAACAGCGATGAGCAGGTTGCTAAAATTGTTAATGAAACCGGGCGCAAGGGCAGTGAACTTAATTTGCTCATTAAAAGAAAAGGTGAAGTTTTTAATAAAAAAGTAAAACCTATCCTTTGCAATGAAACCAGACGCTACCGGATCGGGCTTTACATTCGGGACAGTGCGGCCGGGGTGGGTACACTAACCTTTTATGACCCGGTGACCCATAAATACGGAGCGCTGGGCCATATCATAACAGATACGGATACAAACCAGCCCATCGATGTGGGAGACGGAAAAATTGTCAGGTCATCTATTCAGGGCATCCAAGCCGGAAAAAAGGGTCTGCCGGGAGAAAAAATTGGTATGTTTATTGATGACCGTGATTTTGCCGGAAACATTGAAGAGAATACTAAATTAGGCATTTATGGAAAAATCAATAAAGAGCCTGCCGGTTTTACAACAACTGCTTTGCCAATTGCTCTGGCAGACCAGATAAAACCTGGCCCGGCCAAGATTCTTACTGTGTTGGAAGGAGAAAAAGTTGAAGAATTTAGCATAGAGATTAAGCGTATCATGCCTCAAAATCAGCCGGATAGTAAAGGCTTGATTATTGAAATTACTGACCCCAGATTATTAAAACGAACCGGCGGAATTATCCAGGGGATGAGCGGCAGTCCGATTATACAAAACGGTAAAATAGCGGGAGCGGTAACTCATGTTTTTATTAACGACCCGACCCGGGGATATGGGTGTTTGATTGAATGGATGCTCATGGAGGCAAATAACAATAAGCTTAAACAACGTGAGGCAAGTTAATGAAGAACAAAAATACACCCAAATAAAAGGGTGTTTTTTTGTTAAATATATCCAAGCCGGCTGCCAAAAGTCTCCTGACAATTCCTCCATTCAATAATGAATGATGTCAATTATTGCGCGAATTTGTTTTAAAAAAATTACCAATTTTCTTGCTATAATGAAGGACTTATTAATTATAACGTCGAATGGTAAATTAAAACATAATAATTAAAATAGGGAGGCGAGAGAAAAAAATGAACTTAAGGGGGATCAAAATACTTATAGCAGATGATAACAGGGAATTTTGCGAGTTGTTAAAAGAATTTATTAGTCAGGAAGATGATTTTCTCTTAATCGGAGTAGCAAACAATGGAGTTGAAGCAATTGAGATAATTAACCGGGAACAGCCCGATGTGGTAATTCTGGATATTATTATGCCGCATCTTGATGGTATAGGTGTACTGGAAAAACTGGCGACTCAGCAAAACCGGCCCAAAGTTATTATGCTCACTGCTTTTGGACAAGAAAGTATTACTCATAGGGCAATCGAGTTGGGTGCGGATTATTACATCCTAAAACCTTTTGACTTTTCTGTTTTGGCTACCAGAATCCGTCAATTGGCGGAAGGTGAGGCAATCCCACAATATTCCCAGCCTATTAGAACCAAAAACCTCGATGTTGCGGTAACGAATATTATTCATGAAATGGGTGTGCCGGCACATATTAAGGGTTATCAGTACCTGCGAGATGCTATTTTAATGGTGGTGGATGAGGTTAATTTGTTAGGGGCCGTTACGAAAGAACTTTACCCAATGATTGCTCAAAAGTACATCACTACGCCAAGCCGGGTGGAGCGGGCCATCCGTCATGCCATTGAACTTGCTTGGGATCGTGGCAATGTTGAAATGATGAACAAGTTTTTTGGTTATACTATCAACCTCGAACGAGGTAAACCAACCAATTCGGAATTTATTGCCATGGTGGCGGATAAACTAAGAATCAGCGCTAAAGTTAGCTAATGGACAAGAACAAAACCTGACAGTGGTCAGGTTTTGTTCTTGTTCAGAAACTATTCTTGCTTATGGAAAATAATTAATGTAAAATTGACGTGTATGTAAACTATAACGGAGTGAATAAACAATGCATTTAGTCAAAGGTATTGCCCGTATAGACATACGGACCAAAAACTTAGTTAAAAGACTGCAGCCTAATGAAATTGCTATAATTAATCATGAGGATCTGGACGAAGTTTGTGCGGAAGCCCTGGTGGAAGCCAAAGTTAAGGCTGTTGTTAATGCTGCCCAGTCAATTAGCGGAAAATACCCAAATCTCGGCCCACTTACATTGGCTGAGGCCGGGATATATCTGTTGGATAATGTTGGCCTGGAGGTTATGGAAAAGATCCGGGAAGGCGATGCAGTTGAGATAAAAGGCAGCCTAATCATTGGTCCGAGCCATTGGAGCGGTCATGGTGATGTTCTCGACCTGGCAAAAGTCAAAGTAAAAATGGAAGCTACCAAGAAAAACATGGGTATGATGTTGGAAAAATTTGTCCAAAATACTATTGAGTACGCTAAGCAGGAACAGGGGATGATTCTGGGCGATGTACAGGTGCCGCCCACAAAAGCTGTTTTTAAGGGGCGGCATACATTAATCGTGGTTAGGGGACAAAACTATAAAGATGATTTATCGGCAATCAAATCATATATTGAAGATGTTCGACCTGTATTGGTAGGTGTTGATGGCGGGGCTGACGCATTGCGGGAGTTTGGTTATTGCCCGGATATAATTATTGGTGATATGGACAGTATTTCTGATGACACCTTGCGCTGCGGCGCGGAGATCGTGGTGCATGCTTATCCGGACGGACGTGCACCTGGTCTGGCCAGAGTGCATGAGCTCGGTTTACAAGCTGTTACGTTTCCGGCACCGGGGACCAGTGAAGACATTGCTATGCTTATGGCCTATCACCGGGGTACGGAATTAATTGTTGCGGTGGGCACCCATTCCAACATGATTGATTTTTTGGAAAAAGGCCGGTCGGGGATGGCCAGCACTTTTTTAGTCAGGTTGAAGGTGGGTTCCGTTTTGGTTGATGCTAAAGGTGTAAACAAACTTTACCGCCGTAACATCAAGGTTAAATACCTGGCCGGAATAATTGCTGCTGCCCTGATACCTTTTGCTCTGATTGCGGTAACCGCCCCGACCACCAGGCAATTTATTCGCATCATATGGATTAATTTAAAATATTTGTTGGGTGTATAGGGGGAATACAGATGATTATTGACCTTAGATATCACATCGCTTCACTGGTAGCGGTGTTTCTTGCGTTAGGCCTGGGTATTCTTATTGGCACTACCCTGCTTGGTAATGAAGCGATGGTCAATACCCTGAAACAAAGAGCCGATAAGATGGAAAAGAATTTGGACACTCTGCAGGCAGAGAATAAAAAAGCCCGGGAACAGATTGTCAGTTACAAGGAAATTACCGCTGTCCATAAACAATTTGAGAAGCAAACCGTGCCAATGCTGGTGTATGGCAAACTGGCCGGCAAACAGGTGGCGGTAATAGAAACCAGCAACTATGGGTTTCATGATGATTGGCTTAATACCCTTGGCCGAGCCGGGGCCAAGGTCGTTTCAATTACTACTGTTATTGGTGGTTTTGATATCAGTGAGGCAAACAAGCGCAAACAGATTGCCACCAAATTAATGCTAACATCAACAGAAGAAAAGGTTATTTTTGATGCTGTGAATAAAGAACTCGCCGGTGGTATTATGACCGGTCAGAACATGGAGAACCTGCAGTTTTTCAGTAATCTGGGGTTGTTGAAAACATCAGGGAGCTACGGCGTGCCGGTAGACGCAGTTATTTTTGTGGGCGGCAGTCGGGATAAGGATTTTGCTAGGGTTTCCGAACTTGATGTACCAATGATGAAATTATTCATGGCCCAAAACGTACCTGTTTACGGTGTGGAAACCAGTGAAGTGGAATTTTCATATATGAAGGAATACCAAAAAATTAAGGTTTCCACTGTGGATAATGTTGACCTTTATCCCGGACAGTATTCCCTGGTTATAGCTATAGCCGGCAAACCTGGAAATTATGGTATTAAGTCTACGGCGAAACAGTTGATTCCCAGTATTCCTTAGGAGGTATTTTGTGACCAGGGTTTCGGTGTTAATTCCGGCACATAATGAATCAATACATATTTATGATACGGTTCGGGCGCTAAAACAGTTGCCGGAAGTGGATGAAATCATTGTAGTAGATGACGCTTCCGGGGATAATACCGCTGATTTGGCAGAAAAGGCGGGTGCCCGGGTGCTGCGCCTGCTAACTAATAAGGGTAAAGGCGGGGCGTTGAATGAGGGTATGGCAGCCGTAGCAGGCAGTATTATCGCTCTGGTAGACGGTGACCTGGGCAGGACGGCCGGCGATGTGCGAAAATTGATTTTGCCGGTGCTGGCCGGCGAAGCCGATATGACTATAGCCAGGTTCCCGCGGGCTAAGAAAAAAGGCGGCTTTGGCCTGGTCAAAGGGTTGGCCCAAAAGGGTATTAAGTTTTATACCGGGTTAGAAATGATGTCTCCGTTATCCGGGCAGCGGGTAATGACCAGACCGGTATTTGCTGCCCTGGGTCGTTTTGCTTCCGGCTATGGGGTGGAAGTGGGGATGACCATAGATGTAGCCCGGAAGGGTTTTCGTATCAGGGAAGTGGATGTTAATATGACGCATGCAGAGACGGGACGGGATATTAGAGGGTTCATGCACCGGGGGAAACAATTTATTCATGTGCTCAAGGTGCTGGCCGGCCGTGCCGTGAAGAGGTGAGACGATGCAGGTAATTGTGGGATTGATTTTGGGGCTGATGGCGTTTGTTTTGACTAGAATAATGATTCCGGCTTTTGCGGGCATGTTCCGGGAAGCCGGTTTTGTGCGTCCCAATTACCGGCAGGAAGTTATTCCGCTGGGCATGGGGCTGGTCTTTTTGCCGGCTGTTATGCTGACTTTGGCCTTGGGGCAATTAGCTGGGTTTGTATCCCGGGGGGATACATATCTCTTTTTGTTTGCCCTGGCGGCAATGGGCTTATTTGGCTTGGTGGATGATGCTTTTGGATCTCGGAAGGCCTCGGGGCTGAAAGGACATTTTAAGAAACTGTTGTTGGAACGAGAATTGACTACCGGTGGGTTAAAGGCGCTGGCCGGCGGTTTTATCGGGCTGTTGATTAGTCTGGCGCTGGCTCCTGTGGGGCGAATGGACTGGTTTGTCATAATGGATACCCTGATTATTGCCTTATCTACTAATGCACTGAATTTACTTGATTTGCGGCCCGGACGAGCAGGGAAAAGTTTTTTGCTGCTGGCGGTGTTATTGTTGGCAGCTGGTTACGGTAAACCTCAGTCTATTTATCTGTTAGTGCTGGCCGGCAGTGTACTGGCTTTTTTGTTGCATGACCTGAAGGCCATGGTGATGATGGGTGACACCGGATCAAATATGCTGGGGGTTGCAGTTGGTACTACCGCGGTCTGGGTGCTGCCTTTGCCCGGCAAGCTGCTTTTCTTTGCTTTTTTAGTGTTGTTTCACCTTTTTACTGAGAAGCATTCCCTGACTAAGTTGATAGAAGGGAACAAAGTGCTGCATTACCTTGATATGCTGGGGAGAAAATAGTGTTTAGGCATTTGTTTTTATATTTGCAGGAAATTGCACGGCGCTGGTAGAAGGTATGAAAAAAATGCCGGAAGCCGGGTGGTTTTTGTGAATGGGAAAAAAACACAAGAGGAAATTGAGGAACTGACGCAAGAGCTTACCGACATGCGGGAAGTGCAAAGTTTGTTTGAGGCGATCATATATTCTACCCAGGACGCTATTTCGGTTTGTGATGATCAGGGAACCCAAATCCTGATAAATCCCGCTTATACCCGGATTACCGGGCTTAGTGAGGCGGATGTGCTGAATAAACCTTGTACCGTTGATATTGCGGAAGGGGAAAGCATGCACATGCAAGTGCTGCAGACCAAAAAACCGGTGCGGGGGGTGCCGATGAAAGTCGGTCCCAATAAGCGGGAAGTTTTGGTCAATGTAGCGCCTATTTTAGTGGACGGGAAACTCCGGGGCAGTGTCGGGATTATCCATGATATTCATGAGATTAAACAGCTCACTGCGGAATTAGAGCATGCCAAAAGATTAATCCGGCGTATTGCCGCTAAATATAGTTTTGAAGATATTATCGGTGCCGGAGAACTTATGCAATCCGCTGTTGAACTGGCCCGGCGGGCAGCGGAAACATCTGTCACCGTGCTGCTGCGCGGGGACAGTGGCACCGGCAAAGAACTTTTTGCCCATGCTATCCATAATGCCAGTGCGCGGAAAAAGGGTCCGTTTGTCCGGGTAAACTGTGCAGCGATAACCGATACTTTACTGGAAAGTGAGCTTTTTGGCTATGTCGAAGGGGCTTTTACCGGCGCTTTGCGGGGTGGCAAAAAAGGTTTTTTTGAAGAGGCCCACGGCGGGACAATATTTCTGGATGAGATTGGGGAAGTAAATCCGGCAGTGCAAGCCAAACTTCTGCGTGTTTTGCAGGAAAAAGAATTTATCCGGGTAGGTGGTACCAAGCCACTAACGGTTGACGTGCGGGTTATTGCGGCCACTAATGCTAATCTGGAACAGCGCATTAAAGAGGGGATGTTTCGTGAGGATCTTTATTACCGGTTGAATGTAATCCCGTTGTTTATTCCACCGCTCAGGGCAAGGAAAGAAGATATTCCATCGCTGTTTACCCATTTGCAGCAGAAATTCAGTCAGGAATACGGCCGCAAGGTGGCCCGGATTACGCCGCAAGTCCTTGGTGTTTTGATGGCCTATGACTGGCCGGGCAATGTCAGGGAATTGGAGAACATTATTAGCCGGACCATAATCAATATGAAGTATAACGAAGAAACTATTTTGCCCCGGCATGTGCCGTTGTTGCAGAGTGCGGCTGAGCCGGCAACTGCCGGAACCGGACTTGCGGTGCCGGGCATACGGCAGGAGCGGACTTTGGACGCAGTGCTAGGTGAGGTGGAGAAGCAGGTTATTCTGGAAGTCCTGCAGGAAACCGGGGGCAATAAAACCGAAGCCGCCAGGAGACTGGGCATTGCTACCCGGAGTTTGTACTATAAACTGGAGCGGTATGGTCTTTAGTGAATAATGATGGAAAATTATTTGTATTTAACCAAGGGTGAACCCCCTTGGTTTTTTGCTGTATGAAACATAAAGATGAATTATTTGCGTGCAGAAACTTGCATCGCTCTGCAATGTATTGCAGACTATTTTATACTGTGCGAAGTATGAATTTTAGGTTGCTACAGTATAAATAAGCTTAACACCGGTGTTAGGCTTTTTAAAAACTTTGGCATGGAAATTGCATAATATATTTGTAAAGGCAAATTCGGTAGAAAGAGGTGAGGGTCGTGAAGAGTTTTGCAGCCTTGGTGGAAGAAGCAAAAAAATGCCCGCCCAAGAAAGTGGCGGTGGCAGTGGCAGAGGATCCCGCGGTTCTGGAAGCGGTCAGGGAGTGTAAGCAAACCGGTATTGCCGATGCAATTCTTGTTGGCGATGCGGCGAAAATAGGTGAAATTGCCCGGGAACGAAAAATAAACATCAGCGATTTTGAAGTTATTCATGAACCTGATTCGGAAGCTGCCGTTAAACGGGCCGTATTATCGGTACATACCGGACAAGCGGACATGGTAATGAAAGGTGCTGTCCAGTCGCCGGAGGTGCTGAAAGCCGTATTGGATAAGAACATTGGCCTGCGTACCGGCCGGACTCTCAGTCATGTGGCAGTTTTTGAAGCACCTGGTTATGACCGGTTAATGATGATGACAGATGCCGGCATGAACATTATGCCGACTTTTCAGCAAAAGGTGGATATGGTTAATAATGCAGTAAGTGTAGCCCGTTCCCTGAAAATAGATATGCCGAAGGTGGCGATTATTGCCGGGGTGGAAATAGTTAATCCCGATATGCCGAGTACAGTTGATGCGGCCCTGTTGTCCAAAATGAATGAACGGGGCCAAATCAAAAACTGTATTATAGATGGTCCCCTCGCCTTGGATTTAGCCCTATCCAAGGAATCCGCTCGCGCCAAAGGTGTGACCAGCCCGGTGGCTGGTCAAGCCGATATCTTCGTATTGGCCAACATTGATGCGGCCAATGTTCTTTATAAAGGTCTGGTTTTTCTGGGCCGGGCTAAGATTACCGGCCTAATTGTGGGGGCGAAAGCTCCGGTTATCCTTACTTCTCGTGCCGACACCCATGAAGCCAAATTGGTTTCGGTGGCTATCGGTGTACTGATGACCAGTAAAGAGCCCTCTACGCCAAAGAGAGTTGGTGACACGCCGGAAAGTGGAGCTGAACCGGCACCCAGCCTCAAGGTTATTTAAGTGGTTGGTAGATTTTGAAATAATCTAATGATTGACAGGTAAAACAGAGGGAATTAGAATGTTGTGTAGAGAAGGAGTTGTGTGCATTACACAACTCCAAATTTTTTATCCTTGCATGAATGCCATTTCCTGGGACCGCAAACTGATTTCGTGGTATTGCTGCCGTAGTAGAAACCGGGCAGGCCCTGATAGTTACCTCAAGTTTATTGCGGAGTTTATAACGCATAGGCAGGGAGGTTCACGTTAAATGAATAAAGTAATGCGGTTGAAATAAGACTAGAGTTGACAATGATGAGGAGGTTGGATAATGAATAATGCTAGGCTGCTGGTTATTAACCCGGGTTCGACTTCTACTAAGATTGCTGTTTTCCGGGGAGATAGTCAGGTATACTCTGATACTTTGCGTCATACGGCAGAGGAATTGGGTCGTTTTAACGGCACCATTGACCAGTTGGATTTTCGTTATGGATTAGTATTGGAAGCAGTCCGCAAGGCCGGTATTGATATTCAGCAAATTAATGCTGTGGTGGGGCGCGGCGGTCTGCTGCGGCCCATTCGGGGCGGTACATATGTTGTAAATAAACGGATGCTGGCAGACTTGCGGGCAGAGTCTCGGGGAACGCATGCATCAAATCTGGGCGGACTGATTGCCGAGCAAATTGCCAGGATAAATGGAGTGCCTGCATATATAGTAGATCCGGTTTGTGTTGATGAAATGGAGGATATTGCGAGAGTTTCCGGGATGCCGGAAAACCCCCGGGAGAGCCTGTTTCATGCCCTGAACCAAAAAGCCATCGCGCGTCGGGCAGCGGCTGACCTGGGGAAGGTTTATGATGAGATAAATTTGATTGTTGCCCATTTGGGCGGGGGGATTTCCGTGGGCGCTCATAGGCGGGGCCGGGTGATAGATGTGAACAATGCCATCCCGGGTGAGGGCCCGTTTTCACCGGAACGCAGCGGGGGTGTACCGGCCGGCGTACTGGTGCAGATGTGTTTTAGTGGTAAGTACTCCCGGGAGGAAATGCAAAAAAAGCTGGTGGGCAAAGCGGGGTTGGTGGCTTATCTGGGTACCAATGATGCGGTGGAAGTGGAAAAGCGTATTGCCCGGGCTAACCAAGATGCCCGGTTAGTTTATGAGGCCATGGCTTACCAGGTAGCTAAAGAAATCGGGGCGAGTGCTGCTGTTTTAATGGGCCATGTGGAGGCGGTGGTTATTACCGGCGGCATCGCCCACAGCAAGATGCTGGTGGACTGGATTATAGAACGGGTAGCGTTTATTGCTCCGGTTAAGGTGTATCCGGGCGAGGATGAGATGACTGCTTTGGCGCTGGGCGGGCTTAGGGTTTTGAACGGTCAGGAAACGGCCACGGAATATTAGTTTTGCATCGGAGGATTTTTTCTTGTATAATAGACAGTGGTGTTTATGAAAAGAATAAGTATTTTTACAGGCTACTTCGGCAGTGGAAAAACCGAAATAGCCATTAACTTTGCCCTCAGTCGGCAAAAAATCGCGAATAAAGTCGTATTGATTGATTTGGATATTGTGAACCCCTATTTCCGCTCCCGGGAGCAAAAGGTGCAGTTAGCTGCTGCCGGTATCAATGTCCTGGCTTCGGCAGAAGGGTATTTCAACACTGACCTGCCGGCCCTAGCTCCGGCTATATCCGGGGCTCTGCAGGACCCGGACGGTATTGCTATAGTTGATGTAGGTGGTGATCAAACCGGTGCCAGAGCACTGGGGCGGTATCACAACCTGCTGCCGGCAGATGTCTATACGCTTTATTTTGTTATTAACCCTTACCGGCCTATGACCAGGGATGTGCAGGGGATTAGTAAAGTATTAAGGGAAGTGGAGCAAGCTTCCCGCCTCAGGGTTACGGCCCTGGTCAGCAACCCCAATCTGGGCCGGGAAACTTGTCCCCCAGATATTCTTTCCGGCCACCGGACTGTAATGGATACCTCCCGTCAACTTAACCTGCCAGTTGAGTTTCTCTGTATTCCTGTTAATCTTGTGCAGTCGCCTGCGTTGCAGAACCTCAAGCAGACAGTTTTGCCGATTAAATTTTTTATGTCCCCTCCGTGGATGGATAAATAAATTTGATATAAAGGAGGCCAAGCTATGCCCAAAGCAAGAGTCATTATTCACGAAGAAAGGTGTAAAAGCTGCGAGCTTTGTACTACTGCCTGTCCGCAGTCTTTGCTGGTGATAGCGCAGCACATGAATGCCGGTGGCTACCGCCCGGTTAGTATTACTGACCAGGACAAGTGTAAAGGGTGTGCCTTATGTGCAATTATTTGTCCTGATGTGGCATTGGAAGTTGAAAAGGAGGAGAAAGCGTGAGCAGGGTTTTGATGAAGGGCAATGAAGCCATTGCTGAGGCTGCTGTGATAGGGGGCTGCAAGCTTTTTTTCGGTTATCCCATAACCCCTCAGAATGAAATTCCGGAATATATGTCTAAGCGGCTGCCCGAAGTGGGGGGAGTTTTTCTGCAGGCCGAAAGCGAAGTATCCGCTATCAACATGGTTTTTGGTGCTGCCGGGTGTGGTGCCAGGGTTATGACGTCTTCCTCCGGTCCCGGGATTAGTTTAAAACAGGAAGGCATTTCATATCTTGCCGGGGCTGAACTGCCCTGCGTGATTGTCAATATGGCGCGGGGCGGTCCCGGACTAGGGAATATCGGTCCGGCCCAGTCCGACTACTTTCAGGCCACGAAGGGTGGCGGTCACGGTGATTACCGGTTGATTGTCCTGGCACCCGCTTCGGTGCAGGAGATGGTGGACTTGACTATTAACGCTTTTGACCTGGCAGATAAGTACCGTAACCCGGTTATGATTCTCGGTGACGGGATACTGGGGCAGATGATGGAACCGGTGGAATTCAAAGTTACAGAGCTTCGCCAGAGCCCGGAGAAACCCTGGGCTACTACCGGCAAGCGGGGCAGGGCGGCCAGGAACCTGATTACTTCGCTGTATATAGTGCCGGAAAACCTAGAAAAACATAATCGCCGGTTGGCGGCCAAATATGCGCAAATCAAGGACAGTGAGCAAGATTGTGAAGAATATTTTGTTGCCGATGCCGAATATGTTTTGGCAGCTTACGGCACTTCGGCGCGGATATGTAAAGCGGTGGTAGACCGGGCGCGGGAGCAGGGTATTAAGGTCGGTTTAATCAGACCGGTTACGGTGTGGCCGTTTCCGGCTGCTGCTTATCATAAAGCGGCGGACAAAGCTAAAGCCTTCCTGACCATAGAACTCAGTAGCGGCCAGATGGTGGAGGATGTCCGGCTTGCTGTTAACGGCAAGAAGCCGGTTTATTTCTATGGCCGGTCAGGTGGGATGGTGCCTTCTGTAGCGGAAATATTTGGTGAATTGGAAAAAATCATCGCAGGGGGTGGCAGTCAATGAAAAAAGTCTTTACCAAACCGCGATCGATGACCGACAAACCCATGCATTTTTGTCCGGGCTGCACCCATGGCATTATTCATCGCCTGGTGGCGGAAGTTATTGATGAACTGGATGTCCAGGAAGATGCTATAGCTGTTGGTCCGGTAGGCTGTGCGGTGTTTTGTTATGATTACTGGGATGTTGATTTTCAACAGGCTTCTCATGGCCGGGCACCGGCAGTTGCTACCGGCGTGAAGCGGGTTTTTCCCGATAAGACTGTTTTTACTCTGCAGGGTGACGGTGATATTGCGGCTATTGGCACAACAGAAATTGTACATGTGGCAGCACGGGGCGAAAAGATAACCAGTCTTTTTGTCAATAACAACATTTATGGTATGACGGGCGGTCAGATGGCCCCTACCACTGTTGTCGGGATGAAAACTACCACTACTCCTTTCGGGCGGGACAAGGATGTTGCCGGGCATCCGGTGAAACTGGTGGAAATGCTGGCTGTACTAGACGGTGTAGCTTATGCCGCCAGGGTCTCGGTGCATGACCCGGCTCATGTGAAAAAAGCTAAAAAAGCTATTAAGCGGGCTTTTGAGGTGCAGCAAAAAAACCTTGGTTTTGCCTTGGTGGAAGTTTTGTCAACTTGTCCAACTAACTGGGGCTTGACGCCTGTTGAGTCCATTAACTGGCTGAAAAAAAATATGCTTCCTTATTTCCCGCTTGGGGAATTCAAGGTACCCAAGGGGGTGGTGTAGATGCTGCAGGAAGTTATCATTGCCGGATTCGGCGGTCAGGGCGTACTGTCCATGGGTCAACTACTTACCTATGCAGGGATGTTGGAAGGCAATCAAGTTGCCTGGTATCCTTCTTACGGCCCGGAAATGCGTGGCGGCACAGCCAACTGCGGGGTGACTGTTTCGGACAAAGAGATTAGCTGCCCGCTGGTATCGGAGCCCACCACCGCCATTGTGATGAACCGGCCCTCGCTAGATAAGTTTGAACCTATCGTTAAGCCGGGAGGTTTACTCTTGGTTAATAGTTCACTGGTAGATAAAAAAGCGAGCCGCAAAGATATCCGGGTAATAGAAATTCTGGCCAACGACTTGGCGGCGGAAAAACTGGGTAATACCAGAGTAGCCAATATTATTATGCTGGGAGCTTTTTTAGAACTGACTAAAACGGTGAGTATAGATGCTATTATTGAATCCCTAAAAATGGTACTGCCGGAACGCCGGCACAATCTGATTCCGTTAAACCGGCAGGCATTGGAGCTGGGGGCGGAAGTTGTACGGGGATAATTAATCTAATAGCAAAAGTATGCTTGATTTAGGGAGGGGTTAACTGATGCTAAGATTTAGAGGGGTATTTTTGTTGTTAGTCATTGTGGTTTTGGCGGTTTTCACCGCTGGCTGCGGCATTTCCGAAAAAGCCAAGACCCTGAAGGATGACTTGATTAACATTAGCATGGACCAAGTGGCCGGGCAGTTGGAAAACAGCCTGAATGAACAGTTTCCGGGTGTTCAGCTTGATGTACCGCAGGTAGTTAACGGCAATGGTCAGGTTAATTGGGATCAATTAAAGCAAACCGAATTAGGAAATCACGTCTTCTATAGCATCGGAGATTATGAATTCAGAGCTGTATTGAGCGGTGACGGCATTTTTAAGATTGAGCGGATAAATAACGCCACTAATGAAACTTTTTCATACGCCGAATTTGGTGTGCAAAATGTTGATGGTAAGTTTCAGGTGACGGCTAAGTAGGCCAATGATAGCTGCATGTGGTTGAATACAGCCCCGGCGATTTGGGGCCCGGTCTTTTTTGTAATAGACCTGCGGCCTTTAGATGGCCGATTTTTTTTATCTGCTGTTCCCGCTCAGCGATGGTCAGATTTTGCATTCGCATCTGCCGCAGGCTAGTTCATTCCCGGCAGGTAAGTACAGGGTATTTTTCGGCCGGCATTAGAAAGCGTCCCACAGCCCAGGTAATTAAAACCGAGGTGACAAACCTGAAACCCAGCACTACCCAGCCATTGGCTCCGATGGCTGCAAAAAGCAGCGTGTCTTCTATCGCGGAGTGGTTGATGACCAGGAACAGGCTGATCAGGTAAAGGTCCCGTTTACTTAAAGCTCCTTCTTTTGCCGCCTGAATTATAAAACCTGCCCCGTAAGCCAGCCCGAAAATCAGCCCCACCAGCAGGGGGAACACTGCCGCCGGCGGCATGGCAAAGGGCTTGACTATCCAGTGCAGCCATCCGGTAAGTGTGTCCAGTACATTGGTATCGCGCATAATTTCCATAAAAATCATCAGGGGAATGACAATGATGGCAATTTGACCTATTAGTTTGGCCAGGCCCCAGCCGGTCAGCCGCCAAAATTCCCAGGTGGCTGCTACATCCATATCTGCCACCCCCAGTTTAAGAGCATTCCGGCCAAAAAACCGCCAAAAATCCGTACTAGTACCAGGGATGTAACCTTGATGCCGGTCTTTTTGCTGACTGCTGTTTCCACAAATATATTATGGGATATCAATAAGATCAGGGCTAATACAGTGGTTTCCCTGGTATTTAGGGTTAGTGCACCCATTGCCCCGACAGCCGCGTAGAGGTTTAGCACATTGCCGAGGACCAGTGCTGTCGCCGCTTCTCCCGGTAACCCCAATAACTCCATAACTGGTTGCGTAATCCAGGCTAACCAGGACATAACCGGAGTTTGACTGAGGAGAGTCACTGCCAGGTAAACCGGGGCCATCATTTTGGTTAATTCCCAGGTGGTGGTTAAACCATTATTTAACCCTTTTCTGAAGGTGTTTAATTGAATCATGTGTTTGCTCCTGTTTTGATTAAAGTGTTATTTGTTTTAGAATTCTATATAAAATACTGTAATCCCTGCTGCCAACAAAAACCGGTCGACAAAACTCGACTGCTTTTAGCAGGATTATTTTAACGGGCGTGGAAAAATAATGGTATAAATATTTTCATGTTTTTACATATTATTATAGTTAAGGAGATTTTGGAGGCTGACGAATGATTAATGAAGAGCGCGTATTAAAAGAGTTTATCGAACTGGTGCGGATAGATTCGCCTACTATGCACGAACGCGCGGTGGCGGATGTATTATTGCGAAAACTGGCGGATTTGGGGCTGGAAGTATTTGAAGACAATGCCGGGGAAGCGCTGCATACCGATACCGGCAACATTATCGGCAGACTGGCCGGTAATGTTAATAGTTTGCCAACGGTGGTATTTTGTGCCCATATGGATACGGTGGAACCTGGTCGAGGTGTGCAGCCGGTGGTAAAAGACGGAGTGGTTTATTCGGCCGGAGATACCATCCTGGGTTCTGATGATAAGGCCGGTATTGTGGCTATCCTGGAACTGCTGCGGGTGCTGCAGGAACAGAAGCTGCCGCATGGTGATATTGAAGTGGTTTTCACAGTTGCCGAAGAAGTCGGTTTAAAGGGTGTGCAGAATTTAGACTTTGGTTTATTAAAAGCTAAAATGGGCTTTGTCCTGGACTGCTCCGGCTCAGCAGGCACGATTATTACTAGGGCACCGGCGCAGTACCGGATAGTAGCTACTGTTTTCGGTAAGGCGGCTCATGCCGGGATAAGCCCGGAGGAAGGTATCAATGCTATTCTGGTTGCCTCCAAAGCGATTGCTAAAATGGAGTTGGGCCGTATTGATGAAGAAACTACGGCCAACATTGGTATTATTGAAGGTGGTAAAGCCACCAATATAATTCCTGACATGGTAAATATTGAGGGCGAGACCAGGAGTATTAACCCGGCAAAACTGGAAGCGCAAACAGCGCTGATGTGCCGGATACTGGAGGAAACTGCAGCCGAGCATAATGCCAGGGTAAAGATTAGCAAAGAGTTTTTGTATCCGGCGCTTCAGCTTACGGCTAATGACCAGGTGGTACAGGTGGCCATGACGGCAGCCCGCGCCCTGAACCTGGAACCGCAGCTGGTGAGTACCGGCGGCGGCAGTGATGCCAATATTTTTAATGATGCCGGTATTCCTACGGCCAACCTGGGTATTGGCATGTGTAAGGTGCATTCTACCGATGAGTATATCCCGGTGCGGGATTTAGTGTTAAATGCCCGTTATCTGCTGGAAATGATGCAGGTGCTGGCGATGGTCAAAACCGCAGTATAATTGGAGGCGGCAGGCTAAATGATTAGGATTAGAGAAGGTATTGTCGTAAAGGTTATGATGCAGTATAACGGGGTTACCGAAGTGCTGGTCAGCGTAGACGGCAAAGAGGAAATGGCCGTGAATTATGATTTTATGACCGGTCCGCTGGCCGTGGGTGACCGGCTGGCCCTTAATACCACTGCGGTTTATAAGGGGTTGGGTTCCGGCGGTTTTCATTATGTAATGGCTAATTTAGCCAATTTAACTGTGGATGTGCCGGAAAAAGGACATATCATGAAACTTCGCTACACCCCTAATCAGGTGAAATGTCTGGCTGTGGAAGAGGAAGATAGTCCCTGGCGGGGCAGAATTGAGGAATTCGGTTCGCTGATGAAAACCCCGGTTGTAGTGGCTACTTTGCATAGTATGCTGCCTGCTGTTGTTTGCGGGATTAAAAGGGGCGGGGCGGCGAAAATCAGGCTGGCTTATGTGATGACTGATGGGGCGGCATTGCCCTTGCCTATGAGCAGGCTGGTGGCGAAGCTGAAAAACCTGGGCTTGATAGATGCCACAATTACGGTGGGTAATGCCTTTGGCGGTGATTATGAAGCCGTCAATATATACAGCGGATTAATTGCCGCTAAACGGGTGGCAGCAGCTGATGTGATTGTGGTGAGCATGGGCCCCGGTATTGTCGGTACCGGTACCACTTATGGCTTTACCGGCATTGAGCAGGGTGAAATTATAAATGCCGTCAATATTCTGGAAGGACGGGCCATTGCTGTGCCGCGGATTAGTTTTGCCGACCCACGGGAACGTCATACGGGGATCAGTCATCATTCTCTGACGGTTTTGACAAAAATTGCCTTAACTAGGGCGGTGGTGGTGCTGCCGAAGACAGATGACGCCAAAGAGCATTTTATTAATACCCAATTACTAAAACACGGTGTCAAGGGACTGCATGACATTGTTATTGAAGACGGTTCCCCGGCGCTGGATTTTATGGCCGAAAAAGGCATCAAAGTGACCACCATGGGCCGTCAAGTGGAAGAGGACCGGGAGTTTTTTCTGGCCGCCGGGGCGGCCGGGATTTTTGCCGGCAAGTATATTATTTGCTAATGCCTACGGTTTATTTGCCGGCCGGCGCTTTGGCGGCCAGTAGTTCTTTTACGGTGGTGTATTGCTGTGCATATTCGGCCAGGCGTTCCTGTACGGTGCGCATATTGCCGGAAATGTAAATCCGGTTTGGGTAGATGAGCTCAATCATATTCGTACCTCCCTGTGGTTATATTTCATTGTAGGATATGCCTGTCCAATCTTTTTTATTACTGATTCGGCGCTGTACCGGTAAAAGAAGCGGCAGCAGTATAGCACGAGCTGGGCGGAGGTTTAGATGAAGGAATACTATGTTGACCTGCACATACATATTGGGCGGGCCGGGAATGGTGCACCGGTAAAGATAACTGCGGCCAGGGACATGACGCTGGCCAATATTATGCATGAATGTATGCAGCGTAAAGGTATGCAGGTAGTAGGGGTTATAGATGCCCTGTCACCTAAGGTGCAGGAGGATATGCGGCGGCTGCTGGCTGACGGTGAATTAGCGGAACTGCCCGGCGGGGGTCTGCTGTACCGGGGGCAGGTGACGCTGATCCCCGGTGGGGAAGTGGAGACTACGGAAGCAGACGGGGGTAGTGCCCACTGTCTTTGTTATTTCCCTACATTGGGTAAGCTGCATGCTTTTACCCGGCATATCGGGAAATATATTACCAATATCAATCTAAGTTCGCAAAAGAGCCGGCTGACCATGCAGGAACTGGCGGAAATGACCAGTGAATATGAGGGCATACTGATACCGGCCCATGTTTTTACCCCGCATAAAGGAGTTTACGGTTGTTGTGTTAAAAGCCTGTTGGAAATATTATCGCCGGCAGTTTTCCGGGAGATTCAGGCGGTGGAAATGGGACTAAGTGCCGATACGGATATTGCGGATACTCTGGACGAACTGACGGAAAAAAGTTTTCTGACCAATTCCGATGCTCATTCGCTGTCCAAAATAGGTCGGGAATTTAACCTAATCAGCATGGCGACACCGGATTTTAACGAACTAATAATGGCGCTCAGGCGTCAAAAAGGCCGCCGGGTAACCGGCAATTTCGGTTACCACCCCAGGTTGGGCAAATATCACCGGACCCATTGTGAGGATTGCAACCTGGTGGCCGAAGTGGCACCGCCGGTTGCTGCCTGCCCGGGGTGCGGGCGGCCGGTGGATAACCGGCGGGTTACCATGGGTGTATATGACCGCATTTGCCTGATCCGTGACCGGGAAGAACCGCTGCACCCAACACACCGGCCAGGTTATCGATATCAGGTGCCGCTGCAGGATTTGCCGGGTATTGGCGGTAAAACCCTTGCCAAATTACTGGCTCAGTTTGGTACGGAAATGGCTGTTTTGCATGAAGTGCCGGAGGAGGACCTGTCGCGGGCAGCAGGTCCGGGTTTAGCCCGGCTGATTATGGCTGCCCGCAACGGTGCATTGAGTATTGCGGCCGGTGGCGGTGGCCGTTACGGTAAAGTTGTTTTACAGGAGGCGGGCAGATGAATAATTTCGGAATATATGTAACAGTTAATGCCAGCGGCGCAGCGGAAGCGGCGCAAAGAGGCTATGTGGTAGTGGTGGTGGATGTGATTGATATGTCTACCACCCTGGAAGCGGCTTTGGATGCCGGGGCAATAGCAGTTTTCGGGGCTAGTCCGGATATTTCCGTTGCACCGGTAAAGCTAAACCCGACAAAGGTCGGCCGGCAGGCCGGTAAATTAGCTGTGACGAACGGTGCAGACGTGATTGTGATTTCTGAGCCCAGGATTGGCACCGACGATGAAAGAAAAGCCCGGGCCAGCAAAGCCATCAGCGGCATCATTGCCGCCGGGGCGAAGGTGACGGCAATCCTGCCCAATATTGGCGCTGAAACTGCCAAACTTACTGATTTTAACAATAAGGTAGTGGTGGCGGTGACCGACACCGGCGGGGTAGCTTTTGACGCCGCCCTGACAGCCGGCGCGGTAAGTGTCATTACCGGCACGGTAGCCAGGACTATGCACAAGCGGGGCACTGTTCCTGCCCGGACGGCGGCCATCCGGGCAATTGAAGAGGCGGCCCAATGGCGGGCCGGTATTGCAGTGGTGGCGGCCAGCGCCAATTCCCTTGAGGATATCCTGGCGGCAGAGTATATTTCCAGGATAATTATTGAAGAAGGTTTTACCAGATTATCTTAATACCGGACATAAAATATCTGCCCCGGCCATAGTATTGAATAAAGGCATTTGGGGGGATATGAAGTGTATATATGGCTGAAACAAGCTGTTTTTGCGTATTTTCGACGCAATTGGTTTGTTTACCTGATTGTTTTGGTTTTTTTTATTGCCGGTTTGGTTTTTGGTGCACTGGCGGTAAAAAATCTGAATTCGGAGCAAATCGGCGAATTAGGCACATATTTGAATTCCTTTTTGGAAAAAGTAGGAGAGGCCCCGCTTAATGACCAGTCTATAACTAGGTCATTAACAGATAATTTATATATATTAGTTGTTTTGTATATCCTTGGTCTGTCAGTAATCGGGGTGCCGCTGATTCCGGTGGTGGTTTTTACCCGAGGTTTTATTATCGGTTTTACGGTCGGGTTTCTGGCCCGGGAAAAGGCTGTTAAAGGGATAGTATTTGCTTTTATTTCCGTGGTGCCGCATAACTTTTTGTTAATTCCGGTGATTATTGTTGCGGCAGCAATGTCGGTTAGTATTTCCCTGGCTATTATCAGGAACCGTTTAGCTGCAGATGGTTATCCCGTGTTCCGTTTAGCCGGATTATACACGCTAATGATGATTGTGCTGGGGGTGCTTACCGGTTTGGCTGGGCTTTGTGAAGCTTATGTCACGCCAGTTTTCATAAAAATGGCAGTCGGCTACCTGCTTTAATACGTTCTATAACACCCCGAACCGGCATATAGAATTATTATCACCGGTGTAAGGGGTGGTTTTATGTTTATTATTGTGCGGAACCGGACGAAACTAAAACTGGTGCTGGGCTTTAGAATCCTGGTGACCCTTATTATTTTGGGGTTGGTAGTTACTCACCTGTATAATATTTATCAAGGTCCGGTCGTGACGAAAGAAGGTTGGCTCAGGGATGACCGGCCCAGCGGTAATCCGATGCGGGTGGAAAAAACTGAAAAGAAAGCGGTGAATTCACAGCAGGGAAATATTCTGGACGAGTTTGTGGTTAAACTGCAAGATTTCTACCGGATGGACAGGTGAAAAAGAGGATTTCTATGGGTTATTGTGGAAATATGAGAGTAGTTTTAGCTACTCTCATTTGTATTATTTCCGGCGGGGCAGCCGGGGTTGGCTGCTTCAGTACATATGTTAGAGGGGAAGCTTATGAAAACGTTGGTTGACGAGTTTATCCACTATCTCGCCGTAGAGCGTGGATTGGCGGAAAACACGCTGGACTCTTATTACCGGGACTTGGCCAACTACCTGGATTTTATACAAAAAGAAAAAGTCACTGAACTGCAAAACACAACGAAAACGCATGTTATGGCCTACCTGTTATACTTACAGAAGGGCGGCCGGGCTACAGCCACTATTTCACGGCATTTGGCGGCGCTGAAGTCATTTTATCATTTTCTGCTGCGGGAACGCCGTATTGATAAGGACCCCACGACAAACCTGGAATCTCCAAAACTGGAAAAGAAATTACCCCGGGTGCTGTCGGTGGACGAGGTGGAACTGCTGTTAAAACAGCCGAAGGTGACGGAACCAGCCGGACTTAGGGATAAAGCTATGCTGGAACTGCTTTATGCCACCGGTATCCGGGTGACGGAATTGATATCTTTGAACCTCGACCATATTAACCTGGAGGTTGGGTATATCCGTTGCTTCGGTAAAGGGTCGAAAGAACGCATTGTACCGCTGGGTTCTGTGGCCAGGCGCTATGTTGGCGAATATTTGCAGCGGGGCAGAGTTAAACTAATCAAAGTCAAAGCAGAGCTTTCTTTGTTTGTAAACCACCACGGACGCCGGCTAACGCGGCAAGGCTTCTGGAAAATCATTAAAAAATATGCCCGCTCAGCCGGGATTGCCAAGGATATCACCCCCCATACCCTGCGTCATTCTTTTGCCACTCATTTGCTGGAGAACGGGGCGGACCTCAGGTCCGTTCAGGAAATGCTGGGTCATGCGGATATTACCACTACGCAGATTTATACTCATCTTACCAAAGGGCGGTTGAAGGAGGTTTATGCCAAAACCCACCCGCGGGCATAATAGGAGGAAGCAATCAATGATTAATCAGGTCACACTAATTGTTATTGACAGCCTGGGGGTCGGTGAACTCCCGGATGCTGCTAAATACGGGGATACAGGCAGTAACACGCTGGGCAATATAGCCCGGGCGGTTGGCGGTTTGCAGCTGCCGCATTTGGCTAAACTTGGCCTCGGCAATATCATTGATGTGGCGGGTGTGCCCCCGGCAGTTGCGCCCGCCGCGGCATATGGCAGGATGGCTGAGATATCGGCAGGCAAAGATACCACAACCGGGCATTGGGAAATTGCCGGGGTAATTTTGGAGAAACCTTTTCCCGTTTTTCCGGAAGGATTTCCGGCCGATTTTATCCGTGAGTTTGAGCGGCGTATTGGCCGGGCAACCCTGGCTAATGAGGTGGCTTCAGGTACGGAGATTATTGCCCGCCTGGGAGAAGAACATATGAAGACAGGCAGACCCATTGTTTATACTTCGGCGGACAGTGTTTTTCAGATAGCGGCGCATGAAGAAGTAATCTCACTGGAAGCACTTTACCGAATCTGCCGTACAGCCAGGGAAATGCTGGTGGGTGATTTAGCTGTCGGGCGGGTGATCGCCCGGCCTTTTACCGGACAACCCGGCGCATTTCAGCGTACACCGAACCGGCATGATTTTTCGCTTAAACCGCCGGTGCCGACAATACTGGACCGGCTGAAGGAAAAAGGACCGGAAATTATGGCGGTGGGCAAAATTGAAGATATTTTTGCCGGGCAGGGGATAACTGAAGCGGTACATACTAAAGAAAATATGGACGGGGTGGACAAGACCCTGGCTTTTATGAAACAGCAGCGGCGCGGGCTGGTTTTCACCAACCTGGTGGATTTTGATTCTTCCTTTGGGCATCGGAATGATCCGCATGGGTATGGCAATGCCCTGGCCCAGCTGGACCGGCGGATACCGGAAATACTGGAACTGATTACTGAAGACCGGCTGTTGATGATTACTGCCGACCACGGCTGTGACCCGACGACAGCTAGTACGGATCATTCCAGAGAGTATGTGCCATTATTGGTATATGGGCCAAAAGTCAGGCCGGGGACAAACCTCGGGACCAGAAAAACATTTGCTGATGTGGCGGCGACCATTGCCGATATATTTGGCCTTAAACCGGGTGCAGGGACGAGTTTTTTGAGGGAAATTATGTAAGGGGGAGATTGCGTGGCAGAAAAAATCAATTATGCTGAAACGGTAAAGTTTTTACAGGAAAAAGTCCCGGCCGGTGCGGAAATCGGGTTAATTCTGGGCAGCGGGCTAGGCGTGCTGGCAGAGGAAGTGGAAGCGGCAACGGTTATCCCTTACAGGGATATTCCGAATTTTCCGGTTTCTACAGTGGCGGGTCATGCCGGGCAGTTGGTGATTGGCCAGTTTGCCGGCAAGCGGGTTGTGGCCATGCAGGGCCGGTTTCACTATTACGAAGGATATGCACTGCGGCAGGTGGTTTTTCCTGTCCGGGTGATGAGCAAGCTGGGCATAAAAGCCCTGATTGTGACCAATGCCGCCGGCGGCATTAACCATGGTTTTGAACCCGGCGACCTGATGCTGATTAAGGATCATATTAACCTTACCGGGACTAATCCGCTGATTGGGCCGAATGATGATGAATTTGGCCCGCGCTTTCCGGATATGTCGGAGGCTTATGACCGCAAGCTGATAGAATTGGCAGCAAAGGTTGGTGCCGGGCAAAAAGTTCGACTTCGGGAAGGGATTTATGCCGGACTTACCGGACCGACATATGAGACACCGGCGGAAATCAAGTACTTGCGCGGTATTGGTGCAGATGCCGTGGGTATGTCCACCGTCCCGGAAGTGATTGTGGCCAATCATGCCGGGCTTAAGGTACTGGGAATATCCTGTATCACCAACATGGCGGCCGGGGTGCTGCCGCAAAAGCTGACCCATGATGAGGTCATGGAAACTGCGGAAAAGGTACGGGAAAAGTTTATCAAACTGGTTAAAGGCATTATTCAAGAGGTGGCTTTATAAGATGCGGATGTATGACCTGATTCTCAAAAAAAGGTCCGGGGGTGAACTGAACCGGGAAGAAATCGCTTTTCTCATAGACGGCTATATGCAGGGAAAGGTGCCTGATTATCAGGTGGCTGCCCTGGCTATGGCCGTTTTCTTTCAGGGCATGACCGCTGAGGAAACGGCTGACCTGACTATGGCTATTGTCAGCTCCGGGGAACAGGTGGACCTGTCCGCCATCCGGGGGGTCAAGGTCGATAAACACAGTACCGGCGGAGTAGGCGATAAAACTACTTTTGTGCTCGCCCCGCTGGTGGCGGCCGCCGGTGTGCCGGTAGCCAAAATGTCCGGCCGGGGACTGGGTCATACCGGCGGCACCGTTGATAAGCTGGCAGCCATACCCGGGTTTAATGTCAGTCTGAGTAAAGAGGAATTTATCAATAATGTGAATAATATAAAAGTGGCTGTGGTGGGACAGACCGGTAACCTGGCCCCGGCCGATAAGAAGCTTTATGCTTTGCGGGATGTGACGGCAACTGTAGACAGCATCCCGCTGATAGCCAGTTCTGTTATGAGCAAAAAAATTGCCGCCGGCGCTGATGCAATTGTGCTGGATGTGAAAACCGGCAGCGGAGCTTTTATGAAGAAAGCTGAGGATGCTTTCAAACTGGCTCGGGCTATGGTAGATATCGGCACTGAAGTAGGCCGGCGCACTGTGGCTGTGGTTACCGATATGGACCAGCCCCTTGGCTTTACAGTGGGCAATGCGCTGGAGGTGCGGGAGGCCATCGATACCCTGCATGGGAAGGGGCCGGCTGACCTGACGGAGTTAACCCTGGTGCTGGGCGGGCACATGCTGCAACTGGCCGGGGTGGTTAACAGTGCTACCGCAGGGCGGCAACGTTTGGAGGAACTGCTCCGGAACGGTGCCGGACTGGCTAAATTAAAAGAGATGGTTATCGCTCAGGGGGGCAGCGCGGAAGTGATTGACCGGCCGGAACTGTTGCCGCAGGCCAGGGAGACAATACCGGTAGCGGCCCCGGCAGCCGGGTTTGTTGACGCCATTCAGGCGGAGCAGATTGGGATTGCCGCGATGATGCTGGGGGCAGGGCGGGAGACAAAAGAAGCAGAAATTGATTTGGCGGTAGGAATTGAGTTAAAAAAGAAGGCCGGCGATAAGGTTCAGGCCGGGGAAACCATAGCGGTAATTTATGCCAATGACAGCGGCAAGGTCGAAAATGCCAGGCGGTTAATTCTGTCTGCATACCGCATCAGTGCGGTAAAACCTGATTTAAGACCCCTGATTCACGGAGTCGTGGATGGAAAATGAGGCGGGTGCCAATAAAGCATATTTTCCCCCTTTTCTAGGGATACTTTTATAGTAAGTATCCGTAAAGAAAAGGGGGACTTTATTTTGAAACGAAAATTCTTTACAGTAATCATGGTTCTATGTTTTGTATTAACAGCAGTACCGGTCAGCTGGGCTGAACCCCCGGTTCTGGAAACTACGGCAGAATCCGCAGTGCTGATGGATCCGATGACAGGAAACATATTGTTTGCTAAAAATCCTGACAAGCAGTTGGCCCCGGCCAGCGTTACCAAGGTCATGACCCTGCTGGTAGCCTTGGAGGCAGTGGAAAAAGGAAAGGTAAAACTTACAGATAAGGTAGTCACCAGTGAAAACGCCTGGAAAATGGGTGGTTCCCAGATTTATCTGGAACCCGGGGAAGCTATGTCCATGGAAACAATGCTTATTGCCATTGCAGTTGGTTCTGCCAATGACGCCTGTGTGGCGGTGGCGGAGCATATTGCCGGCTCCCTGGAAGGCTTTGTGCAAATGATGAACGAAAAGGCCAAAGAACTTGGCTGCAAAAACACCAATTTTATCAATAATTACGGTTTGCCAGCCGAGGGCCATTATACCAGTGCCCGGGATATGGCTTTGATGATGCGGGAGGCTTTGCAATATCCGCTTTTTCAAAAACTAACCGCTATTAAACAATATGATTTGAGAGGCGGCAAGTTTGTCTTGCATAATACCAATAAGTTGTTATGGTGGTATAAGGGGGTTGACGGGGGCAAAACCGGCTGGACCAATGCGGCCAAATATTGTCTGGCATCAACTGCTGAGCGGGACGGTTTGCGTCTCATTGCCGTAGTAATGGCTACCCCGGAAACGCGGAGCCACTTCAGGGAATCCATGAAGTTATATAATTATGGGTTTGCCCAGTTTGAAGCGGCCAATATAGCTAAAAAGAATGAAAAAAAAGGCACCGTCCGTATATATAAAGGTACTGTAGACTGGGTCAATGCTGTTGCCGAAAACAACGTTGGGGCGGCGGTCCCCAAGGGCAGCAAAAACGCAGTCAAATACAATATTGATTTGGCAAAGATGATTAATGCACCGGTACAAAAAGGTCAAAAAATCGGTCGGATGACGGTTAGTAAGGATGGCCGGGAGTTGCTGGCCGTAAATCTGGTGGCCGAGCGTGAGGTGCCTGAAGGCAGTGTTTTCCGGCACATAAAGAGGATGCTAAACGAGACCTTTACTTTTGAGAAATAGCATTTTTTACAAGGCTTTACGTACAAATATGTTACGTAAAGCTTTTTTATTGCATTATTTTCATATATTATGGGCAGGAAATTGCTCATAATAAATCGAATAAAATGCTCAAATAGGTAATTTGCCTTTTTTAGGAGGTTTATAATAGTTATGGATGGCATAAAAAATCTTAACCTCAATGTAAATGTAACTGTATTCGCACAGGATGACAGGTATCCGGAGAAGGTTATACGCAAAATATTCAGGGGAATTATGCACAGTGAAAATGTTGACCAAAGTTTGGTTATTAATTTAACGGACAATGAAGGTGCAGAGTTGCTGGTTGCGGGGCGACCTATATTCCTTTTTCTGGCCCATGACTTGGGGCTATATGTTTTTTCAGCCATTATCAAAAATAAAACCTTTACCGACGGTAAATATACCGTAGAATGCAGCAAATCCCGTCAGGTCAGATGTTTTCAGCGGCGGCAAAGCGTCCGGGTTAATGTGAACATCCCTGCCGGTTTTTCTTTAGCTGCTGACTGCACTAATGTCCAGTATGGTTTCGTTACTGATTTAAGCTTGGGCGGAATGCAATTGAGGTCATCTTTAAGTTTTCCTGTCAGGTCTGATCTGGAACTGGTTTTCCAATTGGATAACCCTGTGTACATTAATGGGGAAGTGGTTCGGGCGGTTGAAAAAAACGGGGAATATTATTGTGGTATCAAATTTAGCAATCCTGATAAACAAACCAAAGATGATATTGCCAGGTTTATCATTGCGGAGCAGATAAGACAAAAACGCCTGGGACTGCAAATATTTAAGGCCTTTATCTTTGACGCCAATGTTAAAGTCCAGGCACCAACTGTATTTAGTATTACTAAATATAAAAACCTGGATATTTCCGCTCTGCAGGGCAAAAAATGCAGTGGCATCATTACTGATGTCGGCATTCACGATATAAACATCGAGTGTCCCCTTACCCTGCCTGTCAATGCTGAATTGGAGTTTTCCGTTGATCTGCCCAAGTTAGGTTACTTTATTATCAAGGCTGTTGTCAGACAAGTAGCTAGGCATCAAGGGATTTATTTGATCCGCGCGGAATTTGTTGCCGATTATGAAAAAATCAGGGACGGCATCCTGGCGCAAATGGCTAAAGGATTTAATTTGCCGCAATTGTAACGCCGGGTAAAAAATATGCAATGAAGGGGTATGGTAAAAAACTACCATACCCCTTCTCTTATTATTCGACGAAACGTTACATTTCTTTTGCCAAAAAGTAGCAGGAAATAAGGCGCGAACCGTAGAATACCGATTAAGCATAACGGAAGGGGGAGGCCCATGAAACTGCGGACAAATATGGCGGGTAATACGCTGGTAGTCCGGGTCAGCGGAGAGCTGGACTTGGTTGTTGTCGATGAGTTTCGGGTTAAGGTGGACCGCAAGCTGGATGAACATCCGGTACGGAACCTGGTTATAAATTTACAGAACGTCAGGTTCATTGACAGTTCCGGTTTGGGCGCCATTCTCGGGCGTTACAAACGCATTGCTGCAGGCGGCGGTAAGGTAGCAATGGTGGGTGCGGCGCCGCAGGTGAAAAGAATTCTGGAATTATCGGGGCTTTTAAAAATTATGGGCGCCTATGAAAAAGAAGATCAGGCGCTACAGGCCTTGCACTGCTGTTAAGGAGGATGGGACATGAAAATCAAGAATCAAGTAAAACTGGTATTTCTCAGTTTGCCGGAAAATGTAGCCCTGGCTCGGATTACTGTTGCTGCTTTTGCGGCTCAGCTGGATTTGACGTTAGAGGACCTGGAAGAAATAAAAGTGGCTACTTCTGAGGCGGTTTCCAATGCTATTATCCATGGGTATAATAATGACCCCAATAAGATAGTAACTGTTATTGCCACTACTACGGAAAACTCTTTGGAGATTGCCATTGAAGACGAGGGGAAGGGCATTCCGGATATAGCCCGGGCGATGCAGCCGGCTTATTCTACTGATCCGGAACGGATGGGTCTGGGTTTTGTGTTTATGCAGTCCTTTATGGACCGGGTGGATGTGCAATCCGTGGTTAACAAAGGAACCAGGGTACTGTTAGTAAAAAGCACTGTTCCGGCAGCAGTTCCGGTAATTCAGGAAAAGAATTAGGCTGGTGGTGGTGATGAACACCCGTTTATCTGAAATGAACCTGCCGCGTTTTCCGTTGCTTTCCGATGAGGAAATGAAGGCCTTATTATACAAAACCAAAAACGGTGACTCGGTAGCCCGGGAACGGTTAGTCAACTGTAATCTGAAGCTGGTTTTTAATCTTGTCCAGCGTTTTGCCAACCGGGGCTATGAACCGGAAGATCTATTCCAGATTGGGACTATAGGACTGATTAAAGCCATTGACAAATTCGATTTGAAATATGATGTAAAGTTTTCAACTTATGCCGTACCCCTGATTATAGGTGAAATCAGGCGGTTTTTACGGGATGATAACCCGGTCAAGGTTAGTCGGTCGGTTAAGGAGATAGCTGGTAAGGTCAGACGGGCCAAAGAAGATTTGGCTGTCAATTTGGGCCGGGAACCGACCATCGGCGAAATTGCCGTAGCCATAGGGATGAGCCGGGAAGAAATCGTCAGCGCCATGGAAGCGGTGCAAAGCCCGACTTCCATTTATGAAACCTTGTATCAGGATGACGGTGACCCTATCTATGTTATGGACGCTATTATCGGCGAAAAGGGTGATGACGCGAGTTGGTTTGACCGGCTGGCAATGAAGGAAATTCTAGTGAGGCTGCCGGAGCGGGAGCGGCAGGTAGTGATTTTAAGGTTTTTTGAGGATAAGACCCAGTCTGAAGTAGCAGCGATGATGAATATATCTCAGGTGCAGGTATCCCGGATTGAACGCCAGGCTTTAAAAAACTTAAAGCATATATTGGAAACAAACAACTAGGAGCGCCGGTGACGGCGCTTCTGTTTTTTGGAAAAAGCACAGAGATACAGCTGGATGTATAATTAAGAGTACTTTTGGGAAAATTTTTTATGTAACAATATCATATAAGAGGAGTGGTTGAATTGTTTGTAAAAGTGGCTGAATTAGTGGGTGAATCCCCTGATAACTGGAAAGATGCGGTTCAGGCGGCGGTCCGGGAAGCATCCAGGATGCATGACAATATTTCCGGAGTAGAAGTTTATAACCTTACCGCTGATGTAAAAAACGGCCGGCTGGTGGAATACAAAGCTAACGTGAAAATTGCTTATACTGAATAGAATTATCATGAGGATGCCCGGCAGTTTCCTCAGGCTGTTGAAAAACTTCGTCTAGCTTTGGTGCCGGTTTTATCAAGGATTCCTGCGTACCCACGGTACGGCTTTGACCTTGTTGAAACCGGCTTCAGGCTATACCCGTTTTTGAACAGCCTGTTTTTTGGTTAATAAGCAGAAACAGAAAAACAGAAAGGTGAATGGTATGGAAGAACAGGATTTAAAGCCTTCCGAACAGGAAATGCAAAAAATCATATATCAGCAGATGGTGCAACAAACTAAACCAAAACCGCCGTTAGTCAGGAACGTTTTGGGGGCTTTTTTTTTCGGTGGTTTAATTTGCGTGGCCGGTCAATTACTGTTAAACCTGTTTCAGGCACAGGGTTTGGCCCAACAGGATGCGGGGGCGGCTGTTTCGGCTGTGTTGGTATTTACAGCGGCTTTTCTAACCGGTTTGGGGGTATATGATGCTATTGCTAAATATGCCGGAGCCGGCACCATTGTGCCAATCACGGGCTTTGCCAATTCTATTGTGGCGCCGGCGTTGGAGTTCAGGCGGGAAGGCATGGTTTTGGGCCTGGGGGCAAGGATGTTTATCCTGGCCGGTCCGGTGCTGACTTTTGGGTTTGTTACATCTTGGCTAATTGGATTATTTACTTTTCTGAACCTGCCGTAATTATCAGTTGAGGAGGAACCAATTTGGTTGCGACAAAAAAAATTGGCAAGCAGACAGTGCAGTTTGCCAACCCGCCGGTCTTGCTTGGTACCGCAGCTGTAGTGGGACCAAAGGAAGGCCGGGGACCTCTGGGCAACAGTTTTGACCATGTGTGGGAAGATACCCTTAGCGGGGAAAAAACCTGGGAAAAAGCTGAACGCAAGATGCTTATGGAGGTTTGTGAGCGGGTTTTAAAAAAACTTAGAATGAAGCCGGACATGATTGATTATATGATGGCCGGTGATCTGTTGAATCAGATTATTTCGGCCAACTTTACTGCCCGTGCGCTGGGCATCCCATTTATCGGTCTTTACGGTGCCTGCTCTACTATGTTTGAAGGGCTGGCCCTGGGTTCCATGCTGGTGGACGGGGGTTTTGCCAACCACGTACTTACGGCTGCATCCAGTCATTATGACACAGCGGAAAGGCAATTCCGGTTTCCTACAGAACTGGGCACTCAGCGACTGCCTTCCGCCCAGTGGACGGTAACTGGGGCCGGGTCGGCTTTATTAAGCGGCCAGGGCACCGGTCCGTTAATCACCCATGCCACCATGGGCAAGGTAACGGATTTAGGCATTAAGGATGTTAATGATATGGGCTCAGCTATGGCACCGGCAGCCGCTGACACAATGATTCAGCATTTTAAAGATACCGGACGGACACCCAAGGATTATGACCTGATTATTACCGGCGATTTGGCCGCCATTGGTCGGAGTCTGACGGAACAACTGGTTAAACAAGCTGGTTATGATATTTCCAATAATTATACCGATTGCGGGGTATTGATTTATGACCCGGCGCAGGATACGCATGCCGGTGGGAGCGGTTGTGGCTGTTCGGCTGTGGTGTTGGGCGGTTATTTAATCAAAGAACTCCTGGCCGGGAAAATTAAGCGGGTTTTGGGCATTGGCACCGGCGCACTGATGAGTCCGGTTTCAACCCTGCAGGGTGAATCCATTCCAGGTATTGGTCATGCCGTAGTGATTGATGCTTGGAATTTGCACTGAGGAGGTAGTATTAATGGATTATGTGAAAGCTTTTATAGTAGGGGGCGGAATTTGTGTTATCGGGCAGTTATTGATGGATCTGACTAGTTACCGGATTACCCCGGCTCATATATTGGTAGGGTTTGTTACCGGAGGCGCTGTACTAAGTGCAGTTGGTATTTATCAGCCATTGGTGGATTTTGCGGGTGCCGGTGCCACCGTGCCCCTGCCCGGATTTGGTCATTTGCTGGCTCAGGGGGCGATTAACGGGGCTAAGGAACGGGGGCTTTTGGGGGCTTTTGGAGGCGGTATCGAAGCCGCCGCTGTCGGGATTGCGGCAGCAGTAATTTTCGGCTATTTGGTGGCGGTGGTATTTACACCGAAAGGGGAATAAACACATGCGGTCTGAAGAAAGAAAAAAAGTTATTATTGTCACTGATGCCGACCGGGTGGCCTGCCACGCCGTGGAGACCGCCGCCCGGAATATCGGGGCGCGATGTATTTCCCTGTCCGCCGGCAATCCCACCCCTATTACCGGCAAGCAGGCTGTTCAACTAATCCGCATGGCGGCAGGTGATCCAGTGGTAATAATGGTGGATGACCGAGGGAAAAGAGGGCCTGGTAAAGGTGAACATGTGTTGGCATATGTGGCCCGGCATTCCGCTATTGAGGTGCTTGGCGCGGTGGCTGTGGCAGCTAACACCCGGTTTACCAAGGGGGTCCGGGTGACGGAATCCATTACCCGGGACGGCAAAATCATTGACGGGCCGGTGGACAAGTGCGGTAATCCGGAATGTGCCGGGCACCGTTTGCTGGAAGGAGATACCGTGGATATCCTAGGGCAATTGAATATACCGGTAATAATTGGCACCGGGGATACCGGCAAGATGGACTTTGCTGACGACTATGCCAAAGGAGCCCCAATCACCACCAAAGCGTTACAAGAAATATTAAACAGGAGTGGATATGTGCATGCAAGAAACTATGGCTGCCAGCCACAGGGTGAGCAAAAAATATGATGAAAACATCAAATTGCTCAAAGATGAACTGGGTATTGGAGAAAGCTTTGACCTAGTGCTGCGTGAATTTGAAATCGGAGGCAAAAAAGCCGCTTTTATTTTTGTAGACGGGATGATTAAAGACATCCCCTTTGTCGAAATCATGCAAAATTTTGTGGAGTTAGACCGGGGGGATATCAGCCCCAATACTCTTCAAAAGCTGCTGGCGCGCTATGTTACTTATATTAAAGCGGCGCCTACGGATAAAATTGAAGATGTTGTTGCAAAGGTGCTGTCCGCCTTCATGGTATTAATTGTAGATGGGCTGGATCAGGCTATTCTTATTGAGGCCCGGCAATACCCGGCCCGGGGACCGGAAGAGCCGGACATTGAACGGGTGGTTAGGGGCTCCCGGGACGGTTTTACGGAAACCCTGCAGTTTAATTCAGCGTTATTACGGCGCCGGCTCAGGGATCCTAAATTGCGCATTGAAGCATTACAGGCCGGGGCCCGATCAAAAAATGATATCGCGGTTGCTTATATCAAGGACATTGCCAATCCGGACCTGGTTAATACCATTAAAGACCGTATTAAAGATATCAAAATTGATGGTTTGCCCATGGCTGAAAAATCAGTGGAGGAATTTATTACCACCAACAACTGGAACCCACTGCCCCAGGTCCGCTATACCGAACGGCCGGATGTGGCGGCCATTCATCTGTTGGAAGGGCATGTGCTGGTTATGGTGGATACCTCCCCTAGTGTAATTATTGCTCCCACCACATATTTTCATCACTTGCAGCATGCCGAGGAATACCGGCAGAATGCCACAGTAGGGGCGTATCTGCGCTGGGTCAGGTTTGTGGCGGTGCTGGCATCAATTTTTCTTTTGCCGCTGTGGTATCTGGTAGTTACACAGCCTCAGTTGCTACCAGAGTCACTAAAATACATCGGACCGGCCAAATTGGGTAAAGTACCTTTGATCTGGCAGTTTCTGATTGCAGAAATCGGTCTGGATATGATTCGCATGTCAGCTATCCACACACCATCACCGTTGGCTACTGCCCTTGGTCTGATTGCTGCTTTTATGATTGGCGATGTGGCAATTAGTGTGGGTTTATTTACCCCGGAAGTGATATTGTATCTGGCTATTGCGGCCGTGGGTTCTTTTGCCACACCCAGCTATGAATTGGCTATGGCTAACCGTCTCTTCCGTATTTTCCTGTTAATCATGGTGGCGCTGCTGAAATTGCCCGGATTCATCATTGGCATTGGTGCAATTCTTGTCTTGCTCGGACTGACCAGACCTTTTGGTATCTCTTATCTGTGGCCGGTCGTGCCTTTTAACGCCAAAGCCCTGAAAGCCATTTTGGTGCGTTCGCCGGTGCCGATAAATAACAGCCGGCCCAGTATCTTAAAACCGCTGGACCGCAGCCGGCAGCCGGAATTAACCCCGGCCCGCAAGCCTGTAAAAAAACGAAATAATGAACATTCCGAATAAAACCAGTTGCTCAGGTCAATACTAGTAGTTGGTATTATTTAATAAGGGAGGTTAAATTTACCATGCCGGTAAAGGTGGGGATTCCCAGGGCTTTGATGTATTACTATTATTTTCCGTTATGGTATGGTTTTTTTGATTACCTCGGTGTGCAAGTGGTGGTTTCGCCGCCAACCACTAAGGCTATCCTGGATCAGGGAGTAAAATCGGCTGTTGACGAGGCTTGTTTACCAGTTAAACTGTTTTATGGACATGTAATGGAACTGAAGGATTGTGTAGACTATGTTTTTGTCCCCAGGATTGTCAGCGTGGAAAAAAAGGCCTATATCTGCCCCAAATTTTTGGGTTTACCTGATATGATTAGGCACAACATTGATGGGCTGCCCTATTTAATTGATGTTACGATAAATCTTAACCGCCGGCGGGGGAACTTGTATCAGGCCATTTATGAGGTGGGTAAAATCTTTACTGCCAATCCGCTGGCCATTTGGCTGGCGTACCGGCACGGGCTGGCTGGGCAGCAGAAATTCAACCGGCTGACCGCTGCAGGGTATTTGCCCCACGAAGCTATTGCTCTTTTGGCTGGAAACCAGGGAACAGTAGTTTCGTCGGCAAATGACAGGAATTTACAGATTGCTTTGATTGGGCACGGCTATAATATTTACGACACTTATATCAGTATGAATATCGTGCAGAAACTTCGTGCTTTGGGCGTTATTGTGCTTACTGCCGATAACCTGGCCACAGGGGATATTGAGGACAGCGCCGCCAAATTGCCGAAGCGGTTATTCTGGACTTTGGGCCGGCAAATGGTCGGTGCCGCCTTCCATTATGCCGGTAGCCGGCCCGTAGACGGGATTATCCATCTGGCCGCCTTCGGTTGCGGGCCTGATTCTTTTACCGGGGAAATTATTGAGCGGAACCTGCGGCGTGAGAAAAAGGTTCCCTTTATGAACCTGACCATCGATGAGCATACCGGCGAGGCCGGCGTGGTAACTAGGCTGGAGGCTTTTGTGGATATGATTAAATGGAGGGCGGCACAATAATGAAAGTAACTTTTCCCCATATGGGGAATATGTACATCTGTTTAAAGGCATTATTAGAAAATCTGGGTGTGGAAGTAGTGGTGCCGCCGCCAACAAGTAAAAAAACCTTGACCCAGGGGGTTCGGTATTCGCCTGAATTTGCCTGCTTGCCGCTAAAGGTGAATCTGGGGAATTTTATGGAGGCTTATGAATTGGGTGCCGATACCGTCTTAATGGCCGGCGGTGTCGGCCCGTGCCGGTTTGGTTATTATGCCCAGGTGCAGCGGGAGATTCTGCGGGACCTCGGATATAATTACAACATGGTAGTTCTGGAACCACCACAGAAACATATTTCCGAACTGCTGGTTAAAATAAAACAGATTGCCGGTGAACGGTCCTGGCCGGATATTATTAGGGCTGTTAAGTATGCCTGGCATAAAGCCAGGGCAGTTGACACAATTGAAGCAGAAGTGCAAAAACTTAGGGCCCGGGAAATAAAAACTGGGTCGGCCAATGCAGTTTACAAAAAAGGGCTATTGGCAATTGATACGGCAAAAAACAAGCAAGAACTGGATGACGTATTGTTAAAAACAATGAGTTGCTATAAACGGTTAGTTGTGGATGAAAAAAAACAAGCATTAAAAATTGGTATTGTGGGTGAGATTTATGTTTTACTGGAGCCTTTTGTCAACCTGGAGCTGGAACAGCATTTGGGCCGCTTGGGAGTAGAGGTTAACCGCTCTATTTACCTGAGTGAATGGATTAATGACCACCTCTTTATGGGGCTGCTAAAGGTTAAGGGGAGCAAAGCAGCTAAGGCTGCGGCACCGCCGTACATTAACCATTTTATTGGCGGCCACGGCCAGGAGAGTATCGGCAACACTGTGCTTTACGCCCGGTCCGGGTACGATGGGGTGATTCAGGTGGCGCCATTCACCTGTATGCCCGAAATAGTGGCTCAAAGCATCATGCCCCGGGTAAGCAGGGAACATGATATTCCAACTTTTACCCTTGTCGTGGATGAGCATGCCGGCGATGCCGGGGTTTTAACCAGGCTAGAGGCCTTTGTGGATCTGCTGAGCAGAAGGAAATACCGGAAAGAAGGGGATAAAAAATGCGTGCTTATTTAGGTATTGATGTAGGTTCAGTTAGCACTAATTTGGTGCTGCTGGATGAAAATAACCGGGTATTGGAAAAACTCTACCTGCGCACACAGGGGCAGCCGATACCAACCGTACAACGGGGATTGGCCCGGATTGCCCAAAAAATACCGGCCGATATGGAAATTGGCAGTGTCGGTACTACCGGCAGCGGTCGTCATCTGGCCAGTGTTATTGTCGGCGCGGACTCTGTCAAAAACGAAATAACGGCTCATGCTGTGGCGGCATCGTACCTGGTGCCTGATGTGCAGACAGTGCTGGAAATAGGAGGCCAGGACTCCAAGATTATTATTTTGCGCAACGGTGTGGTGGCTGACTTTGCCATGAATACTGTATGTGCGGCAGGCACCGGGTCTTTTTTGGACCAGCAGGCGGCACGATTGAATATAGCTATTGAGGATTTTGGCAGTATTGCCTTACAGGCAGCCAATCCTGTAAGGATTGCCGGCCGCTGCTCGGTTTTTGCCGAATCAGATATGATTCATAAACAGCAAATGGGCCATAATTTGCCGGACATCCTGGCCGGCTTATGCGAGGCGTTGGTGCGGAATTATCTGAACAATGTCGGTAAAGGCAAAGATGTATTGGGTCCGTTGGTATTCCAGGGAGGCGTGGCAGCAAATATCGGTATTAAGCAGGCCTTTGAAAAAGCGCTGGGGATAGAAGTATATATTCCTGAGCACTTTGATGTGATGGGTGCTGTGGGTGCTGCTTTACTCGCCCGGGAAGCCGTGCAGGAAACTGGTAAGTCCGGGTTTAAAGGGTTTGCCGTAGCAGATGAGCAGTTTAAGGCCGTCAGTTTTGAATGCGGCGATTGCCCAAACCTGTGTGAGGTTATTGAAATCGCCGTTCAGGACAAAGTTATCGCCCGCTGGAGCGACAAGTGCGGTAAATGGACCAATGCCAATCAGGTTTCTGCGTAATGTAGAAACCTGATTTTTAACTGTTATAACTTGAATATTTTTTTGCCGTAGGTTAAAATTATAATATGTATGGAAAATAATTCATTATTTTTAGGAGAGGGGAGTTTTGTTGAGATGAGTCAGACCAAAATTCTGCTGAGTGAGAAGGAAATGCCGCCGGCCTGGTATAATATCCAGGCGGACATGCCCAATTTGCCGAAACCGCCTATTAATCCCAGAACTGGTAAGCTTGCCGGACCGGAGGACCTGACCCCGATTTTTCCGCTGGAGTTGATTAAACAGGAAGTTTCTACCGAACGATGGATTGAGATTCCCGAAGAGGTGCAGGAAATCTACAAATTGTGGCGGCCGGCACCGTTGTATCGTGCCCACCGGCTGGAAAAGGCCCTGGACACGCCGGCTAAGATTTATTATAAGTACGAAGGGGTGAGTCCGGCGGGCAGTCATAAGCCCAATACGTCCATTCCTCAGGCTTATTATAATAAACAGGCCGGTGTTAAAAGGCTGGCCACTGAGACCGGGGCCGGTCAGTGGGGTTGTGCGCTGAGTTTAGCCTGTAAGTTTTTTGATATGGAATGTATTGTTTACATGGTTAAAGTAAGTTACCACCAGAAGCCTTACCGCCGGATTTTTATGCAGACGTACGGGGCTAATGTTATTGCCAGTCCCAGTGCCACCACCAATGTTGGCCGGCAAATCCTGGCCGAAAATCCAGACTCTCTGGGCAGCCTTGGCATTGCTATCAGCGAAGCGGTGGAAGATGCCGTATTAAGGGAAGATACCAATTACGCATTGGGCAGTGTACTGAACCATGTGGTTTTGCATCAGACGGTTATTGGCCTGGAAGCTAAGGCCCAAATGGCCAAGGTCGATGCTTATCCTGACATCGTGATTGGGTGTTGCGGCGGCGGCAGTAACTTTGGCGGGATAGGTTTTCCCTTTGTTTATGACAAACTGACCAGGGATCAGAAAGTACGGGTTATTGCGGTGGAGCCTTCGGCTTGCCCGACCCTGACCAAAGGTAAATTTGCCTATGACTTTGGCGATACTGCCGGGATGACACCGATTATGATGATGTATACTCTCGGACATGACTTTATGCCGCCCGGCATTCATGCCGGCGGGTTGCGCTACCATGGTGATTCACCGCTGGTGAGTCAGTTATTCCATGACGGCATTATTGAGGCGCAGGCCCGCAATCAGCGTTCCTGTTTCGAGGCAGCGGTATTGTTTGCCCAGCATGAGGCGATCCTGCCGGCCCCGGAGTCTTCCCACGCTATCCGGGTAGCTATTGATGAAGCTATAAAATGCAAAGAAGCGGGGGAGGCCAAAAATATCCTGTTCTGTCTAAGCGGCAACGGTTATCTGGATCTGCCCTCTTATGACGCATACATCAATGGTCAATTGGAGGACTACGAGTATCCCGATACACTGATAGAAGATTCCCTGAAAAAATTGCCTCAGGTTCAGCTGTAAATTTCCGGTGAACCGCAAGCGTGGCTTAATAAGCTGCGCTTGTTTTTTAATTGACGCTAAATTTTTACTCTGATAAAATTAGTTAGACAGGTATTGGAAAGGAAGAACAGCATGCTGCGGACGATTTGGTTTATAACATTTTTGGTTGTAATTACGGCAATTACGGTGATACCCCTCGGCGTTTGGTATATACTGGGGTGGTTAGGACGGCCGGAGGCTCAACGAGGTTTGGCGCATTTCATTAGTTACCATTGGGCGCGGCTGTTAGTTACCGCCAGCGGTTCTCAGGTGCGGATTAAGGGTCTGGAAAATATACCTCGGTCAGGGCCGGTGTTATTTGTCAGCAACCACCAGAGCAATTTTGACATTTTTGTGCTGATGGGTTATATCAATAAACCAAAAGGCTTTGTGTCCAAAATTGAATTAGCCAGGATTCCCGTTATTTCAACCTGGATGAGGATAGTTGGCTGTGTTTTAATGGATCGCACGGATATCCGGCAGTCCCTCAAAGCAATTAATCAGGCGGCAGATATTATTAGGTGCGGCCAGTCAATGGTGATTTTCCCAGAGGGAACCAGAAGCAAAGGGGATCAAACAGCCGAGTTTAAAAAAGGCAGTCTGAAGCTGGCCGACAAAGCGGAGGTGCCCATCGTGCCGGTTTCTATAAACGGTTCGTACCGGATTTTGGAGGCCAATAAGGGCTTTATCAAACCGGCCGTGGTGGAAGTGGTTGTTTCCCCACCAATAGATTACCAAGCACTTGCGAAACATGATAAAGACCGGATTAATGAGCTTGTCAGGGAAATAATTTTACGCAATATGTTGATATAAATCACAGTATTCGCGGTTATCCTGTAGTATTATTAAGGAAAAGCCACAGGAGGGCCGGATGATGATGCTGAAGGGAAACTGTATGACCACGGCAATGGGTATTTTGCCTCATGCGAATTATGAAAAAGCTATGGAGTTGGCTTTTACTACTGACATACCTTTTTGGCCGCAACTGCCCCGGGTGAGTTTTTATGAAGACATGTATGTCCAGATTACGGAAAACTTTCCCGGTATCACCATAGACGAGGCTGCTCAAAAGATTTACTTTGACCTGGATAATTTTTATGCCGACCTGGAAAAATACTATGAAAGCATTGAAAACCCAGATTATTTCAGCATTACGCCAGATTATTCGGTAGTCTACCAAGAATTTTTAAAGCGGCCGGACCTGGGTCAATACTACGCCATCCGCGGCCAGCAGATTGGTCCTATCAGTTTCGGGATGAAAATTACCGATAAGGACAAAAAGCCAATTATCTATAATAACGAAGTAAAGCAGTTCCTGTATGATTTTATGGCCCGGAAAGCCAATGTCCAGTTCCACCAGCTCAGGGCAAAGAACCCCAATGCCTTTGTTTGGATTGACGAACCGGGGCTGCAAATCTTGTTCGGGTCATTTACCGGCTATTCGAGCAATGTGGCCAAGGACGATTTCAAGGGGTTCCTGGAGAACATGGAAGGGCCAAGAGGGGTGCACCTGTGCGGCAATCCGGACTGGTCATTCCTGCTGGAAGGGCTGGACCTTGATATTTTGTCGGTTGATGTTTTTGCCAATGGCCCCATATTCACCAAATATGCTGAGCAAATCAAGGCCTTCCTGGAGCGTGGGGGGATTATATCCTGGGGTTTGGTGCCTACCCTGACCGAGGAACTGGCACCGGAATCCGTCGATTCACTGCAATTCAGGCTGGAAGAAATGTGGGATTACCTGGATAAACACGGTATAGATAAAGGCCTGATTATAAAGCAAGCCTGGCTGGCCCCGGCTCGCTGCTGCCTGGTAAATACCGACGGTACCAGGTCGGTGGAAAAGTCATTTGCCGTAATGCGGGAGCTGGCGGACAGGCTGAGAGACAAATATCGATTAGACTGACGCGTTAAAAAAGCCATCTTATTCGCATGGAACGAGTAAGATGGCTTTCTATTGCGCCCTGACGTACTACCTGCTATACTATTAAAGTGTTTGTCTAACAAAATAGTTTGTGCAATTAAAGAGGGGAGAAAAAAGTTGACTAGAGATGATATACGGAACATTGCAATTATTGCCCACGTTGACCATGGCAAAACAACCTTGGTGGATGGACTGCTTAGACAGAGCGGTATTTTCCGGGCTAATGAGCAGGTGGCTGAACGGGTAATGGACAGTAATGACCTGGAGCGGGAACGGGGCATTACTATTCTGGCGAAAAATACTGCGGTTTCTTATAATGGCGTGAAAATCAATATTGTGGATACACCTGGCCATGCAGATTTTGGCGGTGAAGTGGAGCGGGTGCTGAAAATGGTGGACGGGGTACTGCTGCTGGTGGATGCCTTTGAAGGACCCATGCCCCAGACTAAGTTTGTTTTGCGGAAAGCTCTGGAACTGGGCCTGAAACCGGTGGTGGTAATCAATAAAATTGACCGGCCGGACGCCCGCTGCCATGAGGTGGTGGACGAGGTTTTTGACCTGTTCATTGAGCTGGGCGCTGATGATGAGCAGTTGGAGTTTCCGGTAGTATATGCCTCCGCTAGGGCCGGGGTAGCGACGCTTGATCCAGACGTGCCCGGTACGGATTTATGTCCGTTGTTTGAAACGGTGCTGAAAAACATCCCGGCACCGCAGGGCGATGACCGGCAGCCTTTTCAAATGCTTATTACCAATATGGCCTATGACCCTTATCTGGGGAAAATAGCCATTGGCCGTATTGCCAGGGGTGATGTGAAAGCCGGGGAGAGTATTTTGCTGATTAGGCATAACGGTGAGTCAGTAAGGGGCAAAGTAGCAAAACTGTTTGTTTTTGAAGGATTGGCCAAGCAAGAGGTGGCTTCCGCCCAGGCCGGTGAAATTGTGGCCATAAGCGGCCTGAGTGAACTGAACATTGGGGAAACGCTGGCCTGTAATGAAAATCCTGAGCAACTGCCGGTTATTACAGTGGATGAACCCACATTATCCATGACCTTTATGGTCAACAATAGTCCTTTTGCCGGTCGGGAAGGCGAATATGTAACTTCCCGCAAACTGCGGGAAAGGCTGTTCCGGGAGTTGGATACCAATGTGAGCCTGCGCGTGGAGGAAACCGGCAGTCCGGATTCTTTCCAGGTTTCCGGGCGGGGAGAACTGCATTTGTCTATTCTCATAGAGAACATGCGCCGGGAAGGGTATGAGCTGCAGGTTTCCAAACCTGAGGTAATCACCAAAAAAATTGGCGGTCAATTAATGGAGCCGGTGGAGCATTTAGTTATTGACATACCGGAAGACGCCATGGGGCCGGTAATGGAGAACCTGGGCAGAAGAAAAGCGGAAATGATTAATATGAATACTACCGGAAACACTCAAATCAGCCTGTAGGTTAAGATACCGGCTAGGGGATTGCAGGGCTATAGGTATGAATCTTTTCAG
>CAZWUW010000011.1:0-46076 GCA_964636895.1 uncultured Eubacteriales bacterium
AATCGTCCCGGTAATAAAGGTTTTCGATTTTACGTTCCGTATCTTTGCAGATGGTAGCCCCGTTTTCATCAAAAAAGTGGATGTTCACCTGCTCCGGGTCGTGCGGAGACAGCTTAATATGCACACCCCCTTTGGCTGCCGCAGCCCGGATAGCAAAGCGGTGCACTGGGGTCACAATATACCCCAGGTCCGCCAGTTCCACCCCGGCGGCTAATAGACCGGACTGCAGGGCCAGCTTGATCATTTTACAGGCCTTGTAATGGTCGGCGGATAGCACTACCCGGTTGCCGGCACCAATAATACTGCCAAAAACGGCGCCCAGTTTGGCCGCATTTTCCGGCAGCAGGTCAATATTCACCCGGCCGGTGATGCCATGTCGGCCAAAAATAGTTTTTTGTCCACGGGTACCCCAAACCAGATGAGTATCCACCACCGCCCCTTTATCTACCCGCTTATGCGGCCAGACCTTGGTATCCGGCTTGACCCTGCTCCCTTCTTCCAGCACCGTGTCGTCACCGATAACCGCGCCTTCAAAAACCGCCGCCTGATCTTTTACCTGTACCCGGTTGCAAAGCACTGCGCCCCGAATTTCCGCTTTTTTCCCTACATACACACCGTCCCATAGAATGGCCCGTTTCAAGGAGGCACCGGCCTCAATCCGGCAATTCCGGCCAATCACTGTATCAGGACCAATCCGCGCACTGGCCTCAATACGGGTATTGGACCCGATAAATACCGGCCCTTCAATTATTGCATCCGGGTCAACATAAGCATTCTGCGCCACCTGAACTCCGCCCGTTAATTCAGCCAGCTCTACCCGGTTGCCAAGTACATCATAATGAGCTTCCTGGTATTGCCGTTGATTACCGATATCGCACCAGTACCCGCCGGCCACATAACCGAACATCGCCTTGCCGTCTGCCAGCAATTGCGGAAACAAATCTTTGCTAAAATCAAATTTTTTACCGGCCGGAATAAACTCCAGCACCTCCGGTTCAAGTATGTAGATACCGGTATTAACCGTATCACTAAAAACCTCGCCCCACCCGGGTTTTTCCAAAAACTGGCGGACCTCGCCGCTGTCCCCGGTAATAACTACCCCATATTCAAGAGGAATATTTACCGGTTTTAATACCAGTGTAGCCATGGCCTTTTTTTCCCGGTGGTAACTGATAATCTCGGTCAGGTTAAAATCTGTCAGGGCATCGCCGCTGATTACGATAAAGGTCTCCTTCAGGAAATCGCCGGTGTTTTTGACACTGCCGGCTGTCCCTAAGGGCGATTCCTCAATAAAATACTGCATGTTTACCCCATAGCTGGCACCGCCGCCAAAATAATTGCTGATTTCTCCGGGCAGGTACTGCAAGGTTACACCAATATCAATTATCCCATGCTTTTTAAGCAATTTTACGGCATACTCCATCACCGGCTTGTTTACCAGCGGCACCATTGGTTTTGGCCGGTCACAGGTAAGGGGCCGCAACCTTGAGCCCTCACCGCCGGCCATAATAACAGCTTGCACAGTTAATTCACTCCCTTCTGACCCGAAACAGTGTACCGGCCATAATTCCTGATGCGACCATATAATTCGCTGAGCTTACTGTTTACCCAGGCTTCTGAGCGCCATCCCGCGCCCCGGGACTCATTCAGGACTTCCCAGTAAACATTGACCGTCTGCCGGGCAATAACATCCCAACTATAGTGATCCCTGACCTTCTCGTAACCCTTAGCCATCATACGCCGGGATAGCTCCCGGTCCCCAAACACCGTCAGAATATTATCAGCCAGCGAATTGGCAGAGCCGGTATAACATTTTAATCCATCCACACCGTGTTCCACAATTTCCCTAAGTCCACCGGTATCTGAGACTACCACCGGCGTGCGGGCAGCCATCCCTTCCAGGGCGACAATGCCAAAAGGTTCATACAGGCTGGGAAAAACAGTTACGGCCGCTTCCCGGTACAAACGGTTACGGGTAGCGTCGTCAATATATCCGGCAAAATGCACCCGGTGACTAACCCCCATTTCCCGTGCCCGATTTCGCAATTGCTCCTCATAAGGACCTTTGCCGGCAATAACCACCTTTGTGTCCGGATAATAAGAAATAATTTTGGGCAAAGCCTCAAATAACACCTGCACACCTTTTTCCCGGACTAATCGGCCTACAAAAAAGATCATCCGGCGTTCGTTTTTTTGTTTCCAATCCACCAGCCGGTCATCAAAGCCGGCTAAATCTACTCCGTTAGGCACAACCCGCAGCTTATCCGGCGGCAACTGAAAGAAATTCTGCAGTTCATTTTCCATATAGCTGCTGCAGACAATTACCCGCCAGGCTTCAAAAGTCAGCCACCACTCCACATCACTGATGTAACGCTGGTCATTATTATGCAAACCATGGTTTCGGCCATACTCCGTAGCATGAATAGTAGCAATAAGCGGAACCCGGTAAACGTGTTTCACGGCCCGGGCCGCAAAAGCCACCAGCCAGTCGTGAGCATGTACCAGGTCAATTTTACCCAGCGAGTTGACTAAATCTGTCGCATACTCCTGCATAGCCAGATTTAACTGCAGAATCCAAGTGCGAAAATCAGGTGCAGCAACGTTATACGGACTCACCCGGTGCACCCTGACCCCCGCCACATCTTCCTGTGTCGGCATATCTGGGCCCCCTGCCGTTATTACATGAACTTCCATGCCCCGGCGTACCAAAGCACCGGACAGGTGAAAAACATGTTGGGCTAACCCACCTACACTTTTAGGCGGATATTCCCAGGAAAACATTAAAACACGCACATTTTTTCCCCCTTTAAATAATTTGGCCGGCACCCGGCCGTAAGGTTATTTTTTCAAAAGGGGTGCTGGTTTATGCAAAAAACCCTGCTAACACCCAAACAAAAAAGCGGCCCAGAAAATTCCGGACCGCTTTTGCACCTAATACGTACCACCGTTATGCACTTCAAAACTCCAGTTATGACCGTTGTTATTATCCCAGTGGGCGGCGCTGTCTTTAAAACAAAAGTTTATCCTGCTATCTTCCGTCGCTTGCATGGTTTGTTCCCAGCCCCGCCCGGTTTTTAACATTTTTATATCCTTTATCTCTTCCCATTTTTGGTGGGGTCCATAACCCATCCGCAACCATATCTGATCAGCTCCCGATTGGGCCAGCAGCCCATCATAGATCACATTGATATGTTCACCGACCGTGATAGGGGTAGGATAAACAGTAACTCCACCGGTATTCTCGCGACCATAGGTATTTTTTCTTTCCATAAGGATGACAACCTCCTGTTTTATTTAGTCATCCTTAGTATTTTTTTCTTGTCCATATTTTATACGCCTACCTTAGCGGATACTGCTCCGGCCTGATGGTCTCCAGAATAGACAACGAAAAATTGGAATCAATTGCATTACCGCCGGCCAGCAGGCGCTTTTCCGCCTTTTCGGCATCATTGCGGATTTTTGTTATCAAGCTCACCGCGCTGAGGTTATCTTTGTTCTCCTGCCAGGTCAGCGCATTGTCCGCCACCAGTACCGTGGCATGATACATATTAATGGCTCTAGTCCGGTCCAACGGTTCAAAGACCACGCCGGCCCGGTATAATTGAAAAATAGTAGACGGTTTGCGGTTGTATAAAGCGTTATACACCTTTAAAGCCTCAGTCTTATTCTTTGCCTGCCACAGTCCCCAGCCATATGTATCCTCGATTTCCCGGGGCTTATCCGGTGCCATGTTATAAGCCTGCAAAGCCAGTTTATTGCCTTCAGTCAACTCGCCAACCTCTATAAGTGCCCGGGCCAGGGCATGTATCTTAAACCTGTTGGCCGGGTCCAGACTCTGATGGCTCCTGGCTATTTTAATATAGTTATTTTTTTCTTGCGGATTAAGTCCTTCCAGGTGGTTTTTAAAATCATAGGCTTCTGTCAGAGTCTCCAGCATCGGTTCGCTTTTGGGGTCCAGTTCATAAGCACTTTCCCCCACTGTAATCGCCCCGCTCCAGTCACCCCGCCGGATTTTTTCCACCATATCATTAGTTTTGGCGGCAACTTCACGGTCAATCATAGCCTGGTCTTTTGCCGGCGGGCTTTTATTTTCTTTATAAACCTTTGCTTGCACCGCCGGTTTAGGGTCTGCCTTATTCAAGAAAGGTATCCTGTCCTTCACCGCGCCGGCACAGCCACTTAGCAACAGCGCAGAGACCATGCCTACAGCGACCACTAACCTGACTTTTTTCATGGTTAAATTCATCTCCTTTTGCTTAAACTAAATGAAAAAACCCTATTATCCACCAAAAGATAATAGGGTAAACCTCCATTAGCGTGCAACCTGGCAATCTTAGCCGCATCCGGCCTTAGACCCATAGCTTTGTGTCCTTACCTTTCGATAAGTTTACCCAATATTGATGTGTAAATTATCTATTCGACATTCCCTGCATAATTCCTGCAAATATTTATAATTACTGTCATCACTAAGAAGATTTTGTCAGCATACAATACACTAGGGAAATTGCACGTATCTCTAAACCGGCAGCAAAGAAAGGTGATGTATCATGGAGAACCAGGCAAAACACCTATGCAGCCAAATCAAAGAAGTTTGTCTTAATACCTCAAAATCATTAGCCTTTAAACCTCCAAGCGAGTTATCTGTCTATCTGATAAAAAATCTGCTAATTATCAATGTAGAAGGAATTTTTAATATAGCCGAGCTTATCGCCGCCGAAAGCCGCCAAAACCGCGAAAAAATCATCCTGGCCAGACACGCTGTGGCCGCAGTATGGGTAAACAAAGTCGCCGAGCAGTTAATAAACATTCTTAACCTAAAGCCCCTCACCCATTATCTTGACTACCGCCCAGAATTCAACTCCGCCATGTTTGTTTTATACTATGACCGGGCCCTGCTGCATGATGCTGGTGACAATGCCATATAAATCTGAGGCTGCCTTATATATTCTTAATCAACTCATCACCAAACTCGGAACACTTAACCTCCCTGGCCCCTTCCATCAGACGGGCAAAATCATAAGTCACCACTTTGCCGGCAATAGTTTTTTCCACCGAACGGTAAATCAGTTGGGCAGCTTCCTGCCAGCCCATATATTCCAGCATCAACACCCCGGACAGCAATACAGAGCCGGGGTTTACCTTATCCAGCCCGGCATATTTGGGCGCAGTACCGTGAGTTGCCTCAAATACAGCATGTCCAGTGACGTAGTTAATGTTGGCCCCCGGCGCAATCCCGATACCGCCTACCTGTGCCGCCAGCGCATCAGATATATAGTCCCCGTTCAGGTTAAGGGTGGCGATAACATCGTATTCCTTAGGCCGGGTAAGAATTTGCTGTAAGAAGGCATCGGCAATAACATCCTTTATTATCACCTTGCCCTCTGCCAGCGCAGCGTCCTGAGCCTTGTCCGCGGCGGCCCCGCCATGTTCGGCTTTAATTCGATCATATTGCGCCCAGGTGAAGACCCGGTCCCCGAATTCGGCCTCAGCCAGCTCATAACCCCAGTTCTTAAAAGAACCTTCGGTAAATTTCATAATGTTGCCTTTATGCACCAGGGTTACACTCTTACGGCCAAATTTAACGGCATACTCAATAGCGGCCCGCACCAGGCGCTGGGTCCCTTCTTTGGATACAGGCTTAATACCGATGCCGGAAGTGGCCGGGAAACGTACTTTTTTGACATCCATTTCTTCCTGCAAAAATTTGATCACCTTTTTGACTGCGGCACTGCCTTCTTCCCATTCAATACCGGCGTATATGTCTTCGGAATTTTCCCGGAAAATAACCATATCCACCAGTTCCGGCTGCTTCACCGGCGAAGGCACCCCGGCAAAATAACGAACCGGCCGCAGGCAAACGTAAAGGTCCAACTCCTGCCGCAACGCCACATTAAGTGACCTGATCCCGCCGCCTACCGGCGTAGTTAGAGGCCCTTTGATAGCGACAATATATTCCATAATCTTATTTAGTGTATCCACCGGCAGCCATTCGCCGAATTTTTTGAAGGCCTTTTCCCCGGCGTAAACCTCCAGCCAGTCAATCTTTTTCTTGCCCTGATAAGCCCTGGCTACTGCCGCATCCAAGACCCGGACCGCCGCCGCCCAAATATCCGGGCCTATCCCATCCCCTTCAATAAAAGGAATTACCGGATAATCCGGCACCTGCAGTTTACCGTTTACAATAGTAATTTTCTCTCCCATTCTTGTCACCTCATATGAATATTTAGAATAATAAAAAGAGGGCTGTCATGCCCTCTGCTTACTGACGTAATACTGTTCAGAAACGAATAGGGCGGGAAGCAACTAGGACGGCGCAATTAGGACAGCTTATACCCGCCGGCCATAATGTTCCTCGTAAATGTAAACCAGTTCCTTATCGAAAAGCGACCGCTTTAAATCTACCGCCATTGACCTGACCTTGGCCAGAATTTCACTGGCTTCGGCTTCCTCCAAATGAATACCGTACTCGGCAAATTTCATGGTGATGGATTTTGAGCCGGAGTGCTTACCAATAACAATTTGCCGCGCCAGACCCACTTCTTCCGGAGTAAAAACTTCATATGTCAGGGGGTTTTTGATGGCCCCGTCGGCATGAATACCCGATTCATGAGCAAACATATTGGAGCCCACAATAGCTTTCCAAGCCGGTAACTCGCGACCGGAAGCCCGGGAAACATATTCAGCCAGATCCAGGAACATTTCCGTTTTAAAGCCCAAATCGTAATCACCCAGATATTTTAGCGCCATCACTACTTCTTCCAGGGCAGCATTGCCGGCCCGCTCCCCAAGTCCAATGACGGTTACGCCTACATGGGTAGCCCCTGCCCGCACACCGGCTAAGGCATTGGCAGTAGCCATGCCGAAATCATTATGGGTATGCATTTCAATATCAATACCCACCCGCTCTTTTAGCGTTTTAATGTTCTCATAAGTAGTAAAGGGATCCAAAATCCCTACCGTATCACAATACCGCAGCCGGTTAGCACCAGCTTTTTTGGCCTCGGTGGCAAATTGCACCAAAAAGTCCATATCGCTCCGGGAGGCATCTTCAGCATTAACTGAAATATACACCCCGTGCTTTTTAGCGAACTCAACTGATTTAATCATGCTCTCCATTACCCATTCCCGGGAAGTTTGCAGTTTATGCTCAATATGTATGTCCGATGTAGAGATGGATATGGCCACTGCATCCACACCGCAGTCAAGCGATGTCTGGATATCGGAAATCACTGCCCGGTTCCAGCCCATGATGCTGGCCTGAAGCCCTGCTTTGACAATTTCTTTAATGGCTTTTTGCTCATCTCCGCCCATAACAGGAATGCCGCACTCGATTTGATCAACCCCAACCTCATCAAGCATGCGGGCAATCCGTACCTTTTCTTTATTAGCAAACACTACCCCGGCCGTTTGTTCACCATCCCGCAAGGTCGTATCCACAATGATAATTTTACCTTCAGTCATCCCTTTGCCCCCTTATACTTCCAGCATTGGTCTTGTTTTTACAGAGCCAGATAGTAATATTTTAGCATGAAAATTCGTTTTTGAGAACATCTTTTTTTGATTTTGCAACAATTCGACAAATTAAAAATACAGGAGCAAAAAAATTGGCACCTTCCAAAAGGTGCCAATATGTATTTTGGGCTAAAATGTGATAGCCAATTGGTTCATAACATGCTGTATTTTGTTAAATATCGTAGTCTTGTCGGAACCGGCAAATAACAGCCCCACAGCCTGGCGCTGTTCATTCAGCACCATAGCACCGCTGTCCCCGCCTTGCGACATGGGAGTTGCCAGGATTTGATCTTGAAAAACAGCCTGTTCGCCGTCCCCCATATCTACCTGAACCGTTACATCCAGGGCCCTGATAACACCCTTGGTGACGCCGGTTGTGCGGCCGCTCTTGATTACCGGCATGCCCACCTCAGCCTTGGCCATCCCGGAAATCGCACCCACGTCAAGGATTTCAGGCCGCAATGACCTGAGGTTAACCGGTTTGGCTACTGCCGCATCAATCAGATTATCCTTCTCCGACTGCCGGAGCACCTTAAAAACATAAGCCGGTGCCATCATCCGGCACATGGCGTTCATACATTTTTCGGCAGCCGCCGCCCGCAGACAGGTAGGTGACGTCATCATACGGTGCACCGGCGCAAAACGGGCTACCCGGCCAATAACATCATCTATTTTACCGCCGTCATGCGGCCCCGGGTGCAGCACCGGGTCACCGACCTGGCCCCGGTTGTCCTGGCCGTTGGTCCCGTTGGCAATAACATGATTATTGGAAAGAATCAGCGGCTCCCCGGTGGTTTTGTCCCGCACCAAGGCCCCGAATGTCCCGGCGGTAATTTTGTAATGGCCTATACTCATCCCGGGCTGAACAGGCGTGGACCGCTCTGTTCTGCCCAGCAGCCGGATATCTCCGACTTCAATTACATCAGTCTCAACACCGTCAATTTCCTTCGGCACTACCTGGCTGACGTGCAGCTCATCTAACGGTACCTTTTGCCGCACCAGGATAACAATACTGTGTTTTGGCGAACCGGTGGCGGCTTCCCGTACCAGTTTCGGGCCTATGCCAACACCTATGACGTTATCCATACCCAGCAGTTTCACTTTGTGTTTGATTAAAGCATCCCGAATCTTTTTCATGTCAATCCTCCTCCGCGCATCTAACGCACTACATAATATGCGTCCGCGGAGGAGATTGACAAAAGCCTAAGACTGTTTTTGACCCAACTTTGTTAACTTTTCAAAAACCCGGGCCACCATGGCAGCAGCTTCGCCCCTGGTCACATTGGCGCGGGGCTTGAAATACCCTTTGGCATCACCCTTTATAATCCCGGTGGCGGCGGCTGCGGCCACATCCTTTTGCGCCCAGGCGGCGATCTTGTCTTTGTCCAGAAAATCCGTCTTATCTCCCTTAACCACTTTCTCTCCAAGCGCCTTAACCAGAACAACAGCGGTCTCTTCCCGGGTAATCAGTGCATCCGGGGCAAATTTGCCGGCACTGCCCTGTACTATCCCGGCCTTAAAAGCAGCTTCAATATAGCCATAAGCCTGATGGGTCTTTGGCACATCAGCAAAAGCCGGTTTGCGGGCAAAATAAGGATTTAAGTCCAGCGCCTTAACCAGCATAGTGATAATGTCGGCCCTGGTAATGGCTTGATTAGGGAAAAATGCGTTATCCTGCGGATTGACAATATTGTTTTTGGCTAAAAATGCAATATCCTGCTTGGCCCAGTGACCGCCTAAATCCCTGTAACTATATGCGCGGGCATCTAGAGAAATACCGTTATAGCGACTGATAACATTGCCGGTTTTGGCATCAACAATTTTTTCATCAACAGCCACCCGGTATACCAGCCGGGTTTCTGTGCTGCCATCCTCTTTCGGCAGTTGTACATAACCGGCTTCCAAAGTGTTGGCGGCGTTAAACTTCTCATTAGCCTCTGCCAGGCTGATTATGCCCCCGAGGTCCGGAAACTGTTCATTTTCCCAGTAGCTGTAAAAACGATTCACTTCACCTCTGCCGTCAACATTAATCAAAATAAAATTGTCGCTAAAGGGCACCCCGTTTACCAGCCGGGTAAACCGCACATCGTAAAAAGGCCGTTTCCCGTCATTATTCAGATAAATGTCGTTAAGATAGTTACTGCTCTCCAGTCTGACTTCGCCGACCCGGTCGGGAAACATTTTCCTGAAATACTCAAGGGCGATGCTTTTGGCCTCGGCTTCGGTTATTCTCGCCTCCTGCATGTGCCATGGATTATCGGTAAATACATCTAAACTGACAATATCCCCAGTCAGGGCATTGACACTTACGAAAATATTGCCGTAAGGAGCTTTACGGTTCAGCCAGCTGAATTGCCAGGTAGGCTGCCGGCGCGGGTCGGCGTTCTCTTCATAATTGGTCCAGCTAAGCTTGAAACCTTCGGGAATACTTACCACCGACATAGCCCGCTGCATGGCCTGCTCCATATCCAGCGGCCGTTCCGGCCGGATACGAGGTGCGGAAGTCCCCGGCAGGGTGCTGTAAACAGCTTCCGGCACATTAACTGGCTTGCCGAAAGGACCGATGATGGCACCGGTCAGACCGTCAATCATGGATGGACCCATGATCACACGGGGATAATAGGCTGGAATTACCCTGGGTTCAGGGATTTTTTCCGCCGCAAGTTGCGGGTTAATGCGCAGATAACCCAGCTCCAGGCCTAACCTCTCATTAAATATTTTTTTCGCTTCACGTAAAGAAATGGCATGCTCAGCAGCCGGCGGTGCTTCCTGCACCCAATTAAAATGATAGCTGGTGACCCGGCCGTTGGCCGTACTGACACCGATATTCACCCCGGTATTCCAGAACGGGAAACCATTGGCAATGCGTACAAAATTAAACTGCACTTCCAGCCCCTCATTAATATCTGCCGGAGTCATCATTTCCGCCGGCAGCTCCAAGCGGGTTTCGTCCACCAGGTCGGGATTCATGCGGCGCAAAAAATCCTCAGCAATTTTTTGCGCTTCTTGCCGGGAATATTTTTTGGGCCCGTTATTGTCCGGCTCCAACCGATAGAAATTGCGCACCTTCCCGGTCACGGCATCAACAGTCACATCAATAAGCCGTTCTTTGGCCCCCTTTACCGTCCAATTAAAGCCCCACAACTTGTTGCCCTGCTCATCAGTATTAAAATAGGTTCGGTTTAAGGTGTAATTAGCATTAATTTGCAGCATTTCTTTGGCAATCTCCATGGCCCTCTGCTTGCCTATAGGGGCCTGGGGTTCTACCGCCCGGACTACCGGGGCCACAGTCATCATAATCATTAGCACCAGTATAATAGTTAGCGCTTTTTTCAGTTTTGCCACCTCCCGCTATATTTACAAATCAACCCCGCAAACTTACCGCAAACGGCCACTCACCCCCCGAAGAAAACCGCATTTCATATACTGATTAGACTTTTTTACAGGCAAAAAAGTTCCCCTGAACATCTTCTTTATTGTAAATAAAGAGGATAAAAACCAACCAGGAAGAATATATATTGTCAGTTATGTTTATTCGACATTATTCCGGAATGAAAGTGAGGCGGTATAGTGGCCAAAATTCTCAAAGCCCCCGGTATTAACAAATGCATTGGTTGTTATTCCTGCATGCTGGCCTGTGCCCGGGTAATTCGCAAAAGCTTTTCGCCCCGCCAGAGCGCCATTCAAATCCGCAGCCGGGGCGGTCTGCAATCCAAGTTTGCAGCCCACATCTGTGTCGGCTGTGCCAACCCGCCCTGTGCGGCAATATGCCCTGCCGGCGCCCTGACCTCAAGGCCGGGCGGCGGAGTTCGCTATCACCAGGATAAATGCACCGAATGCGGGGACTGCAGGGCAGCTTGTGTGGTAAAGGTCATCCATTTTGCAGACGATGCGGGGAAACCGATAGTTTGTATTCAATGCGGCACCTGCATCCGGTTTTGTCCGCATCAAGTATTGGTAATGGAGGAGCAGGAGCATGCTTAACGAAAACTATATGCGTATACTGACCATTGACCTGACCACCGGTCAGAGTCAAATCAGCGAACGACCGGACCTGCAAAAATACCTGGGTGGTATTGGCCTGGCCATGAACCTTTTTGCCGAGCATTTTTTACCTGACCGGGAAATAACGGACCCCGCCCAACCGATAGTTTTCGCCAATGGTCCCTTATCCTCCATATTTCCCGTAGTCACAAAAGTAGTAGCGGTCTTCCCGTCACCTTTAACCGGAGAACTGGGCGAGAGCTATGCCGGTATGCGCCTGGCGCTGGCGATGCGTCTGGCGGGCGTAGATGCTATTGTTATTAAAGGCAGCGCTGCCAAGCCTGTTTATCTTACAGTTTCCAATGACGGTGTCAACATTAAAGACGCCGCCCATTTGTGGGGGCTGTCCTGTGAGGAAACCGGCCGTCTGCTCCGGGAAACGGAAGCCGGGCGCGGTCACCGCAGTTGTATCCGGATAGGCCGGGCAGGCGAGAAAAATGTTGCCTTCAGCTCGGTAAATGTGGATACCTTCCGCCATTTTGGCCGGCTCGGACTGGGCAGTGTAATGGGCAGTAAAAAACTGAAAGCTATGAATATTTACGGCGACCTGAATTATCCCATCAAAGATTTTGCCAAATACAATGAAGTATACAAAGAAGTTTATAAAAAAGTAGTCTCTACCGACGTTATGGATAAATATCACGGGGTCGGCACAGCCATCAACGTGCTGCCCTTGAGTGCCATGAACGCTTTGCCTACCCGCAACCTGCAGAGCAGCAGCTTTGAACATGCCGACAAAATTAGCGGGGAAGCCTTTGCCCGGGATACTTTATATCGCAAACTGGCCTGCACGGGCTGTCCGGTGGGCTGCATCCATATTGGCATGCACCGGCGGCCCTTTGAAGGCAATTATGAATATGAGTCCGTGGCCGTATCTTATGACCATGAACTGATTTTTGCCTTAGGCTCCTTTCTTGGCATGAGCGACCAGCACAAAATTTATGAGCTGATTGACCGGGTAGAGATGTATGGTCTGGACGCTATTTCCACCGGCGTGGCGCTGGGTTGGGTAACGGAAGCTTATAGCCGGGGGCTGCTGGACAAAACTCTCCTGGGCACAGAGGTGGCCTTTGACGAACCGGCAGGCTACCTCCATGTCATCGACGCTTTAGTCAGAGGCGACAACGAGTTTTATCTGACCCTGGCCCGAGGTACCCGGGCAGCGGCCGAGAAATACGGCGGCTTAGATTTTGCCCTGACCCTGGCCGGCAATGAAATAGCCGGCTATCATACCGGCTATGGCGCTATCCTAGGTCAGTTGACGGGTGCCCGGCACTCGCACCTGGATAACGCCGGCTACGCCTTTGACCAGACTGCTCCCCCTTTGGACGAGGAGCAACTGGTGGAGAACTTGCTGCAGGAAGAAAAGGAGCGCAATATATTAAACTGCCTCTGCATTTGCCTCTTTGCGCGCAAGGTGTATGACCGCCAAACCGTCATCAAGGCCCTTGATGCTGTGGGGATTCAAAAGAACAATGAAGATTTGCAAGAACTCGGCGAAAGCATTTTCTGCTTGAAAATGGCCATCAAAAAACAAATGGGCTTCAAGCTGCAAGATGTAAAAGTCCCGGACAGGTTCTTTGAAACGGCAAGTCTGAATGGCCAACTGGACCGGGAAGTTTTGGAAAAGCTGGTGCAGCTCTATCTGACTAAGACTGAATAAACCAAAATGGGGCCGTAACGAACTTTTAATTAAGTTTCGTTAGGGCCCCATTTTTATTGCTCTCTTCTTATTATGTTGCATTTTTATTGCTGCATTTTTACTATTGCTGCATTTTTTCCCGCAGCAGCTTGTTCACCAGCTCCGGATTAGCCTTTCCTTTGGAAGCCTTCATTACCTGTCCGACCAAAAAACCGATAGCCCGTTCCTTACCGTTTTTAAAATCTTCCACCGACTGCGGGTTGGCTGCCAGCACCTCCGCCACTATACCGGCAATGGCCCCCTCATCAGTTATCTGCACAAGTCCTTTGGCTGCCACGATAGCGGCCGGATTTTTGCCGGTATCCTGCATTTCTTTGCATACATCTTTAGCTATTTTGCCGCTAATGGTCGCATTATCAATTAAATTCACCAGTTCAGCCAGGTTCGCCGGCGGGACAGGGAATTTCTCATCCGTTACTTCCATCCCGGTGGCATTAATAAACTTCAAAAGCTCGCCCATCACCCAGTTGCTAAGGCCTTTGGCATTTGTGGTATGCTGCAGGGCCCGGTCAAAATAATCGGATAAAGCCATAGAGCCGGTAATAACCTCGGCATCATATTCCGGCAAATCATATTCCCGCATATAACGCGCTTTCCTGGCGTCCGGCAGTTCAGGCAGGGTGGCCCGGATTTGCTCCACCCAATCCCGGCTGATAACCATCGGCACCAGGTCCGGATTCGGAAAATACCGGTAGTCGTGAGCCTGTTCCTTACTACGCATAGATAAAGTAATACCTTTGGCCTCGTCCCAGGTTCTGGTTTCCTGAATCAACCGGCCGCCGTCCTCTAACACCTCAATCTGCCGCTCTACCTCATATTCCAGGGCCCGCTGCAGCGCCCGGAAGGAGTTCATGTTTTTCAACTCCGTCCTGGTCCCAAACGCTTCCTGACCGACCGGCCGGACTGAAACATTAGCATCACACCGCAGCGAACCTTCCTCCATCTTGCAGTCGGAAACATCGGAGTACTGCAGAATAGCCTTCAGCTTCTCCAAATAAATGCGGGCTTCTTCCGGTGACCGCAGGTCCGGTTCGGAAACAATTTCACATAACGGCACGCCGGCCCGGTTATAGTCAGCCATTGAATACTTGGCAGTGGCCAAAGTATTGCCGGCATGTACCAGCTTGCCGGCATCTTCCTCCATATGCACCCGGGTAATACCAATCCGTTTATGTTCGCCGTTAACCGTAATGTCCAAGTAACCTTGCTCCGCAATAGGCAAATCGTACTGGGAAATCTGGTAGTTTTTGGACAGGTCCGGATAATAATAGTTCTTACGGTCAAATTTACTGAATTCAGCAATCCGGCAATTTAACGCCAGACCGGTTTTAATGGCATACTCCACAACTTTTTTATTCAGTACCGGCAAAACCCCAGGCAGGCCTAAGCATACCGGACAGACATGAGTATTGGGGGCGCCGCCGAACTCTGTCGAAGAACCGCAGAATATTTTAGACGCCGTTTTTAATTCGACATGGACTTCCAGGCCAATGACAACTTCATAATCCCTTGACATATACTCACCCCGTTCACAATTATAAAGGCTGGCAGGCGCAAAATGCCGTTTTAGCCTTTTGGTTTCACTTTATGGTGATCCGTATTCTGCTCAAAAGCATAGGCCGCCCTGAGGATTGTGCCTTCACCAAAAGCTTTGCCGATTAACTGCAGCCCCACCGGCAGCCCGTCAACAAAGCCGCCGGGAATCGAAATGCCCGGAATACCGGCTAGATTGACAGAACTAGTATATATATCAGACAAATACATCTGCATCGGGTCTTCCGCCCTATCACCAAATTTAAAAGCTGTCGTCGGCGATGTCGGGGTCAGGATTAAATCATATTTTTCAAATACGCGGTCAAAATCCTGTTTTATCAAAGTTCTTACTTTTAGCGCTTTAAGGTAATAAGCATCATAATAGCCGGAGCTTAAAACATAAGTGCCCAGCATAAGCCGGCGCTTTACTTCCGTACCGAAGCCCTCGCTGCGGGTGCGAATAAACATAGTTACCATGTCGTCGGCAGTTTCATCCCGGTAGCCATAACGTACGCCGTCATAACAGGCCAGGTTGGAGCTGGCCTCAGCCGGGGCAATAATATAATAAACCGGCAGGGCATATTCGCTATGGGGCAAGGAAACCTCTTCACAAATTGCCCCCAGCTCTTCATACTTTTTAATTGCGTTATCAATTACGGTACGAACTGCCGGATCCATCCCGGCGACAAAATACTCCCTGGGAATGCCGATTTTCATCCCTTTCACATCATTCACCAGAAAGGATGTATAATCCGGCTTATCAAAATCAACCGATGTGGAATCTTTCGGGTCATGACCGGCAATAGCATTCATCACCAATGCACAGTCAGTAATATCTTTGGTAAAAGGTCCAATTTGGTCAAGGGAGGAGGCATAAGCAATCAATCCGAAACGGGATACCGCCCCATATGTAGGCTTCAATCCTACCACCCCGCAGAAAGCAGCCGGCTGTCTGATTGAACCGCCGGTATCCGAGCCCAGCGCAAAAACAGTTTCATCAGCTGCCACTGAAGCTGCCGACCCGCCACTGGAGCCGCCGGGTACCCGCTCGTGGTCCCAGGGGTTACGGGTAGCAAAAAACCGGGAATTCTCCGTGGAAGAACCCATGGCAAACTCATCCAGGTTGGATTTGCCTAGCATTGCCGCGCCTTCTGCAGCCAGCTTTTCCACTACCGTGGCATTATAAGGCGGAACAAAATTATGCAACATTTTGGATGAGCAGGTAGTCAAAGTCCCTTTGGTACACATATTGTCCTTAATCACCACCGGAATCCCTTCCAGCGGCCCAATAGCATCACCCCGGGCAATTTTGGCATCCGTATATTTAGCCGATGCCAAGGCTCGGTCCTTGGTCAAGGTAACAAAAGCCCTGACCTTTTGCTCTACTTCATCTATGCGCTTAAACATATCCTCAGCCAGTTCCACAGCGCTTACTTCTTTATGCTTTAACTTCTCATGCAGTTCATGAGCAGTCAATCGGTGCAACAATTGAGTCCCTCCTTATTATACAAGCTTCGGCATTATACAATCTTCGGCACCCGGAAACTGCCCTCTTCACGGGCCGGGGCGTTAGCCAGGGCATCTTCGTTAGACATATGTTCACCAACCCGATCCTCCCGAAACACGTTCTGCAACGGCAAAACATGGGCCATAGGCGGTACGTTCTCAGTATCCAGACGGTCCAGCATCTCTATATAGCCCAGAATATCATTAAGCTGCCGGGCATACTTGTCTTTCTCCTCTTCGTTCAGTTCCAGGCGGGCAAGCAATGCCACGTGTTCAACCTGCTCCTTGGTCAGCACTAGAATTCACCGTCCTTATTTATTCACGATATTTTATTATAACAAATCACCCATCTTATGACAACTATATCCAACTTAATTAGTCTTATTCGTTTCTATAGTAACATGCACTAATTCATTCAATGAATACAATTTATTTTTAGACTCTTCAATCGAATGATTATCGCTTGAAACCAATGCAATAATGCATGAATATGAATTATCAGCTACTTTCCACAAATGTAAATCAGTAATCAATGTATTTCCATCAAATTCTATTAATTTTTTTATTTTATTAGTTAATGAATCGTTGGAATTATAATCTAAAAGAATTCTTGAAGAATCCCCCAATAGTGCAAACGCCCACCGTGTTATCAGCATTGCACCCACTATACCCATAATTGGATCTAAAACATCGAGTTTATAATATTTAGCGCCAAGTAAAGCAATTATAGCAAAAACAGAAGTTACTGCATCAGCTATGACATGTAAATATGCTGATTTAAAATTTAGATCTTCATGTTCATGGTAATGAGTATGGTCATTATTTTGGTGTCCGTGATGGTGATTACTTTCACCAATATTAAAAATGACAGCACAAGCCAGATTAACAATTAAGCCAACTATTGCTACAATTAATGCTTGATTATATTGAATTGTTATTGGATTAATTATTCTGTCAACAGATGAATATATCATCATTATTGCAACCATACCAAGGGTTAATGCGCTTGTGTAGGCACCAAGAATTTCTATTTTCCAAGTCCCAAATACAAATTTATTGTTTTTAGAATATTTTCTTGCCAAAACATATGCAAATAGGGATATCCCTAATGCAAAAGCATGCGTTCCCATATGTATACCATCAGCAAATAAAGCCATTGAATTGGTTATCAAACCAAACGCAATTTCTGCAAACATCGTAAAAAATGTTATAAGTACAACAATAAAAGTTTTCTTTTCTATGTGTTCCTTATTTTCACCAAAAGAATGGTGATGTTGCCATTGTTCGATATTCATACTTTAACTCCTCCCTCAATAATTTTTCCATTTAAATACCACTGCAACTGGACGCGCTGAGCAATGGCCTTCTATAGATATTTGCCAAGGGCTGATTTCAGCCGCCGGATTACTTCCTCACCATTACCGTCCCTGACTCCCTCCAGCACGCAGCCCTCCAGATGTCCCTCCAGCACCAGACGCCCCACCTTTTCCAGAGCAGCTTTGACTGCACCAATCTGCAGCAATATTTCCTCGCAGGATTTTTCCTCATCCACCATGCGCTTTACAGCCTGGGCGTGGCCTGCAATCTTAGCCAGCCTGACACTGACATCTTTAGTATCAAAACAATTTGACATATAGCACCTCCTGATATTTAATGGGCATCCCCTCCCCCCGGTGGGGATGTAACATATATAATTATAAGATTATTGACTACATATTGTCAATAACCTGTACCGGGAGTTTGCATCAAATACTTTTTACCGTTATAATATTAGCAGAATATATATAAAAAGGTTGTGATTATTTGACCGGCGTAACTCCGGAAACAGTATTATGGATGCTTGGCTTAGGTATTACTTCTTTTAGCGTCACCAACATAGATGACCTTTTTGTGCTGGCCATGTTTTTTTCCAACCCCGCCTTCACCGTCAGGCAGGTGGTTATCGGCCAGTATATCGGCATTTCCCTGCTGGTCGCCATTAGCCTGGTCAGTTATTTCGTGGCCCTTTTGATTCCCACACCATGGATCGGACTAATGGGCTTCCTGCCCATATATATTGGGGTTAAACACATGCTGCAATTAAAGGCAAGTCCGGAAAAAACAGGGGCGCCGATGACCGAAACCAAAGCAGCGCCAACCTCAGCATATACACATCCACCCCAAACAGAAAACACATATCCGCTGCAAACAGAAAATACTTATCCGACGCAAACAGATGCAGGCCGGCTGGCAAAATATATAAACCCAAATATCGTTTCCGTAGCAACTGTTACCTTTGCCAACGGCGGCGATAATATCGGCGTATACGTACCACTCTTCGCCGGCAGCTCAGCCCTGCAATTGGTCATACTGGTACTGGTATTTTTAGTCATGGTGGCGGTTTGGTGCGTACTGGGCTACTACCTGGTAAATAACGCCATAGCAGGCGAGCAGATAAAAAAATACGGTCCCAGGCTGCTGCCGTTTTTTTTAATCGGCCTCGGTGTCTTCATTCTGTACAACTGCAAATCCTACACGCTGCTGCTTTAATTGAAAAACTGCAAGAGGGCCATCACCGCCATCCCCGCCAGTAGCGTCCAAACCAGGCTGCGGGTTTTAAGGGCAACGGCAAAAGCCGGTACTGCCGCCAACAAGTCTTTGTTTTCCAGCCCCAGACTCAACTGCTGTGCCGGTTCCGGCATCAGCAGCGTCGGCATCAGAATGGCCGCCAGCACCGCCACCGGCACAAAGCCCAGCCAGCGGATGACCGGCGCTGGTATGTTCAGCTTGCTCAACACCACCATCGGCAACATCCGGGGCAGATAATTGACCAGCCACATGCCAAAAATTACGAGGTAGATTTTTGTCTCTGTGGACATAAAAACACCCCCGCCGTTGCCGCCACAATAGTGGCGGCAATAATATTGACCCCGCTGTCGGTGACTAAACTGATACCCACCGAAATCACCCCGGCTATCACCGCTACCCAAACAGCATTACGGTCTTTGATCTGCATGATAAGCAGGGCAATAAACATGGCCGACAGGGCAAAGTTCATCCCGAACCGGTTTATATCCGGAATCATATTTCCTATTGCGGCACCGATAACAGTGCTGACAATCCAGGACAGATGAGAAATAACATTAACCCCCAGCATAAAATCCCGGTCTGCTTCTTTTTTGTCAAATTCCGCCATATTCAGGGTGAAGGTCTCATCCGTAATCCCGAAGGCCAAAACACTTTGCATCGTGGAAGGCATTTTTTTCACATACGGCGCCATGGCGGCGCTAAACAGCAAATAGCGCAGGTTAACCAAAAAAGTAGTCAGCAAAATGGCGGGGATACTAGCCCCTGCGGCCAGGAGTCCCACGCCAATATACTGCCCCGAACCGGAAAACACCAAAAACGACATGAGGCCTGTCTGCACTACATCCAAACCTTTGCCCCGGGCAATAACGCCAAAGGCCAGCCCCAATGGCGCGTAGCCCAGCATAATCGGTACGGCCTGCTTGGCACCGGCAATAAATGAAACTCTCCCCATAACATCACACCTTCTGCCATCCACTTGATTATTGCTTGCTGTAATTTTTTACTGATTATTTCTAACAAGCTTAAGAAACTCCGCCTCGTCCAATACAGTTATGCCTAACTCCCGGGCCTTGTCGTACTTACTACCGGGGTCCTCGCCGGCCACTACGTAATCAGTCTTTTTACTTACACTGGAACTGACCTTGCCGCCCAGCTTTTCAATTATTTCCTGGGCCTCTTTGCGGCTGTAAAGCGTAAGGCCGCCGGTGAGGACAAATGTTTTGCCGGCCAGCGGCTGCTGATCCGTTTGCGCTTCAGTTGCGGCCATATTCACCCCGGCCTGGCGCAATTTATCAATCAGCGCCCGGTTGGCTGCTTCCCGGAAAAAAGTTACTATGCTGACCGCAATTTTGGGTCCGATTTCGGGTATCCCGGTCAGGTCCTCTGCGCCGGTTTGCATCAACCCGTCCAAAGTACCACAGTGCCGGGCCAGGATTTTCCCGGCCCGGGCGCCCACGTGCCTGATGCCCAAGGCAAAAATCAACTGCGCCAGGGAATTATTCTTGCTGGCGGCAATAGCACCCAGCAGGTTTTGCACCGACTTCTTGCCCATTCGTTCAATTTTGACCAGTTCATCATATTTTTGATCAAGATAATAAAGGTCTGCCGCATCACTTATAAAACCCTGGCGGATAAGCAAAGTCACCAGACTGGGCCCAAGCCCCTCAATGTTCATGGCATCCCTGCTGACAAAATGGATAATCCCTTCCCTGCTCCTGGCCGGACACCCTTCATTAAGGCAGCGGACAGCTACTTCTCCCGCCGGCCGCAGTACTTGCTGCGCACAGTCAGGACATGTCTCCGGCATTTTAAAAACAGTCTCTGTTCCATTACGCTTTTCCGGTACTACACCAATGACTTCAGGTATAACGTCTCCAGCCTTATGAATGTAAACAGTATCGCCGATGCGAATATCCTTTTCCCGGATAAAATCCTCATTATGCAAAGTAGCGTTGCTTACTGTTGAACCGGCTACTTTCACCGGCTCCAGCACAGCAGTTGGGGTAAGAACACCGGTGCGCCCAACCCGCACAAAAATATCCTTAATTTTGGTCACTGCCTGTTCAGCCGGGAATTTGTACGCTGTTGCCCATCTGGGGCTTTTACTGGTAAATCCCAGCTCCGCCTGTTGGGCCAGATTATTCACTTTAATCACCATGCCGTCAATTTCATATGGCAGGTCATGCCTGTTGGCCTCCCATTCCCGGCAATACGCGATTACCCCATCAATATCGGAGAACTTTGTTGTATGCGGATTGACTTTAAAACCGAGGCTTTTTATCAACTCCAATCCCGCCAAATGGGTTTCCACCTGCCGGCCCGCAACTTGTCCCAGGGCATATAAAAAAATGTCCAGCGCCCTGCTGGCGGCAACCCGCGGATCCAATTGGCGCAGCGAACCTGCCGCAGCATTCCGCGGATTGGCAAAAACCGGTTCTCCGGCCTCATCCCGCTCCTCATTGAGCCGGATGAATTCCTTCTTGGGCATATACGCCTCACCCCGCACTTCCAGAAGCGGCAGCGCCTCTCTTAAGCGCAAAGGTATACTGGCGATTGTTTTCAGATTTTGCGTGATATCCTCTCCGGTTTCCCCGTCGCCCCTGGTAGCGCCCCGCACCAGCAAACCATTTTCATAAAGCAGAGAGACTGCCAGCCCGTCAATTTTTGGTTCTACCACATACTCCACCGGCCGTCCCTCCAGACCATTGCTTACCCGCCGGTCAAAGTCCCTGAGCTCCTGTTCATCAAAGGCGTTGCCCAAACTCAGCATCGGAGCAAGATGCCGGACACTGTTAAAGCCCCGGGCCAGTGTGCCGCCAACACGCTGTGTAGGGGATTCGGGAATAACCAACTCCGGAAAAGCGCTTTCCAGCGCCGCCAGTTCCTTCATCAGCCCGTCGTATTCGGCATCAGTGATGCTGGGATTGTCCAGCACATAATAATTATAATTGTGTTCATTTATGAGTTCCCGCAACTCTTCTGCCTGCTGGACAGCCTGTTCCTTTTCCATTTCATCGCCCCCTTCCGTTTAACCTTCACTAACCTATGCCTAAACTGCCGATAAGTTTCGCTACTAAGGCAATTAAAGCCGCCGCCGGCATAAAAAGCACCTGAGCCAGCAATGTACCGGCAATCCGGCTTAAGGCCAGATAAAAAGTCATATGCCTGACATCCGCAACCGGTCTGATACCTCTGGCCGCTTCATCGGTAATCGTGGCCACCCTTGGATCCACCATAATTGCTGACAACACCTGGCCAATCCCATTTACCACCGCCGACATGGACAAGGTAGTGCGGGCAAAACCAGGCTCCATAATCCCGGCATAAAGAGCGGACAATACTCCGGTGGTGAAGATCCCGGTAATCACAAAATTAAGCAGTAAAATACGTTTTGGAATCCCTTTTTCCCTGGCCCGCCTAGCCATATCAGCACTGGGCAGACGTACTTCGGTCAGCACCCGGCGCACCTTTTCCCTGGAAAAAGCTGCTTTAATCATGCCCACGATACTGCCTACCCGGTCAAAAAGCATAATACTTCGCTCAAACACCTTGATAAAGCTCGGTATCATAATCGTCCCCAGTACTGTACCGACAGTAGCCGCTAACAGCACCAGCCGGAAATCGGCGCTAAGATAACCAAGATTGCCCAGCCCTGTACCTGCCCTTTCAGCCTCATCAATGATGCTGCTCATCAATGGACCCTGGATGGTATTGGCCGTACTGGACACCAGAAACAATAAATTCCACAGCGAAAAAGCTATAGCAATGCGCTTTGTGCTTACTCCAGCCGGCCGGACAGCGTAAGCCAGGGTGTTAAACATATGAATGATAACAGTTAAGGCCAGTACTGTGGCCAGCATGGCATTCAACAAAAATTACCCCCTGAGTTTATACCTTCTTGATAGGAGCATATTTGGCCATCAGGTTTTTTATCCCCTGGTCCGGAAAAGCCACACTGAGCTCAATATCCTCTCCGGCGCCTTTAATGCTGACCACAACTCCCTGCCCCCATTTGGCATGCATGACCTTGTCCCCCAGTTGAAACAGACCCGGCCCCGCGGAAACAGATTTCGATTGCGCCGTTCCTGCGGCGGGGAATTGGATCACCTGCCCCGTAGCAGCTTTTGACTGCGGCTCAACTTTTTCTTTACCCGCTCCCGACAACAAATGATCCGGGATTTCAGCCAAAAATCTCGAAGGCGGGTTATGCGTCCAGTTCCCATACATATTCCGTTCCCGCGCGCAGGTCAGATGCAGCTTTTCCATCGCTCTGGTGATGGCGACATAACATAGCCGCCGCTCCTCCTCCATTTCAACTGATTCCAGCAATGAACGGGAGTGAGGAAAAATCCCGTCCTCCATACCAATCACAAAGACCACCGGAAATTCCAGTCCCTTGGCGCTGTGCATGGTCATCAGCACTACAGCGTCCTGCTTATCCTCATATGTATCGATATCGCTGACCAGGGAAATGCCGGCTAAAAAGTCCTCCAGCGTATTCTCTTCATTGTGCTTGTCAAAATCCTTGGTAACTGACAGGAATTCCTTTAGGTTTTCCATACGGCTTTCGGCCTCTATGGAGTTTTCCGCCTGCAGCTCCCGCATGTATCCAGTACGGTCCAGAATTTCCGTGACCAGTGAAGTTACACTGATTTCCCGTCTCTTTTCCCGCCATTGGTTAAGCAGCCCGGTGAATTCCGTTACTGGCCCTACAACGCGGCCGGTAAGACCGGGGACTTCCGCCACTTCTTCCATGGCCCTAAACAGGCTTATGCCCATATTACTGGCGTAATCCGCCATTTTGCCCACGGAAGTATCGCCTACTCCCCGCCGCGGTACATTGATAACTCTGTGCAAGCTTATGGTGTCAGACGGATTCAGCACCACCCGCAAATAAGCAATGATATCCTTAATCTCCTTACGCTCATAGAACTTCAAACCGCCCACAACAGTGTAAGGAATGTTATGCTTCATAAACGATTCCTCCACCACCCGGGACTGGGCGTTAGTCCGGTAAAGCACGGCAAAATCAGCGTATAACTTATTCTCCTCCTGACGTAGCCGGTATATTCGGTCAGCAACAAAATAGGCCTCTGCCCGCTCATCCTGTGCCCGGAAAAACTCGATGGGCAATCCTTCGTTGTTTTCCGTCCAGAGCTTTGTTCCCTTACGCCCAGGGTTATTCTTAATAACCTTGTTAGCGGCATCCAAAATCACTTTGGTGGAGCGATAATTCTGCTCCAGCTTAATTATCCGGGCATTAGGATAATCCCGCTCAAAATCGAGAATATTTTGGATATCAGCACCCCGCCAGCCGTAAATGGACTGGTCGGCGTCGCCCACCACGCACAGATTCCGGTGCTTTTGAGCCAGCATGTTGACTAATTTGTACTGGGCATGGTTAGTATCCTGATACTCGTCCACCATGATATAACGAAAACGTTCCTGATAGTACTCCAGCACCTCAGGATACCCTTCGAGAATTCTAACCGTAAGCACCAGCAAATCGTCAAAATCCAAAGCATTGTTCAGCTTCAGTTTTTTCTGGTAAAGCTCGTAAACCTTGGCCACATTGTGTTCATAATAGTCAAAGGCCCTTTTCTCGTACTCGGCAGGGCTCCATAGTTTATTTTTGGCCCCGGAGATTCCTGCGCCCATAGCTTTGGGCGGGAACCGTTTATCATCAACGTTTAGTTCCTTCAGACACTGCTTAATCAAGGTCTGCTGGTCAGAGCTGTCATAAATCGTGAACCCGGTATCATAACCAAGCACACCGATTTCCCGGCGCAAAATCCGCACACAGGCAGCGTGAAAAGTACACACCCAGATGCGACTGCTCTTATCCCCAATAAGACCTGCCAGCCTCTCCTTCATTTCATTGGCCGCCTTGTTGGTAAAAGTTATAGCCAGAATACTGCCGGGGCTAACCCCCCGCTCATTTAACATATGCGCAATCCGAAATGTCAGCACCCTGGTCTTCCCGCTGCCGGCCCCGGCCAGCACCAGCAGAGGTCCCTCGGTGGTTTCCACAGCCTGCCGCTGAGGTGGGTTTAATTTTTCCAAAAATGACATGCTTATCCTCCCAAGGACTTTTTATTTTAACCAGTTTTAATTTCGGCAAAAAAACAGGATTTCCTTTGAGCAAAAAAATAAAACCCCCTGATCTGTGAAAGCATCAGAAAAGTTTAGAAATATTATCAGGTAATGGACAAGCCGTCAAATAACGCTGATGTATTCATAAAATGCATGAAATTATCAGAAATATTTACAGTGAAATAGAGCCACCGCCCCTCAATTCGGCACTGTGCGCGGGTCCTTGTAAACCACATCCGACAACCAGGCAACGGGGCCGCTCAGGTCAAAAAAATCTTTATTTGCCGCCTGGGCCTCCGCCACCAGCATATCAATGGGCAAAGCGGTAATAATCACTTCCTTGGGCTCTAGCATATCCTCTGCCACCTCATGCTGATTTGGCGCAAACATAACGGCCACTTCCTCATCATTTTCCCAGCATACAAAAAGCACCAACCCGTCCTTCTCCTCCAAGTAAGCCCATGTATAACAGTAGCTTATCCGGCCGGCCTTGCTTACACGGCTTAACTGCTCCTGAAACTCTTTGACATACAGAACAATGACTTCCTTGCCGTTATCCAGACTGCCCCGGGCAATTTGCTCCGGACTAAAGGCAGATATTGACGGTAGCATGATTTACCTCCCGAAATTTCATTTATTGTAAAATGGAGTTCTGTGCACTCTATAACTACCTATTTTCTGGCCTTAATGAGCGCTCTGGGCTTTTATTATGCTACCTTCTCTTCGCCAGCTCAGCATAAATCTCGTCCGGCGTTATATCCTGTTCACCCAACAGCACCAGCACATGGTACAGTAAATCAGACGTCTCGTAAACCACTTCCTCCCGACTCCCGTTCTTGGCGCCGATAATGACTTCCGCAGTTTCTTCGCCGACTTTTTTGAGAATTTTATCCAAGCCCTTATTAAACAAGTATGTCGTATAAGCACCTTCCGGCCGGTTTGCTTTGCGATTTAAGATCACCGAGTAAACCTCATCAATAATGCCGGCTCCGCTCTTTTCCGGGTCAATAACCCGCAATGGTCCGGGCGCTTCCTCGCCGGCCAGCAGGTTATGAAAGCAGGTGCGTTCCCCGGTATGGCAAGCCACCCCCTTTTGTTCCACAAAAAGCAAAAGGGTATCGGCATCACAGTCATAATAAATCGACTTCACCTGCTGGACATGCCCGGAGGTCTCACCTTTGTGCCATAACTGCTTGCGGCTGCGGCTCCAGAACCAGGTTTCCGCATCAGTCAGTGTTTTGGCCAGCGATTCCCGGTTCATATAAGCCATCATTAACACTTCCCGGGTCTGCGCATCCTGGATTATAGCCGGGATTAACCCATCGGCGGCAAATTTCAGTTTTGACAGAGATAAATCAGCATCAGCCTTTAGCTCAATATGATTGCTCATATACGCATCACAACTCCCCTATCCCGGCAGTATTCCTTGCACGTCCGAATAGAATACGCCCCAAAATGAAAAATAGATGCTGCCAAAGCCGCGTCAGCCTTGCCCTCAATAAAACCGTCGGCAATATGCTGCAGGCTGCCAACGCCGCCGGAGGCGATAATCGGGGTATTGACCGTTTCAGACACAGTGCGGGTCAGCTCTAAGTCAAAACCCTCCTTGGTGCCGTCCCGGTCCATGCTCGTCAGTAATATTTCACCGGCGCCCAGCTCAGCGCCCTGTTTAATCCAAGCCAAAACATCAATGCCGGTTGGCGTCCGTCCCCCATGAATATACACTTCCCATTGGCCCGGCGTACCCGTGCGCCGGGCATCCACCGCCAGCACAATACACTGGCTGCCGAACCTGCCGGCCCCTTCCGCTATCAGCTCCGGGTTCTGCACCGCTGCCGTATTTACAGAGACCTTATCCGCTCCCGCCGCCAGCATCACCCGGATATCCTCCAAAGTCCGGATACCGCCGCCCACCGTAAAGGGGATAAAGACTTCCTCGGCGGTGCGCCGCACTAGATCCAGCATAGTCGCCCGCCCGTCGGAAGATGCCGTGATATCAAGAAAAACCAGTTCATCGGCCCCCGCCAGGTCATAAAGAGCTGCCAGTTCCACCGGATCACCGGCATCCCGCAAATTAACAAAATTCGTGCCCTTAACCACCCGGCCGCCGGTCACGTCAAGACATGGTATAATTCGTTTGGCCAGCATATTATCGCTCCCGCTCCGCAATTTCCAAGGCCTCTTCCAACTCCAGCCGCCCGTCATAAAGGGCTTTGCCAACAATAACGGCATCAACGCCGCTTGGTTCCAGCTCCTTTACCGCCTTGATATCCTCCGGACCGCCAATGCCGCCGGAAGCAATAACGGCCAGGCCGGTGATTTCCGCCAGCTCCCGGGTGCCGGTAAGATTAGGGCCCTGCAAGGTGCCATCCCGGCTGATATCGGTGTATATTATCCTTTTGATGCCCCGCTCCTTCATCTCCAGCGCCAGCGCCACAGCAGTTTTAGTGGCTGTAGCATCCCATCCATGGATGGCCACCCGGCCATTTTTGGCGTCTACACCAAGCACTACCCGGTCACTGCCAAAACCCCGGCAGGTCTCTTCCACCAAAGTAGGGTTGGCAATGGCCGCAGTACCCAGTATAACCCTGTCGATACCCAAATCCAGATACATCTGCACAGTACCCAGGTCCCGGATCCCGCCACCCAGTTCGCAGGGAATGGTGACGGTTTTAAGTATCTCTTTTATCGCCTCAAAATTCTTTGGCATACCGGCAAAAGCACCATCCAAATCCACCAGATGCAGGTACTTGGCACCCTTGGACTGCCACTTGGCCGCCATCTCCGCCGGATGGTCCGAATAAACGGTTTCCTTCTCCACTTTGCCTTCCACCAGCCGGACACATTTACCGTTGCGCAAATCAATGGCAGGTATAATTAACATTACTTCAACTCCCCAAAATTCTTTAAAATACTTAGCCCCAGGGTACTGCTTTTTTCCGGGTGAAACTGAATCCCGAAAATATTTCCCCGGGCGGCAACAGAAGTGAACCTGAAACCGTAATCAGTAAGGGCAGCATTGACTTCCGGCTCATCCGGATCCACATAATAAGAATGCACAAAATAAAAAGCGGCGGCATCGGGAATATCTTTTAAAACCGAGCAGGGCTTTTGTAAGTCAATGCGATTCCAGCCCATGTGCGGCACCTTTAGACCCGGGGGCAAAAGCCGTACCCGGCCGGGAAAAATATTTAGGCCCTGGTAATTGCCACCTTCCTCACTGCTGGTAAACATCAACTGCAGACCGAGACAAATACCAAGAAACGGCTTCTCGGCCGCCACCGTTTCATTTATGGCCGCCGCCATACCAGTCTCCCGCAAGTTATGCATAGCATCCCGAAAAGCACCAACTCCGGGCAGCACCACTTTTTCGGCCTTGCGCACAACGTCCGGGTCCCGCACAAATTCTGCTCGGTAGCCAACTTTTTCAAACCCTTTTTGCACACTGCGCAGGTTACCCATACCATAATCAATAATCGCGATCATATCTTTTCCTCCGTCATTGTGGGGTATTTCTGCCTCGGATTACAGTTACAGTTGGCCCTTGGTGGACAGCACACCCTGAATATTATCATCCCTGGCTACTGCCTCTTTTATTGCCCGGCCCAGACCTTTGAAAACAGCTTCAATAATGTGGTGCGTGTTTTTTCCTGCCAAAAGCCGGATATGCAGGGTAATGTCCGCATGATTAGCCAGCGCCCGCATAAACTCTTCCACCAGCTCAGTATCAAAATCGCCCACTTTTGGCGTTGGCATTACCGCCTCAAAGGCCAGGAAGGCCCGCCCGCTGATATCTGCCACAACCATGGCCAAAGCCTCATCCATAGGCGCAAAAGCAGTTCCATAACGTCTGATGCCGGTTTTATCCCCCAACGCCTGTTTTAGGGCTTTGCCCAGACAAATCCCGATATCCTCCACTGTATGATGGTCATCAATACCGGTATCACCTTCCGCGGTAATATCCAAATCAAACAACCCGTGCCTGGCCCAAAGGGCCAGCATGTGGTCAAGGAAAGGCACCCCGGTATCAAGAATATAACTGCCCTGACCGTCCAGGTTCAGACTCACCTTAATGTCGGTTTCCGTAGTCGTGCGGGCAATTATGGCACTTCTGGACTGTGTCATTAAACTCACCCCTCCTAAAAAATCAAACTATACCCCTTTAAAAATATCCCTGAGATTCGCCAGAAACAGGTCATTTTCCTCTTTTTGGCCTATCGTAACCCGCAAACAGTTAGCCAGCCCCGGCGCCCCCCCCAGGTTCCGCACCAGGATACCAGCATCCAGCAGCCGCTTATGGACTTCATCAGCCGGCTGCGGCGGCTTAAATAATATAAAATTAGCCTCACTCGGGTAAACAGTTATCCCGTCCAGGCCGGTCATTTCAGCCGTTAATCTTGTCCGTTCGGCCACAATTTGGGCTATCTGTGCCTCAATCAAAGACCAGTTACGCAGGGCCACCGTTGCCGCCAGTTGAGAAAAGTTGTCGGTGTTGTAAGGCTGTTTTACTTTTAGCAATTCACCCACAACCTCCGGGCCGGCCAGCAAATAGCCGATGCGCAGCCCAGCTAGGGCTGCTTTGGAGAATGTGCGCAAAATAACCAGGTTATTATGTTTCGCCAGCAATGGTACCACTGTACGGCCGCCGAATTCGATATAAGCCTCGTCCACCACCACCAGGCCGGCTGAATGCTCTAATATATGCTCAATGGTTGCTAACGGAATGCAGTTCCCGGTGGGATTATTGGGAGTCACCAGAAAAGTAACCCGGGTATCAGGATGTGCCATCTCACGGAGCACCTCTGCCACCGGGACATTATAGGCTTCGTCCATCGGCAGGTGCACCGGCATGCTCCCGGTAATGCGACTATGAATATGATACATGGCAAAAGTCGGCACCGGAATCAGCACCCGTTTGCACGGCCCGGCAAAAGTCTGCAGAAGCAATAGGATCAATTCGTCAGAGCCGTTGCCGGCTATGATATGCCGGTAATCAACACCGGTATAAGCGGCAATTTCCCGCCGCAATTCATCAGCCGTAGGGTCCGGATAACGGGAAAAGGTCTCGCCGCTAACGGCTGCAAAAATCCTTTCTCGTAATTCAGCCGGAAAAGGGTATGGGTTTTCGTTGGCATCCAGCTTGACCACATTTTCATAAAGGTGTGGCTGATAAGGCTGTAAATCCCTAATATCCTCCCGCACCAGTCCTTTTATGTTCATTTCTGCAACCTCACCCGGACCGCATTGGCATGGGCATCCAAGCCCTCCGTCTCGGCCATTTTGATAATGTCCCGGCCCTGCTCCCTGAGCCTAGCCGGCGAGTATGCGATAACACTGGACTTCTTCATGAAGGTATCCACATTAAGCGGGGAGTAAAAACGGGCCGTACCGCCTGTTGGCAGCACATGGTTGGGGCCGGCGATATAGTCGCCCACCGGTTCCGGTGTAAAATGGCCGATGAAAATTGCCCCCGCATGCCTGATTTTACCAAGCATGCCAAAGGGGTCGGCCACCGCCAGTTCCAGATGCTCCGGCGCATAACGGTTGGCCAGGTCAACAGCCTGGTCCAAACTCTCTGTAACAATGATGGCACTGTAATCCCGCAATGAAGCAGTCATTATTTCTTTTCGGGATAGGTACCCAACCTGCCGAATAATCTCGGCCTGTACTTTTTGCGCCAGTTCCCGGTCCGGAGTAACCAACACAGCAGATGCCAGCACATCATGTTCGGCCTGGGACAGCAAATCAGCCGCCACATAAACCGGATCTGCACTGTTATCGGCAATAACCAAAATCTCGCTGGGGCCGGCCAGCATATCGATGTTCACTTCACCGTATACATATTTCTTGGCCAGGGTAACGTAAATATTCCCCGGCCCGCTGATCAGGTCCACCTTGCGGACAGTCTCGGTCCCGTAAGCCAGGGCCGCTACCGCCTGAGCACCGCCGATTTTATAAATCTCCGTCACCCCGGCTTCATGAGCCGCCACCAGGGTAGCCGCTTCTATAGTCCCGCTGCTGTTGGGCGGCGCTACCATAACGATTTCCGCCACCCCGGCTACCTTGGCCGGCACAGCATTCATCAATACCGAAGACGGATAGATCGCTGTACCGCCGGGCACATAAATACCCACCCGTTCCATCGGCCGCACCAGTTGACCCAGGATAGTGCCGTCAGCATCCGGCTCCAACCAGGAATTCTGTAATTGTTTGCGGTGAAAATCGGCGATACTGTCCCGGGCCTTGCGAATGGCCCGGACAAAGTCGTCGTCCACCAGCCCGTATGCGGACTCAATTTCCCCGGGCGAAACGCGAAGCGTGGCGGCGGTCAAACTCACCCCGTCAAACCGGCCGGTATATTCCAACACCGCTTCATCCCCGCGGGACTTCACATTGTCCAGTATTTCCCTTACTCTTGCCTCATAAACTTTTTCATCAGCATACTCTTTTTTAATCACCTGTTCAACCTCAGGCTCTCCCGCCGATAAAACCCTAATCACACTACACTCCCCCGTTCTCAGCAATTTCACGTAATCTTTCTATAACAGGCGCAATGCGCCGACTTTTCATCCGGTGGCTAACCCGGTTAGCGATTAGCCTGGTGGTGGATTTGAAAATATCTGCCACCTCCACCAATTTATTTTCTTTAAGCGTCCGGCCGGTGGAAACAATGTCCACAATCATCTCGGACAACCCTACAATCGGTGCCAGCTCAATATTACCATGCAGCTTGATAATTTCCATCTGTTTACCCTTACTGCGAAAAAAGTTTTCCGCCACCCGGGGAAACTTAGTTGCTACCCGGGCGTGGTTAAACTGCTCCCAGCTTTTCTCCCGGGCCAGCGCCTCCGGCATGGCCACCACAAAGCGGCAAGTACCATATTTCAAGTCCAGCAGTTCAAAAACATCTTTTTTCTGCTCCACAATGGTATCTTTACCGGCAAAGCCCAGGTCCGCCGCCCCGTATTCCACAAAAGTCGGTATGTCGGTAGGGCGGCAAATAATGTATTTGACCTTATCCGCCTCATTTACAAAAATCAGTTTGCGGGAATCGGACTCCAGTTCCGTGCAATCGAAACCGGCCAGCTTCAACATTTTAACAGTGGGCTTGTATAGAGTGCCTTTAGGCAGCGCAAGCACAAGATAGTTATCAGTCATTAACAGGACCTCTCTTTTGTATGGCTTTCTTTATGTATCAAGCACCGTAGTATCGTCAACAAAAATAACATTTTTAATCCTTCTGACCCTTGCATACTCATTGACTGCCGCCCAGTCGGCACCTGCCGGATTGACTTCGGCGGTAAACCCGGCACGCCGCAGTTCGGCAGCTTTCTGCAATGCTCCGGCACTGTGTCCGGGTGCAAATGCAATCAAATAATCATATGCCGGAGCAAACTCACCGTTATTACGTTCCAGGGCCAGCAGCAGCCGCTCCAGACCAAGGGCAAAGCCGGTTGCCGGCACCGGGTAGGAAAACTGCCCCAGCAGACGGTCGTAGCGCCCGCCCCCGCAGACCGGAAAGCCCAACGCTGTGGTATAGCCTTCAAAAACAATGCCGGTATAATAATCCAGGCCCCTTAACAACCCCAGGTCATAACTCACATAGTCCGCCAAATTATAGTGAGCCAGCAATTCTTTAATCCGGACGAGGTTTTGCAAAGCGTTGCGGGATTTCGGGTTAGCCACCAATTCTGTGGCGGCAGCCAGTATTTCAGGCCCGCCATGCATGGCCATCACCTGTAAAAAGCGGTCCCGGTCAGCCACGGCAACATCGCACTCGGCCAGCAATTCCTGCAGGCCGACAAAATTCTTATTGGCCACCGTGGCTTTAAGCCGTTTGATATCAGCTTCCCGCAATTTCAGTTCTTCCACCAGGCCATTAAAAACATCCACCTGGCCAACGGTGACGCGAAAATTCCGCAGACCGGATTTTTTCATGGCTTCAACTGCCAAGGCAATCACCTCGGCATCGGCATTTTCTTCCGCCGAGCCAATAAGCTCCACACCGGCCTGGTAAAATTCCCGCTGCCGGCCGGCCTGCGGATCCTCATAGCTGAAAACATTGGCAATATAAAACAATCGCAGCGGCAGCAGCTCTTCCTTCATGCGGGTTGCTACCAGCCGGGCAATAGGCATAGTCATATCCGGGCGCAGGGTTAAAATATGCCCCTGCCGGTCAAGAAATTTATAAACCTGCTCTTCCTGCTCTATCCCCCGGCCGGCAGCCAAAGCTTCATAGTATTCAAAAGTAGGGGTGACCACCTCGCGGTAGCCCCAGCGGTGAAATAATGCCGCTAAAAGGTTTTCCGACTCCCGCTTCCGCCACGCCTCTTCCGGCAGCAAATCCCTCACCCCGGCAGGGATTTGCTGTTTTAAATGACTCCCGGTCACATTTATTCACCTCGTTAACTATTTAATATGTTAAAGTGTCAAAGTTAATATTAGCACAGTCCTTTTTACTTGTCAATTGCTCTCTTAGCCGCCTTGCTCTCTTAGCCGCCTTGCTCTCTTAGCCTCTATGCTCTCTTAGCCTCTTGGCCATCCTGTCCTCATCCAGGCTCAGACAAAAAAATCTCCACCAATACATGGCAGAGAGGGGATAACTTTATTTATTTATTTTTTAAGCTTCGCCAAAACAAGCTTATAACCATCTGCGCCAAAATTCAGGCAACGCTTCACCCGGCTGATAGTAGCCGTACTGGCCCCAGTTTTTTCGGCAATTTCACTGTAAGTCAAATCAGCTTCCAGCATTTTGGCCACTTCCAACCGCTGGGCCATAGATTTTAATTCGGCTACAGTACAGATGTCTTCAAAAAACCGGTAACACTCTTCGGTTGTTTCCAGGCTCTGAACAGCCTCAAAAAGTCTGTCCAGCCCGGCATCCTTTAGACGGTTATCATAAGCCAAGGCAAATCCCCCGCATTCACTTACTTAATGTGCTACATATTCGGCACCGGCAGACGAAATCCTGCCACCCAGGGTTAAATATTGTTCATTTTGCCAGCTTCTTCAGCTTCTTCAGCTTCTTCAGCTTCTTCAGCTGCTGTTTGACTTAACACGGATTTCCTCAACCAAACTACTGTTTTGCTGAGTTACCTGATTCAACTGGCTTACTTCTTGCCAACTATATCAACTGCCGTATCTTAGCAGCAATTTGGTCCAACGCTACAATATAATCTACAGCCCCGGCTTCAATAGCCCTCTTTGGCATACCAAATACCATACAGGATTCCTGACTTTGGGCTATGGTAGCCGCCCCGGCCCGTTTCATCCGCAGCAGCCCGCTGGCCCCGTCGTCCCCCATCCCGGTCATGATTACCCCCACCGCTTCCGGACCGATTTTTTCAGCGACTGAGACAAATGTTTTATTCACATTGGGCTTATATATATCCTCTGCTGCACAATCCTTTACCTGTATAAACACCGCGCCGTCATGCTTTTCCACCAACATGTTGCATCCTCCCGGGGCCACATAGATATTGCCGGGCACTACCGGCTGCCCATCGGCAGCTTCCCATGATTTCCAGCCGTTAATTAAACCCAGTTGGGTGGCAAAGGAATTAGTAAAGCCAGGCGGCATATGCAGGGTTATTAAAACACTGTACCCGGCGGGCCTGAGTTTACTGATAACCCTGCGTACCGCCACCACACCGCCGGTTGAAGCACCGATGGCCACAATTTTTCGCCCCGCAGACCGCCTGACGGCAACCCCGTTTCCCAACTCATCGCCGTTCTCCCCGGGCGTAAATTTTCCGGCCGTATGCAAATTCACGTTGGCGGCATTTTTTACTTTAGCAATGATTTCAGTTTTCAATTCATTTAAATATCCCGGCGTTTTACCCTCCGGTTTGGCAATAAAATCCACCGCCCCCATTTCCAATGCCCGAAGTGTAGTCTCACGGCCTTTTTGGGTCCACGAGCTGATCATAACTACCGGAATAGGATATGACTTCATCAGTTTCTGTAAAAATGTTAACCCGTCCATTCTGGGCATTTCCACATCCAGCGTAATTACATCCGGAGGGTCACGCATGATTTTCTGCATTGCAAAAATCGGGTCAATGGCGGTACCCACTACCTCTATTTCGTCGTCGGCAGCCAGTATTTGACTAAGCATTTGCCTGAACATGGCGGAATCATCAACAATAAGTACCTTAATCATCGACATTACTTGCCTCCGTCTTCATATAAACTGTATGCTCCCTGGGTGTCCAACTGCCAATAGCGTAGTCATGAGTGTTCAGCGACTCCGAATGCCCCAAAAACAAACAACCGCCACCATGTATTTTTCTGTAAAATTTTTTTATGGCCCTGTTTTTAGTTTGCTGATCAAAATATATAAACACATTACGGCAAAAAACAAAATCAAACTGCCCGCCTACCGGAAAATCAAGGGTGCCGTCGGCCAGGTTAAGCTGACCAAAACTGATTTTACGCTGTAATATTTCTTTGACCTTAAACAACCCTTTATTTGCTCCCTGACCCATTTTAAAATACTTTTTGAGCAGCTCGTAAGGGATTTCGTCAACTTCCTCCCACTTGTAAACCCCACTTACCGCCTGCTGCAATACTTCAGTATTAATATCCGAGGCCAGGATTTTAAAATCTCCGACATGGCGCTCAAAAAATTCGTTCAGGGCAATAGCAATGGAATAAGGTTCCTGCCCGGACGAACAGCCTGCCGACCATATTTTAAGAGTTTTGCTTGATTTGGACCCGGCCAGATATTGCGGAAGATAATTCTGCAAAAAATCAAAATGGTGAGACTCTCGGAAAAATTTAGTCACATTGGTGGTAATCAGGTTAAACATAATGGCTCTTTCTTCGGCATTCAACCGTGTCATTTTGATATACCGGGCAAAATCTGTGCAGGCGATTTGTTTTAACCGCTTAGCAAGCCGTGATTGCACCATAACTTTCTTATGCGCCGAGAGTTTTATCCCGGTTTGCTCATAAACCATCCGGCAAATAATCTCAAACTCGCTTTCCTGCAGCGGTGCCGGCATAAAATATCCTTCCACCCTAATCACCTTTTCCGTTAAAATCAGCTATTCGTTTCAATAATACCTCTTTGGTCTGACTAAAGAAAAACAATTTGCGTCCCCAACTGCCACCCAAATCTTCAGCAATGATCGGTATGGCTAAATTTTCCAGATAAATTTTGGTAAAATCCGTGTTAGAACTGGCAATATCCATGGAAAAGTGTTCTACTATCCGCCCACCGCCAAAAACCTTGGCTTTAAGATTATTCCTGCGGGCACCGGCTTTAACCATATCTTTAACCAGCAGATCAATGGCACAAGTTCCGTATTTGGCATCATTGACAGGAGCGGAATGATGATGAGCAAATCTTCCGGGCAGCATAAAATGGTTCATGCCTATGACCCCGCTTAGGTCATCAATTAAACATACTGCCACACAGGAACCTAACAGAGTGGTCAACACTACATCCGGCTCCTGTGTAGCTAAATACTCTCCGGCCATCAACTCATAGGTGACACAGTTTAGTTTGGCATGATATGTTTTTTTCATAGTTCTATCCGGCCGCCTTGCCAATTTGCTGTACTTGTTTAAATTCTTCAAAAGACAATACTTTATCCGGTTCCAGCAGTAAAATCAGCCGGTCGTCAATTTTGCCCATCGCTTTTAAGTATTCCGCCTTTAAATCACGGATGAAATCTTCATCCGCTGCCTGAATAGTGCTTGCCGGCAGACTGACAATATCATAAACCCGGTCCACAATTAACCCCATAGTCTTCCCTTTGATTTCCAAAACAATGATTACCGTAAAATTGTCATACTCCTTAGTCATTAAACCAAATTTGGCACGCATATCAATAAGCGGAATTATTTTACCCCGAAAATTTATGACCCCCTGAATAATCCGGTTCGCGTTAGGCACTTTGGTAGGCTTCTGGTACCTGATAATTTCCTGAACCAGCAGAACTTCAATACCATACTCTTCTTCATCCAGATTAAATGATACATATTGGTTATCGGTGCCAAAACTGGTTAGCTGCTGGTTCAAAATATTCATAGTATTGTCTTCCCGCTCAGAAAACTGATTATTATCACCCATTTACCTTCCCTCCTAAAACTTTTCAAAATCAGTTTCATCGAATTGTGCTTGCTGCTTTTCAGAAGGCTTATTAACTTTTGCGGGTTTGAAGGAATTCCCGGGCAAACCTATATAGCTATTTTTATTAACTTTATTTGCGGTTTTGGCTTCCCGGTTTAAACCGGCGGCGGCATCCTTGAGCTTAAACTTGCCCACCAGGGCGGACAACTCTTCCGCTTCATTGCTGACAGCTTCACTGGAGCCGGCGATCTCTTCCACCAGGGAGGCATTTTGTTGGGTCACCTGGTTCATTTGTTCCACGGCGGTGCGGATGTCATCAGAGGCGGTAGATTGCTCCCGCATGGAAGCAGCAATTTCCATAATCACATTGGTGGTCTGCTGGGTGTTGTCAACAATTTCATTTAACACCCCGGCCGTATCTACCATCAGCTCATTTCCCCGCGCTACTTTACTGATACTCTCCTTGATCAGCCCTTCAATTTCCTTGGCAGATTCGGCGGTCCGGCCGGCCAGGTTCCGCACCTCGGCGGCCACCACGGCAAAACCGCGGCCCTGCTCACCGGCTCTGGCCGCCTCTACAGCCGCGTTTAAAGCCAATAGATTGGTCTGAAAAGCAATATCATTGACTTTGGCTATAATTTCGGCGATTTCCTGACTGCCCTGGGTGATTTCTTCCATGGCCTTATGTAATTCCTTTACTACCGCCTCTCCCCGGCGCACTTTATCCAGGGTGGCCCTGGAATTACTGTCCGCCTCATTGGAATTATCGCTGGATTTCTGCAGTGACGCGGTTACTTCTTCAATGGTGGATGAAATCTCCTGTAAGGATGAGGCCTGTTCCTCGGTCCGCTGTGAAAGGTCCTGATTGCCCAAAGAGGTTTCATTAGCCGAAATGGCTACCATATCGGCAGATTGCTTTACCTGGCTGATTATTTCATGCAGCTTGTCCAGAAAAGCGTTGAACCGGTCTGCCAACTCGCCGATTTCATCTTTGGACTTGACTACAATCCGTTTAGTCAGGTCACCCCCGCTTTCTGCCATGTCTTTGAGCATTTCAACCATCTGATTAACAGGCCTGGTAATGCTGAAGGAAATATAAAATCCTATTAATAAGCTTAAAACGAGGGCTATAACAATAATAATTATAGTAAGGTTTTGCGTATCTTTATAATCCTTTTGAGAATTTGTTACCGCAGCATAAGCTTGCTTTTCGTTAAAATCCCGCAAGACCCGCAGATCCTGGTTTGTATCGTAAAAAACTGTCTCGGCAGCTCCGTTTAATAGTTTTAAAGCCTCATTAAACTTGCCGGCCAAGGCTAATTTTCTAAGTTCATCATCTTCAGCAAAATACAGTTTTAGGTCCCCGGTAAATTCTTCATACAGTTTTTTGCTCTCCGCCGAGTTCATCAGTTTGCCTAATCTGACGTTTGTCTTATCTTTTGACACCTTTAACTCATCTAATTTCTTTATATGATTATTCATTGCGGCCCGGTCTCCGGTCAAACCACTAAAAATAACCTGTACCTGATACCGCCGGTAATCAGATAATAATGTTGTCAAATCACCGTTCAATTCAGCTGTTATCAACCCGCCTTTACCTAACTGGTCAACATCCTCGGCCATTTTTGCCCCTAAATTAAGGCCCATATATGCAACAACACCCATAAATATCAGTACTATTAAGAAGCTGCCAATTAATTTGATTTTTAAAGACACTTTCATAAATAGTCACTTCCTTTCTATCTTCCGGCCATTTTAATCAAAGTGGGCACATCCAAAATTACCGCAACCCTCCCATCACCCAGAATCGTTGCTCCGGCCACGCCATCCACCTGCCGGTAATTCTCTTTCAGGCTTTTGGTAACTACTTGCTCCTGACCAAGAATATCGTCCACCAGCAAAGCCATTTTCTTCTTAGCATCCTTGATAATTACCAGCAGCCCTTCAGTTGGCAGTTCTTCATAAGCCGGAATACCCAGCAGACGGTACAGTGGTGCCACCGGGATATACTCATCCCGCATCCGGACGACTATGCCGGCGCCTTCAACCGTCTTTATATCCTTTGGAGTGGCTTTAATAAATTCCACAATAGAGGTAAGTGGAATAATAAACTTTTCATCACCCACGGTCACCATCATGCCGTCAATAATTGCCAGGGTCAAAGGTAATTTAATAAAAAACCTGGTGCCCCGGTTTTTTTGTGATTCGACATCAATGGAACCCCGTAATGACTGAATATTGGTCGCTACCACATCTAAACCGACACCCCGGCCGGAAATATTAGAGATTTCTTCAGCCGTGGAAAAACCCGGCAGCATAATCAATTTCTGCATCTCGGGCAGCGTTAATTTTTGGTGCTCATCAATCAGACCTTTCTCAACAGCCTTGTTGAAGATTTTTTTACCGTCCAAGCCTTTACCATCGTCACTTACTTCAATAGTAATACTGCCTTCCTGGTGATAGGCGTTCAACCAAATGGTGCCGGTTCGCGGTTTACCCAAAGCCACCCGCTCTTCCGGCATTTCAATACCATGGTCAATCGAATTCCGGATCATATGTTTTAAAGGGTCGGTAATCTGTTCAATCACCCGTTTATCCAGCTCGGTTTCCTGTCCGCTGAGTTCCAGCCGGATTTCTTTACCCTTTTCGGCTGCCGTGTCCCTAACCATGCGCTGAAATCTGGTAAAAGTGCTGCCTACCGGGATCATGCTGGTTTTCATAACCTCTTCCTGCAGCCGGCGGATAATCTTGTCAACTTCCTGAAAAACATTAAACACTTCAACATCTACCTGACTCTGTTTACTAACCAATTCCTTTACCCGGGACTGACTGATTACCAGTTCGGCGACAAAATTCAATACATTCTCCAGGCGCCTGGTATCAACCCTGATGGTGGTAACCTGTTCCTCTTCCCGGGCATTTTTTTGTTTGACAATCACAGCATCAACTTGTTTAGAACCTACTTTGGCCTCTTCTACCAGGATTTCCCCAATTCGTTTCTGCTTCTGCAAAGATTCCTTTAATAACTTCTCATCAATCATACCGTCATCCACCAGTAATTCCCCGGTCAGCTTCTGTGCTATTTCGAAGGCATTTTGTTTATTGGTTATATCCGTAATTTTTATATCATTGTCATCCAGGATAAACACAAAAATATCCTGGATTTCCAACAAAGTGCATGCGGTCTCCAACACAATTAACCAGGTCAGGTACATGTTATACGGTTCCAGTTCATCTATTTGCGGCAGCTTGGAAAAATTAAGATTAACCTCCAACAGCTCCCCTTTTTCATGCAGGTCTTTAAGAAAACGCAGCGGGTCATGCCCGCTCTCCAAAAAGTCAGTTTTAAAAAGCAAAGAAATTTTAAATACCGACTTATTGGGTGCCGCAAATGTATCTTTTCCGCAGTCAGACTTACTAATCGCAGGTTTTTCCCGGTTTTCCGCAACAATAAAAAAAGCTAATTGTTCCTTCAGCTCAGCAGCCATGTCATCAGCAATTTCCTCGCCGGCGGCAGTCATTTCCACCATCCGGTTTAACATATCCATGCTCCTGAACACGGTATCAAAACACTCTTTGGACATCGGTTCAGCTGTAGCTCGCACCTGATCTAAAACATCTTCCAAACGGTGCGCCAGTGTACTGACAGTATCCAACCCAATCAGACCGGCGCTGCCTTTAATGGTATGGGCCGCCCGGAAAACACGCTTAATAATCTCCGTGTCACCAGGGTTTTTTTCCATCTCCAGCAAATCATCCTCCAGGTGCTGTAAAATTTCCCTGCTCTCTTCCAGAAAAACCCCGACTAACTCTTCCACAGCCTCACCTCCTATTTAACAAACCGCTGCACTACCCCAATTAATTGCTCAGGCTGGTAAGGCTTAACAATCCACCCGGCTGCACCGGCCTTCTTCCCCTCCATTTTCAGAGCATCCTGAGACTCGGTAGTAAGAATTAAAATAGGAATAAATTTTGTAGTAATATTTTCTTTTGCCTTGGTGATAAATTCCAATCCACCCATATTAGGCATATTTACATCCGTAATAATTAAATCAGGCTTCTTGCCGCTGGCAGTCCGGTCATTCAGTTTTTTCAGGCCGTCTAACCCGTCGTCAGCGGTAAAAACCTCGTAACCGTTGTTTTTTAACAAGTATTCCATAGACATGCGTACCGTTCTGGAATCATCGACTACCATTACACAACCCATATTTTAACCAGCCTCCTCTGTGACCAAGATTTTATCCGCGCCGGAATAATTAAGGACTTCCTGCAAGGCCGCGCTGGGGTTAACAATCACAAAACTTTTCCCGTCTCTCACCGCCGTTTTATAAAGCGCCAGCAGCAACTGCAGACCGGCTGCGTCCATCACCGTCACATCCTTGCCGGAGCACTTAATTTGCTTTTCCGCTGTAAGCAGCCACTGCAGCATCAGCCCTTTTGCTTCTTCCACCCGGTCTACCGTTAAATGCACCGGTAAAGCTAACTCCGTTGCCATGCCTTCCATCGCCAACTCCCCCCCCTAATTTTTATAATTGATGTGCAAAAATTTTGCCAGATTAATTAGCTGAAACATCTCTGCCACACCCTTATTAATTACATTTATAACTTTAAAGCTGCCACCGGCGGCTTTAAATTTCTCATTAAACAGCAGTAATTTACCTAAGCCCGAACTATCCACCGTCTCCGTAAGGGAAAAATCCAATTCCACCTGTCGGACCCCCTGGTGCAACATCTCCACCAATTCCTTCTTTAGCTTGCGGGAATTCTCTATATTCAGATTCCGTTCAATCTTTACAATGCTCTTGGCACACTTAACATCCACATTTATCACCTCCGTTATATTACTGCTGTTTGCATAGTTAAAACAACGTTATCTCCCCGCCGTCACTGCCAATATCCTGCACCGCACTGCCGGTGACAGCGGTCATCGCTTTTCTTTCCACAAAACAGGTGAATTGCTCCATAAGGACCTTTAAATCTTCCGCTTTTTCTTCCCAGTGGGTAATCCCTTGCTGCCGGAATAACTGAGCTTGCATTCGCTGTAGTTGGTCATGGTTTTGCTCCAGTTTAGTTTTAATCCCTTCAATCAGGCTGCTGATGGCATCAGTATCAGCAAGGTGCCGCCAAGGCTCTTTTAATTGCCCAAAAACCTCCTGCATTTCCCGGCCGGACGCCAGCACCGCTCCGCGGGCCAGCCGGCTTATGGTTTCCAGCTTGGTTTGTGACCCCGCCAAAGTACCTGCCGACAATGCCAATTTATGCTGGGTATGGGATAAAGCTATATTAAACTCGTTTATGTTTTTAAGGAAAAACCTTTGCAATTTTATAAAAACTTGCTGGTTGTCTTTAATAGTATCTATTACCTGATCCACAGCACTGATAATACTGTCCAGAGCAAAATCATTTTTTGTATCAATGTGCGCCAGTTCTATTTTTATTAATACCTTCATTTTTTTTAAGCTTCTGGCCTCTTTGTTAATAACATCAAAATCGTTTTCCACCATTTCCATAAGTTCTATAAATGTTTGTCTGCCCTCAGACAACAAACTGCTTTTATTGTCTATATGATGCTTAATATCAAGCAGTTCGGCGACTTGTCCCTGTACAGTGGCAAAAATTTCTCCCAGTACATAACCGGCAGCCGGGTCATTTTGTTCCCCGGCAAAGAGCCTGCCCAGATAATAAGCATCTGTTTCCAGGTCGGAAACCGTATCGTGCATACCGGCCAGCAGCGTACCCAAGCTCAAAATTGATTCATTGAGTGAGGTTTCAATATTAGCCATCAGGGTCTTGGCCAATTCCAGGACCCGGTTTGCAAAAACCACATAGTCAAGGCTATTCTCAATGACGCTTTGCTCCGGGGAATTTTGCCTTTCAAGCACTATTCCCAGGCATTTAATCAGGTTCTCAACGTTTTGCCTAATAATATCCTGATTTTGAATCAATACCATAATCCTGGCCACATCGGCAAAAGCCGTTTTAGTATTATCCAGGTTATTTTCAAGGTTATGGCAAACAAGCTTTAACGTATCCGTAATCCTCTTTAACTCGGCCTGAAACCGGTTCTGGTATTTGCTTTTCAGATCTTCCTCATAATCAATGAAGTCCACCAGTTTCTTTTGAAAATCTTCATTCCAGGTGTTCAGGCGGTTGATAGTATCCTTCATAGTACGGAATTGATTGCCCAGGCCCATAGAAAGGTGATTAATCCGATCGGAAAGAATTTGAAAACCGGCCCCTTCTTCACCGATACGGATAGAAAAAATCATTGAATTCAATGCTATGTCGCGCAGCACCGATAAAGTCTCTTCCACTTCCCGGGCCACTCTGATCAATTCATAAAAACTCTGCCGGTCATCCCCCGACTTGTCCAGAAAAGTCCGCAGTAAAACAGTAACCAGCTCCTGATCAAGAAAAGTGTCGGTAACTTTCTGAAACTCACCCAGAATCCTTACCAAGGTATCCACAGTTACGGACTGACCGGTATTATCTGCCGCCTGCCGGTTAAAAAGCAGATGCCGCAGGAGGATTTCCACTTCCTCAATACTTAATTTCACATCCTGCTCAATGCCAGGTAAACAATCATAAATATATGCATATTTTTCTTCGGTAAGTCTTATCAACTGTTCCAAATCACCGATAACCGGTTTGAGTGCGCCGGTGTTCAAATGCCCCACCCCCGAATTTCCCCGCTGCCTATCCCAAAACAAAAAACCGCGCCCAGGCGTGCTGGCACGGTTTTATAATCCGCATCCCGGCAACCTGGCAATCATAGTGTAAAACACCTTAGACCCATAGTTTTGCGCCCCCGCTTTTCAACGGGTTTGCCCTAAACGAGATTATTAAATTATTATAACGAGCTATTAAACTATTATAAAAAAGCTCTAGTTATATTTATATTTATACCATAAACTACCTTGTTTTACCAGTAATATCGTTCATAAAATTTCGCCAATTATCGTTGTTTTACGACATATTTCGACATCCCTGTCGTCAAAATAAGAGCTTTACAAATGCTTCAGCGCTTTTCGGCCAATATCTTTCCGGTAGTGCACATCTGCAAACCGAATCTTATCTACTGCTTTATACACGTTGGCGATAGCATCCGGAATCGTCTGACCCAAGGCGGTAACTCCCAGTACCCGCCCGCCGGCGGTAACGATTTGTCCGTCCGCCTCGGCGGTACCGGCGTGAAATACCACGGCATCCTGTTCCTCTGCTGCAGTAAGGCCGGTGATAACCTTGCCTTTTTCATAATCCCCCGGATAACCGCCGGAGGCCATGACCACACATACAGCTGCCTCCGGCCGCCACCTGATATCCATGCCGGCCAGCCGCCGGTCAATAATCGCCTCAATAATATCCACTAAATCTGTTTCCAGCCTGACCAGCACGGCCTGGGTTTCCGGATCGCCGAAACGGGCATTGTATTCCAGCACCTTGGGCCCGTCCTTGGTAAGCATTAGCCCGGCGTATAACACACCCTCATAAGTACGGCCCTCAGCAGCCATCCCCGCCACAGAGGGAATAAGGATAGTTTTTACGACTTCTTCATGCAGGGTATCCGTATAAACCGGTGCCGGTGAGTAAGCGCCCATGCCACCGGTATTCAGGCCTTCATCATGATCAAAAACCCGTTTATGGTCCTGGGAAGAGACCATGGGAATAACGGCTTGGCCATCGGTAAAAGCCAGAATACTGACCTCTTCCCCCTCAAGATACTCTTCAATTATGATTTTATCACCCGCATCCCCGAATACCCGGTCCTCCATAATCATCCTGACCGCATCAACCGCCGTTTGCTCATCCATAGCCACAATAACACCTTTCCCGGCGGCCAGACCGTCGGCTTTAACCACTATAGGCGCTCCAAAGGCCCGGATATACTCAATTGCCGGCTCCGCAGAGGTAAACTCAGCATACCTGGCTGTAGGAATGTTATATTTTAACATGATTTCTTTGGCCAGGGATTTACTGCCCTCTATAGCCGCTGCATTCTTAGCCGCCCCAAAGACGCGCAACCCGGCTGCCCGGAAGCTGTCAACAATACCAAGCGTCAGCGGCGCTTCAGGCCCTACGACGGTTAAGTCAATACCCTCTTTTTGGGCAAATGCCAGCAAAGCCGGAATATCCTCGGCGCTGATATTAACACATTCGGCATCCTGGGCAATACCCGCATTGCCGGGTGCACAATAAACCCGACTCACCCGCGGACTCTGTTTCAGCTTCCAGACCATGGCATGTTCACGGCCACCGCCGCCGACAACTAAAACTTTCATTTTTATCTGTGCCCTCCGTTTCTCTCTGCTTGCTAGTGCTTAAAATGTCTTAAGCCGGTCAGTATCATCACCAGGCCATGCTCATCCGCCGCCTGGATAGATTCTTCATCCCTTAAAGAGCCACCGGTCTGGATAATGGCGGTAATACCCGCTTTAGCCGCCTCATCAACAGTATCACGGAAGGGGAAAAAGGCATCAGACGCCAACACCGCCCCCTTTACTTTGTTGCCAGCCTGATTAATGGCGATGCGGGCCGAATTTACCCGGTTCATCTGACCGGCACCTACACCCAGAGTGCATTTATCCTTGGTCACCACAATGGCATTGGACTTCACATGCTTTACTACTTTCCAGGCAAAGAGGAGCTCTGCCAGTTCCTCTTTGGTTGGCTTCTTCTTGGAAACCACTTTCAAATCCTCATTAATTATCTGGCCTTTATCAATTTCCTGCACCAGCAGACCACCGCTGACAGCCTTCATATCCCAGCCCTCTGACGCTCCCTGCGGCATACCGTCGGTCTTTAGCACCCGGAAGTTTTCTTTGGAGCGGAATACCTCCAGGGCCTCGGCTGTAAAATCAGGGGCTATCACAACCTCCAGGAAGGTCTTGGTCATTTCTTCCGCCGTGTCCTTATCAACCGGCCGATTAGTGGCCACGATGCCGCCAAAAGCTGAAACCGGGTCAGCATCAAATGCCTGTTGATAAGCATACACCAATCTCCCCGCACTGGCTACCCCGCAGGGGTTGTTATTCTTCATAA
>CAZWUW010000012.1:0-44651 GCA_964636895.1 uncultured Eubacteriales bacterium
TGCACACCGGGCATAATCACGGCCTGAAAATAATGGCCCATGCTAGCTCCCAAACCGCTGTGGAATTGGCGATTGCCGCCGGGGTGGATTCGGTGGAGCACGGGTATTTCATGTCTGACCGCTGTCTTGCCCGCATGGCAGAGCAGGGTACGGCCTGGGTGCCCACGGTTGCGCCCCTAGGCAACTTGTTAAAAAACAACCATGTTCCCTATCCCGGAGCCGACCCGGAAGTTATCAAGCATACTGTTGAGTTACAGCTGCAGCAGCTGGCAAAAGCTGCAGCGGCCGGAGTATTGCTGGGTATCGGCACTGATGCCGGGGCAAATATGGTGCCGCATGCTGCCTCATATATTGATGAATTAAGTTTCTTTCAGGCCGCAGGTCTTAATCAGGTGGCAATTCTCCGGGCGGCTACCCAAAATGCGGCCATTATCATCGGTACTGACGATTTCATGGGGACTGTTGAGCAAGGCAAAAAACCGTATCTAATCGGAATAAAAGGCAATCCCCTGCTTTCACTGACGAGTCTTACAGCACCGGTGTTTACCTGTCTGCCTACCGACGACCGGACTTTTTAGCCGCCGACCGGTCTTTTTTGTTTCCGGCCGCTTCCCCAGAACGTTCATTCCATATTTTTACAAAAGCATCAACTACGGCGGGGTCATATTGAATGCCCCGCTGTTTTTTTATTTCTTCAACCGCCCACTCCGCTAACTGAGCCTTCCGATAAGGCCGGTTGGAGGTCATGGCATCAAAACCATCGGCTACCGCCAGCACCCGTGCTGCCAGGGGAATCTTTTCCCCGACCAAACCATCCGGATAACCCCCACCGTTGTACCACTCATGATGGTGGTAAATCATCGGGATAATCTTTTTAAAACCACGGATGGGTGCCAGTAAATTTGCCCCGACAATAGGATGCAGCCGGATTACCGCCATTTCTTCATCATTCAACTTATTAGGCTTATTCAGCACATCAGGTTGCACATGAATCTTGCCGATATCATGCAAATAGCCGGTCAATCTGATGTATTCCCGCTCTTTTTCCGATAAACCCATTTCTTCGGCAATGTCCACGGCATATTTGGCTACCTGACGGCAGTGTTCCCATGTATAACGGTCTCTCGCATCCAGCAGGTTGATTAGCAGCTTAATGGTATCAAAAAAAGCTTTTTCAGATGCCGTAAATTCCTTTTCCAGGTCGGCGAATTCCGAAAGATAATGCTCTGTTTTATTTTTTACATTTCTTTTAATCCGGTACATTGCTTTATCGGCTTTATCCATTAGCTGCTTGCCGCCCATTGCATCATCCGGATAAGTAGAAATGCCGATGGAAGCCGTAATACTGAAACTGTGCTTGCTCTCCGGGTCCCGAAAAGTCGTTTGGGCTATTTTTTTGCGGATTCTTTCGGCAATGCGAAAAGCCCGTTCCTTGTTTGCACCATTAAGTATGATTGCAAATTCATCACCACCGTAACGGCAGATGATATCATCATTGCGGACACTATCGATAAGTATGTTGGCGGTAGTCTTTAAAATTTCGTCACCTAGCACATGCCCAAATTTATCATTATAGAATTTAAAATCATCAAGGTCAATCATCACCAGAGAAATATTTTGATTCCTCTTCCGGGCTTTATCCATATATCTATCTAGGGCTTTCAAGAAATAATTGTGGTCATAAACTCCGGTTAGCCCGTCGGTACAGGCTAAAAGCTCAGTCCGCTCAAAAAGGTCGGCATTCATCACGGAAATACCAATTTGATTGCCCAGGGTATCCAGAAAATCCAGGTCTTTTTCGTTATAAAAGTTTTTGATTTTACTGTACACAGAAATTACGCCGATTTTTTTTCCTTTAATAATAATCGGTACTGACATTAGGGACTTGGCCCGGGTAATTTTGTTCAGATCCTTTGATATATACGGATTATTCCGGGTATTATTAATCAGTAGGTTGCGACCTTCTCTAATCGTATGAAAGGGCAAGGTGTTTTCAATCTTTATTTCCCGCGGAAATATCTGATGACCGTATAAGCCGCTTACATAAAACTCATCTGTCATTTCGTCGTAAAGAAATAGTCCGCAGCCGTCCGCCCGCAGCATCTCACCTAACATTTGAACAGCTTTGGGAATGATGAAGTCCAGCTTCAGAGAAGAATTAAGCAGGTTACCCAGCTTATGGACAGCTTCCAACTCATTGTATAATTCCTGATTCTTTATCGCTGTGGCACAAAGCTCTTCATATAATTCTTTATTTTTAAAAGCGGTGGCGGAGGATTCATTGAACTCATCACCTATAACCAAACTGGTTACCGCCAGGTTAAAATGAACAGATACCCCCTCATTGCTGACACCCTGTTCTCCATATGAAGAACAACCCACCATATCAGAGTTTTTCAACAACTTATGAATATTCTCCAGAACAGGCGTAATTTGCTCCCCAAGAATTTTAATCCGATGCACTGAAGAAAAAAGCAAAAAAGCAGCCGGCCTGGTAATCTTTTCACGCTGCAGCGCCCTGGCTAAGCTATCGGCAGCAGAGGTATAGAGTTTCTCCTGTTTTGTTTCCATGATGTACAGGTTAGAATGCGGGAATGGCTTACGCAGGCATTTAATACCGCCATCCGGAGTGATATCCGTGCCAATCAGGAGAAAGTAGTTGCCAAAGGCATCCCTGATGCCAAACGGGTTTTCCAAAAAGTATTTTTGCGGCTCAACTTTAAGCTTATGTAGAGACACTCCGATCATTTCCGCAAAATGCTCGGCTGCCGACCGGTGGTACAATTCCCTGATTACATAACCGTCTACTGCTGTGATTAATGCCTGTTTACCCGAGGGTTCATAATCATGGGTGGTGGCAATGCCAAATTTAAGATGCGTTTCCACAAAGGCCGCCACGAATGCGTTGGTATATACCTGGCCATTACAAAACTGGTATGTCTCCTGCCATTTGCAATCATCAGCGGCACAGGCACCAACAATCGGCAGCGGGTTTAAAACATTTTTGCGCAGAAACTCTATCACGTCATAATTAAAGGAGTGGGTGGTTTTAGTCGCACCCGGCAAAAAAGTCAGCGCAAAAACTTTTTTGGCAAAGTCCACATCAAGTTCACGGCTTTTAGTCTCCCGCGGCTTTGGATCAAAAAGGTTCTGAGCACCGGCCTGAGCAACGGCTTCCAGCACCGCTCTTGAATAATCAAGGTCAACGCGCCGCCCCACCCCTACTTTAACCGAGACATAAGGGGATGCCAGCACTGCCACCGTCACAGACTCATGTTGCAGCCCGTTGCAAAACTCACCGGCAGAAGAACAACCTACCAGCGGCATGTCGCCCGTAACCTCTGCCACACCGGCAATTACCTGTGGCAGGTCATATTTGACAGACGAAAAAACCATGGCCAAATTACCTTTATAAAGGGAAATTTGGTCCATAGCCTGCCGAGCTGCTTCCAAACCAGCTAAATATGAATTTTGATTCCGGGCCCAAGCCGCTCCAAATTCCAAATACTTACCCATAATTACCACCGACTGTTCTAAGAACTGTAAGTAGTTATTACGCCATATTTTGTAAAAAATCCTCCTTTTCATAAAACTTTTTTACATTTACATTTTTTCCAGGCAGCTTCGCAGGTCAATCAAGTCATCCTTTTCTTCTTCCAAGCATAAAAAAACAAAAAAGGTTCAAGCTATTATCAAAGGAATGACATCAGATTAAATACCGCGAGGTGACATATGGATTCACAACAACCACAACAACCCGAGCAGTCTCAACAACCACCCAACGACTTGGTCGGTCTTTGGGAACAGATGGGCGCAACTACCGGTAGTCTCATCGGCAGATTTATAGGACTAAATGCTCAACTTGGACTGCAAGCATTAGAAAGTATGGTCGTTAATCCACTCCAGCAAAATGTTACAGAACCCGGTATTCGTTCCAAGGTTTGGACTGAAATGGGCCGATCTTACGGAGAATCATTGGGCTATTCCATCGGCCTGGCCATGGATGGTTTGGCTAACGCCGCCGATCATTCGCTGGTGGAGCCCCTGGCAGAAAGGCAAACAAAATAAACGGGGAGTCGCATTGACTCCCCGTTTATTTTGTGGATTGCATAACCATTACCGGCACCGGTATAAATATCATCGGCGGATTAGGCATCATCATCGGCGGTACCGGTATCATCCCTGGCGGCGTGGGCAGCCCCGGCGGCATGGGTATCATCATCGGTGGCGCTGGCATCATCATCGGCGGCGTGGGCAGCCCCGGCGGCGTGGGTATCATCATCGGTGGCGCCGGCATCATCATCGGCGGCGTGGGCAGCATCTCAGGTGGCGTGGGCATCATACCCGGTGCCGTCTTTACTGATAATTTTTTTTGATTATTCTGTTTCATCATTACCGGTTCACTCCTTAGAAAGTAGTCCTCTATATAGCAGTCTCCCGAAATGAACCCGGTTATAGCTGGAAAAAACCGCCTAAACTTTGAACCAGTGACAATTATTACAGTAAATTTTATTCTTAAACCCTCGCTTAGCGGCCGAAGCGGTTTTAGGCGGATTAAGGTCATGGCAGACAAAACAATTTTGGGTTGTTTTCACTTTAGCCGCCTGACCGTGAATTGCCCGGAAATTTGCCGGTTCATGGCTTACCGGTTTTTGCAGGTGGCAGTTGGCACAAAAACTGTTATCTCTGATATATCCCGGCAAAGTGGTGGCCAGCAAGTCTACCGGTCGCTTCAGGGTATATGCATGGCAAAGGTTACAGGGTTTAAAATCGTTACGCGCTGACAGCCCGTGCCCGCTTTTCCAGGCCGCCGGTTTGTGTGAGGCCGGAATAGGGTAATTGGTATGACATAACGAACAGGTTGTGGAAATCTGCCGTTCCCCGTGACAGTTAAGACAAACAGCCATCCGTGGCGTAGTGTGTTGGAAATCCATCTCTTTAACAGCCGTAGCCGTCGTCCAATCAGCCGGTTTTATCTTTTGCGTCACGCCACGCTCAACAATCCGGCCATGCGCCACCCCGGCATGACAGGTTACACAGGCCACCCCTTGCTGGTCATGTTTAGCATGGGGAATTACCGTGTCCGAGGTAGCTGATACACGCCGGTTATTCATTTCATGGCACTCTTTACACGCGCTGTCCGGCACCGGTTTTTTTAGTTTCAGATACTCCGGCTGGCTGTCAACCCGGTATAATAATATTTCCTTTACCAGGCGGCCCCGGTATTTAATAAGGCTGTCCCAGCCCGGTTCCCGGTGACAGACCTGACATTGAAACCGGGCGTGATTGGAAACCTCCCAGGTCATAACCTGCGGACGCATGGCATGGCATCTGATGCAATAACCGGCTTCATCGCCCCGGACTGCAGGCATAACCATCCACCAAGCCACCCAAAGTACCCCGAAGCCCAGTAAAAGAACCGCGATTTTTACATATTTGGGCCATTTATACATATTAACGCCCCACCCTTTGTTAAAATGGGCACAATCGTCTGGCCTCATTATAACACCGGCGTGGGGCGTGGTCATGTCCCAAATAGCATGTACTTTTGTACTAAATCATCGGCGCAAGCCGAAACCTCTTCCGCCGAGGCGGTAGAAATACTTATACCCGGGCCATTAAAATAAACTGTAAATACAGTCCCAAAGCAACCATCACACCCAAAATAATGTGTTTTATCATCAGCAGGCGTTTTCTGCTCCTGGCCACATCGCCGGTCCAGCCGTAGCGTTTAAAAGTAACAGCGCGGATAATGCCGGTAAGTAATACTACAACCATACTGGCTACCGCCAATATCCAGAGACTATCCATAATCCCACCTATAAAAGCTGCCCCCCGGGGGATATCTGCCAACTCATGAGCGCGGCCGGAAACTATGTACATCATAAAAAGCACCGCCACCCAAACCCCGGTGGCCATATCATGTATAAAACTGTTAATTACAGTTAATGTGTCGCGCATGTTATTGCCTCCATATTTACTTAGCCGCTTTTTCTTTAAACCCGATATCCTCAACTATCTATTTGTCGCCTATAGTTTCTCAAATAATCTTTTCAATATTACAGCCGCTTGTGCCCGCGTTACCCGCTGAGTCGGGGCAAACTCCCCTCCAGGCTGTCCTATCATGATTCCGTTTTCTGCCGCCAGAGCCACACTACTCCTGGCCCAGCCGGCAATCCGGCCGGCATCACCGAAGGTTTTCGGGATATCCTGCCGGGCTGCTTGGTTGGCTTCAAGCAGCTTTTTATAATCCATGGCCTTTACTGTCATAACAGCAATTTCTTCCCTTGAAATACCAGCGCCGGGCGCAAAGGTATGCTCATTGTAACCTGAGATTATCCCGGTCTTGACTAAAGCAGCCACAGCTCCGTAATACCACGCACCTTGAGGGACATCTTTAAAAATAACCGGAAACGACTTGTCCTGCGGCAACGCAAGAGCTTTCGCCAGCATTACCGTATATTGAGCTCTGGTCACTCCCTTGTCCGGCGCGAAATTACCCATGTCATAACCGTTAATAATTGTCTTGGCCACCAAAAATTCAATATCCTGCTGCGCCCAATGGCCTGAAATATCTGAAAAGGTTTTGTTGTAAACCATAACTGCATATTTACTAAAAGATTCCCGCAAAGCAATTACATATTTTCCATCTGTATCTACTTTACCGCCGACATATTCCCAAACCCCGGCTGTTTCATCTAATCTGAAAATGCCTAGCTTGCGCGGGTCAGTACCCTGTAAATCCAAACCGGCGTATGAAATTTTGATTGTTACCGGTCGGAGAAAATTATGGATAGGCACGCTATTGGAACCCGTCCCTGTAGCAGCGGTTAACTTAAAGACTGGGCTTACTGATGTCAGCTTGGCAGAACTTGGCGATTTTGCCTCAATAGCCTTTACTGCTGCCGCCGGGACTTCGGAAATAATTACTGTGACAGGTGTTGTTGCGATCATAACCCCCGCAGGCAGCTCCAGGATAACGCTCCCTGAAGGTGTGGAAACAGTACTTCTTTCGGCCGGTGACACTATCTTAGTAACCAATATCCACGGTGCCGGACCTGTATCCCCACCACTACTACCTCTGCCGGCAATGGCCGTTTTAACATTAAAGCCCGGACCGTTATTACTCAGGTTACCTGCGGTGTCAGCTGCTTCAATTTTAAAAGTATATGTCGTACCCGGCGCAAGCCCGGCATCCCGGTAAGAATATATTGAACCTCCCACAGTGGTTACAAGACTGCCGCCTCGGTAAACATGGTAGGCAACAACCCCCCGGTCATCGGCGGCTGCCGACCAGCTTAGTTGCACGCTTGTCTCGGCTATGTTGGATGCCGTTAATGCACTCCCGGCCGGCCAAACCGGCGCGGCGGTATCCCTTAGCGCAACTGTCCGTACAGTGATGCCGGGCCCTGTATCAGACCAATTGCCTGCCCCGTCTCCGGCTTCAATTTTAAAGGTATATCCGGTATCCGGCGTAAGGCCGGTTGCATTCGCGGTCAACACATGGCCCACTTCAGTTAACCGGATACCGTTTTTATAAACCCGGTAGCTTACTACCTCTACATTATCCGCTGCCGACGTCCAGTTCAGGGTCAGGCCGGTCTCTCCGACCCCGGAAGCCATAACAGCGGAGCCGGCCGGCCAGGCCGGCTTTTCCGTATCCGCCGGGTTAACATAAACTGCAGACCCGCCGGCATAGTTCAGTAAAAACGGTTCTTCGACCTGCGTGTCCCCGTCATGCACCCTTACAGCAATGGGCTGTAAATTGTTATTATGATTATTTTTTATCTTTGTACTAAAAAAGTATGTATCTCCTGTTGCACCGGCAGCAGCCAAAAACCCGTCATATACTGCACCGGTAACGGTAAAATCGCCTAACGGGCTGATATTGCCGAAAACTAATTTAGGGTCAGTCAATGCGGCGGGAAGCCCCGTTAATCTGAAGGCAATGGTATCACTCCCGGCGCTCCGGTAGTAGTAAAGGCGGTCGTTGTCGGAGTCGGTGAAGGCAACATCGGGCAGCACGGACATTATCTTGGTTTGAATTGGCCCGGTCTCCGGTTTACCTGTCCAGTCAGTATACCAACCGGAATCAGCTCTAAATGAAACACTACCGTCTGCACTAAAGTCTGTTAAATTTGGCAAAGCAGCGGCTAAATTGGCCTTGCCCTGGTTAGTCAGGGTTAACGTAAATTTTGTCGAGTCCACAATACTGTAAACAGCATCACCAACCTGCAAGCGGTAATCTAAATATAGCCCACCCAATAAAAAATCATCATCTATGACAGTAAACATGGGGATTTGCATAATATCGTCCGTGGCCAACCCGCCGCTAAATAGTTCAATTGTAACCGTTATCGCTCCGCTGCCAAAATTGTAAACAGCCCCGTTGATAGTCTGACCGGCGGGAAAATCGTTAATTACGGTTACAGGCACATCAATGATAGCCGGGTCGGTGGACGGGGTTGCCCCGCTCCTGAGCCAGCCGGTTTCCGCCGTCAGAGTTACCCCGGCGCCGTCCGCTGTCTTTAAGGATTGTCGGTCCGCCAGGCTTAAATTAAAAGTAATTTGCGTGCCGTCACTATTTATTACGGCCATGGAACCGGTGGTTAAAACCACATTAATGAGACCGGCGGCGTTGTCCGATATTATAATCCTGGTTACATCCACATTATCCGCTCCATTGGACGTAAAACCGGATCCGTTAACAGTTAAAGTTTTGACCGCAGAATCCCAATCCAGACTGGCAGAGGAAATGGTCATGCCCGCTGGCGCCGCAGGCGCTGCTGCCAGAGCCGGCTTAACCTCAGGCAACTGAACCAAAGCCAGGGCTAATGCCAAAGCTAAAACAACAACTGTTCTAATTGATTTGGTCTGCTTGCGAAGCATAGCATTTCTCCCCCCGCACTGTCGTTATTTAACCAATGATTCTTTAAACTCAAGCTCGTCTACCAGCCACTTGCCATCTTTTTTGACCAATTGGTAGGTGGCAGCGTACTTTACTTTTTGTTGTCGGTTAACCGGTTTGCGTGTATTCATATCCAGGTAGCTGAAGGACCAGGTTTCAATAGTCTTCATCGTGGCCTGGGGCAGCACCTTTTTATCCGATATGCTGCCGGCTTTATTATACTTCGGATCCGCTTTGGCAATGTTCTGTTTTTTGAGCTTGACCCGACCAAATTCAAGGTACTGCAAAGATGACTGGACAATCTTCTTTTCTTTTTTCATTTGACTAATAAAAATCATCACCCGGCCCATCTCTTTTTCTGTGGCGACATGCTCAAGCACTTTATTATCCTGACTTTCAAGTGCTAAAGGCAAACTGTTGTTATAGTTGCGCACCGCCTGCATGATCGCCTTGTCCTCGCCCGGGATACAACCGGATAATATCACGGCAGCCAATAACAAAATAAAAATTTTAAATAGCTTCACCTGTATTCCTCCAGTCATATTTATGAAAGATAGGGCGCATGCTGGCTGACATAAAGCAAACCAATACCAAGCAGGGTAAACAGAAGTACTAAAAAAGCAATCAGTGAAAACCAGGCTGCCCTTACCCCCCGCCACCCGTGTATGCGCCGCAAATGCAGATAGAAACCGTAAATGACCCAGGAAATCAGCGACCAAACTTCAACCGGGTCCCAACTCCAATAGCTCCCCCAGGCATTATTAGCCCAGATGGAGCCTGACGCAATCATGACGCCAATCATGATAAAACCGAAACCGATAAACCTGTGGCTGTATTCGTCGGCCACTTCTGTGGAGGGCAATTTATCCAAAATCGCTGTTAAACCAGGCCACTGAATCTTTTTCTTTTTAGTGACGTGCAGAAATCCTAAGGCTGTTCCCAGCAAACAGGAGCCATAGGCAAGTTTGGCAAACATCACATGTACCAGCAGCCAAAAAGTATCGAAACTGCCCGGCACCTGCTTATGCTGGGGGTCAGACATTATCCCCAGCCCTAGGATGATTAGACTAAAAGGCAGGAATAAAAATCCGATATAGCGCAAACCGGGTTTTTTCCACTGGAAAAATAGATAAAAAAGCATACCTGTCCAAACCAGGGAAGACGCCACCTCATATCTGCCGATATATGGCAAGTGCCCCGAGTCCACCCAGCGTATCCCCAGCGCCGCTGTATGGGCGGTAAAGCCGGTCAGGGTGATTAATGTGGCCAACTTAAGGCAGTCCTTTTTAAAACTGAAGCTGTAAACATAAAGGATACTGCTGATTACATAGAAAGCGATCGCAATCCAATGAAGTGTCAGGTCAACTAAAATCACGCGCCGGTTCCTCCTCTATGAATTTCTGAATATAATGCACAATTCCTTCCATTTCCTCTTTAAAACTCTCCCGAAAGCGATGGCTATAGCTGTAAACGACAAGATATGACGCCTCAGCATCCATTTCAACTTTGATCACTATTTTTTTTGGCGTTAACCAATAAAACAGCGTCATACCCAGGGTGGCAACCAGAAAACCTGCATACACCGGGATGTAACCGTATCCTTTGCGAACGTTGAAAGCAAAATATGGTATGTTTTCGTGAAAGCGTAATTCACTCCCATCTTTCAAAACCACCTTTTGCCCCAGCCGGATCAGACCCTTGAAAAGAACTCGCTTAGTGCTCTTCTCATAGACATGCAACTCAAGATAGGGGTTTTTCCGTTTATATGATAATGTCCCGGGTTTGCTTTTATTCCCGTTATAATCCGGCAAAAAATTAAAATATATGCGATAAGGCTCACCGGGAAAATCATATGTCCTGGTATAGGTTTCAGCGCTGGGATAGATATGGGTACCAAGGCCAATTCGGTAGTGAGCAGACTTTTTTTGAGCCGGGGAACTGATACTTATTCCTGTAAAATAACCGAAGGTTTCTTTATAAAAAGTAAGTCCTTTATAAGTCACCGGTTTGGAACTCGAAACCAGCCCGCGCTTTACCGCGACCCCGTCAACCATAAGCGTAAAATCCCCGTATGCCTTGACACCCTGCCTGATATACTCCTCTCGGATGTCATGGAGAAACACGCGGAATTCATTGCCTTTTTCCCGATTAAACCAGCCTTTGCGGGTATCCGTGTATTCAGCCGGTGTATCGTTGAAGAACTGGCCCTTCATTAGGCCGAAACTGCCTTGAAACCCCAAAAAAGTATCGTAAAATGCTCCCAGCATAATTAACATTAAACCGGTATGAAAAATGACCGAACCCCAATACCCAAACCGGTTTTTTCGCAAAAGCAGTGTATCGTCGGCAAGCACCCGCCTATTCCAACCGGGGACTGCCAGCTTAGATAAAACAAGGGCGTCAATGCGCCCCCGTTTTATTAACGTCATCTTAAGCGAATTACCGGCAGTAATATCGCTTTGCTCCAAAGTGCGGGCTTTTCTAACCTGCTTTACAGTACAAAGGAATATGTTAAGCAAAAGAAAGCCGCAAAGGATGGCAAAACCTTTGCTGAAGTATAATTTACCCAGTACCTGCTGTGCTTGCACCCCAAACTTGCCTGATTGACCCAGGCTGGCCACTATTAGTACAATTGCCAAAGCAATTATCAGGGTTCTGGCCAATACAACTGAAGATAACCACGGCAAAGCTCCCACCTCGCTGTTAATGGTCTCTACACCAGCCTGCACAGCTCGCTTTAGTCCAGCGCGCCGGGCCAACGGTAGTCGGTATCACTGAGCCAAGTACATTATTTATTACTCCGTCGTTGTACGGGGGCCCGTCTTCAAAAACAGTTATGGCCAGCCCCCTGTTTTGGCTATTATTATTATCGGCGCCGCCGTTATAAGTGCTCCCGTCGGACCGCAGCCACCCGTGCGGCACTGCCCCGTGGCAACTGCCGCAGGAAACCGGCCCAACAATAGTACCGTCTGTTAACACTTCATTACCGCCGGAGTGATCCCCTTCAGTATGCAGATTTCTCCCAGTATCAGTTTCTGCAAACTGGGTCCGGAAATTATTGTCGTTGTTTATTTGTACTTGCAGACCAGTAGAACGATTAAAGCCCGTATAAAACTCATAGTCATGGCAGCGGAAGCAAAGATGATTGGCATCACCGGGCGGGGCGGTACCGGTGGTATCCGGATCCCATGGAGCCACAAGCAGAAACTGGTTGGTGGAACCGTGGGGACCTCTTACCCCTCCGGGTGAGGCATGGCAGTCAGTACACTTGACAACGCTGTCCCCGCCCCAGGGCCTGCCATTGTCGTCAACCCCAGCGTATTTGCCGTAATATTTCCACTGTAAGCTGGCATTCCTGAACATGGGCATCGGTCTAAATGTCCCATCAGACCTTGGGATCACACTATGCCCGGCGTAGTTTGCCGATGGGTTTAGTTCCCTGGCCACATCAGTCTGCTTAAAGGCACCGTAACTGTTGCTGGAAGGGTTGTCAAAGGGTGCCTTGTTGCTGACCGGGGTATAGGCATATTTACTGTGACATTTCAGACAGAGCTGCCATTCATAATCGTTATCAAGCTGGTTGTCGTTAGCGTTCAGGATAACCCTTCTGAATAATGTGCTTGCTGACGTACTGTCATAACCGGCAACCGTGGCAGGCCAGGAGTCAACCCAGACCCCGGAAATATTGCCCAGCCGATATACCTGGTCTTTAACAATAGTCCGGTAATTGGAATTATACGGAGCCCCCAGCGTGCCCAACATTCTTTCCACATCAGAGTTAGTCTGCCGGTTCACCTTAACCGTATGGGACTCATGACAATCCCAGCATTCGGCGTGTCTGGCCCGGTCTATAATCTCCTCAAAATCATCGTGAATATCCAGGGCATAAATGCTGTATGTCGGATGGAAGGACGCCGCACCCGAACCCATGGTGCCATAGATATTAGCAGCCTTTGGATACAACGCATTCCGTCCGCCTGTGCTGTGACAGTTACCGCACTGACCCTGGTTATCGTCGCCCAGCTGATCCTCAGGCCTGCCCAGCAAACGTTTGGAATTAGAGCCGTGAGCAGTATGGCAGTCGTTGCACTGCACCTTGGTTGGTGTATTACTGTAGTGGGCTGACGGCAGGTAAGGTGTCTTATCCCAGCCGTATACGGAGTAAGTCGTCGTTAAACTGATGCTCGGGAAAAAAACCGAATAAGGCACATTAACGGTCCTGTTTACCTGCTTTTGCGGCGGCTCATCAGCGTCATGACAACGCAGGCAAAAAGTGGTCCGGTCATCGGTCCAGATAATATTGGTGTTATACGGGTCAGATGTGTTTAACAACCCGCCCCGCACATAGTGAGGGTTATGGCAGTTCACGCACTCAACGTTGCCGTCAGCCGGTGACCCCTTGACATTGTGGCTCGAGACCTTCGTCAGATCAACCTGGATATCCGGGATATTATACTGGTAAGAAGTTGCCCCATGGCACTTATAACAGTTTTCCTCCTCCGGCGCTTTGGTCAGCCGGACATCAAAACTGGCATGGTTATAATGGCATGGCGCACACCTGATGCCGGTGCCGGATACAGGGTCCAAATAAACTGAGTTATGAATTGACAACTCAAAAATATCGTGTTCCCCGGCGGTATTATCCAACACCCTCTCAGGTCCGCCGGAACCGTGGCAAACATAGCAAAAAGCATTACCCGAGGTGTATACCTTTCCTGAAACCGTTTCCGCCGACAGCAAACGGGGATAAATGGCCGGATTGAGATGGGGGTTATGGCAGCTGGCACATTCCTTACTGGTAGACTCCATCGGCAAGGGGTGCCGGGATTGATGGTCAGGCTTATACTCAGCCTCAGTGGCGTACTTACTGCCGGTGCCGGCGGCATCGTGGCAAGTGTAACACATTTTAGCTTCCTGGGTTTGGTTAAACAGGAACTCCTTCTTCCCCCGGTGTGTAACATGGCACTTGGAACACATGACTGTAAGCTTGGAATAAGCGCCGTGGGGGTTGATATGCAGAGCATCTGTAGTTGTGGTTTTCTGGATGGCCGTTGTAGGCACGGATTCATTCCCGGCCGTATCAAAAGCCTTCAGGTAATACCAGTATGTGGTGTTGGCGCTCAGGCCCAAATCCGTAAAATTCAGTAAAGTCCCGGGCACTGCGCCGCGCAGAGTATATGTCACACCATCAAGGCTGGAAAAGATTTTGTAACCCGCAACCCCAATATTATCAGCGGCCGCATTCCACTTCAAATCCACCATAGTATCCGTTCTGGCCGCAGCGGTCAGCTTAACTGAGGATACATCAGGCGGAGTTAAGTCAGTTGTTATATTGGTCGTGGCAAAGGTCTGTTCCGGGCTTTCGGCTGTACGGTGGGTCACATCAGTGGCCCTGACTTTATAATAATAGGTCTTGTTAGGTGACAGGTCATAAAGAAAGGCCATTTTGTCCTTATCTTTGTCCTCAATTACATACGGATAGACTCCCGGGTAAATACCGTAAACCACCTGGTCAACGGTAAATTTGCTGGTCTCCCAGTAAACAGCAGCAGAAACGTTGGTGATGTTTCGGACCCCGATTTTGGTTACTTCCGGCTTAGAATTGTCCACATTAACCTGGACATATTCTTCCATAAAGGAAGTAGGTCCGGTGAGACCCGGGTCAACCACCCGCAGCCTAAGCACATACGCCCCGTCCGGTGCCGGCGTTGACCAGCTGGCCAGCAGGCCGTTGTTTACCGGCGTAGTGGACGAATTAATAAGATTCCAGGCCGTAATCTTCTCCTTGGTTTTACCATAGCCGTAGTAAACGGACCAGGCCACCGTCCCTCCCGACCTCACGGTATAAGCGGAACCCCTGATGGGCGTGGTGTTACCAATGGTGGGAATTATGTTACCCGTTATATCCGGAGAAGTAATATCCGCAAATGGTCCCTGGCTAAAGGTGGTAAAATTCCGAGAGAGGGACTCCACCGTGTTGCCGGCCGCATCAATAGATTTGACTTTATATTCATATGTTGTATTAGGACTGAGATTGGTTAATCTATATCCGTGGTTCAACACTCTGGCGCTGTCTGCAACATTGAACCATATTCCGGCAGGGCTTATTCTGTATACTACTTCCGTAGTAGAAGGCTCATTTGTTTGCCAGTTTATCATAGCATAATTGTCCATGGGGGTATGGGACGGACCCTGGGTAATAGCCGGAGCGGTATTGTCCACATACAGACTGATAAAATCCGTGGTGCCGGTAGCTACCCGCAGCCTTACCGTATATGAACCGTCCGGCACACTGCCCGAATTCCAGGTTCCCAGAGTGGCATTTGATACCCCGGCCGCGCCGGAGGCAAACTGAGTCCACGGCCCTGTTGTATTATTATAGCCGCTGGTATAATCAAGGGTATAAGAGGTAGACGTAGTTCCCGTAAAGGTAACATTAGACCGTATGGTTGCTCCGGTGAGCGGCGATTTGATGGCGGCTGTCCCGGAGGAAATAATGGAATTCACAGAATCGTGCGGAAAAGGGGCGGTGCCGTAGACCCGGGATAGTTTATCCCAATCATGAATTATTACCGCATTGGCGTCAGCCAGCCTGGCCCCGGCGGTTTTGCCAATAGGCACGCCAACCCCGTACCGGTACGCCACAATCAGGTTTTTTGCGGCATTTATTTCCATATCAAAATTAAGCATAGCCACACCACTTACAAATGAAGCGCTGCCCAACTGGGTATCGGCCCCGTCCAGAACCCCGACGCTCCCCTGGTCTTCATATACAATAGCTGTGACATTGCTTTGTTCAGCTGTGGTCATAGTCCCTGTATAAGTCACCCTCATGCCTTTAATGGCCAACGGTGTAACAGTATTGAATTCCGGACTTAACCGCACCGCCAGCATGCCGGCCAGTTCCCCGCCGGAAGCGGTGGTGTTGGCAATATTGGTAGCAGTGGTATTTATCCTTCTTTCCCCGACCCATCTAACCAGATTATAAAGGTACTGCTGACGCCACTCCGGGTTGCCTGCGGGATTAACGATACCGTTGCTGGCATTGACATACCAGGAAAAGGGCAGAAAAATCTGCCTGTTCCCCAAGGAATTGGCCCAGATATTAAGGGTGGAAAAATAATTGCCATTGGTAAACCTGGCTTGAGCGATGGTCTGAGCGCCTACTGTGAGGTTGGGCGCAATATAGTCCTGGAAATTAGTCTGGTTATTGACAGTAACCTCGGGTACCCCGGTGAGGTTATATACATAAGTAAATACAGGATGGGTGGCATCACTGATCCTAAGCCTGTCCATTCGCCCGTAGTTATCAGCCGAACTGGATGTGCTGATTTTCAGCACATCCAGCTGATCGGTGGATGTGCCCACCCGCAGGATGTCAGACATGACATCCTCACCTTCTATGAGCAGCCTGGCTTTATTCCCGGAACCGGTAATATTCAGATATTCCTTTAGGAAATTCAGGTCATTGACGTTTAGTCCCTGCCTGCTATTGGCGGTGTTCCGGTAACCCACACCCTGGGTAAAAATGACCACGTCAAACTGATTGGCATAAGCCACCGTCGGAGGGTTGCCGCCATTGGCGGTCTCTATCCAGGTGGTCACATCAAACCCATAATTAGTCAGGGTAGACGCCATAGCGCCGGCGGAAGTAAGTCCGGAATTATTGCCGAAAGCAGTAGAATAAGTGTCATTGTTAGAAATAATCAACACCTTCGACCTTTGAATAGCCGCCTTAACGTCTTTAACCTGGAAATAATACACTGACCCGGCCAGCGCAACAACGGTCAGGCAGATAATAAGCACTGTCTTAATCATCCGTTTTGATATCTTTTTCGTTACGCCTAATACGTCAATCACTGCCAGCCCTCCTTTAAGGATTAAGGACGGATATTTGCCCTGCTTCCCTGTTGCCAACATACAGGTAACCATCCGGACCTATTGCCAGTCCGTGGGGATAGCTTAGTCCGATGTCTGGACTCCGGGCGATTATTTTTCCTTTTTCGTCCACCGCAAATACCTTGTCTAACACAGCTTCGGCTATATAAATCGTCCCTGATTCCGGTTCATAGGCCAAACCCCGGGGGGCGACCATAATATGACCTGCTTTCTCTTGGTAAGTAACCTGCTGCAAAAATTTACCGTCCAGGTTAAAAAACTGGACTCTTAAGTTCCCTGAATCCATTACGATCAGGCGCCTGCCCGGTTCATCCACAGCCAGGCCGTTAACGTGCCGCAATTGGCCTTCTTCGTAGCCGGGTCCGCCAAAAATCAACCGCAGTTTTCCACCGGTGTCAAAGACGGCGATTTTTTGCTGTTTGCCGTCTGAAACATAAATATTGCCTTTACCGTCGCTTGTCATGGCCAGAGGGTAAATAGCGGCCAGGTTAAGCCGGTCATCCTGACGAGGCAGGACATCCAGCAGTTTGCCTTTATTGTTATAGACCAGGATTTTTCCCGTACCGTAACTGCCGACAAAAACTCTATCATCATGCACGGCCACACTGGTGGGATTTTTAATTTTCTCAGGCGACCGGTCGGCCTTGCCGCCGAGCGCAAAGCGCAACCGGCCATTTGGTGTAAAGACCAGCACTCGATCACTGCGGCCGTCAGCAACATAAATATTGCCGGCTTTATCCAAAGCAATCCCCTTGGCGTTATTAAACCTGAATTCCCCGTAACTTTGGATTGTTTTAACCTGGTCCAGCCGACCACTCGGCACCTGCTTTTCCCCGACAAAAAACCAGATCATAACCGTACTGAAGGCGAACTAGACGGCCAACAGGGCGGCTACCTGCCAATATAACGCATCTGCAGCGTTTTTATTATTTTTTATGGCAGTCCTGGCAAATCCCATCGTTGTCATACCTCCTTCAGCGGCTCGGTTCTCCATTCTCCGTGATGGCAGGTGTGCCGTGAGCAAAATGACAGGTAATACAACCCACCTGGGCGCTGGAAGTCATCGGCGGTGATGCGGTCTGTGGAGTATAGGTGCCGTCATCGATAAATGATGCAGGGTAATCAGGTGCCTCCGCCAGCAACTTAAAATCCGATACAATCATAGCATCTGGGTTGCCGGTACCTGTGCGACGATAGATTCTGTATTTATAGGCATTTTCTATCCGTTCCCACTCGATTTGGATCCTAGCGTTGGGTGTAGTGTTCTGCACCTGCAGGATCTTCCCGTATACAGATTCGCCCACGGCATTTGTCGTGGTAACAATGTAATTATATGTATTTGCCGGAAGCGTCCCGCCGGTAAGCACAGTGTAATTGGTAATATTAGCCCCCGCGGGAGCGCCCAAAGTCGGTAAAGTGGTGTACAGTCCGGGTGTGGGGAAGGATACTGCCCACCGCCCACCGGTTGTGCCGCCGGTTAAAGGCACGCCCGTCCGGTGCCGCCAGTTTTCTTCGCCGGTGTTGGTGGTCACGCTGTGATAAATCAGGTATTCGGGGTGGCAGGTGGCGCAGAACTGCTCCCACCCGTAAACATAAGTCGTAACTTCGTATCCGGAAATGGTTTTCTGGCTGTAGGCCGGGCCGTAAACAAAGCCGCGCAGTGTTACCGGCTGATTATTTACCATGGTGCGGATATTCCGGAAATTGCCGGAACCGTGAGGTTCATGACAGGAATTGCAATCGATATTCATTTTTTCTCCGGTTCCCCCGTAAACATAGTTAGCAAGGTCCGTAAAGTGGGTGGAGGTGCTGCCCAGGGCCAGGTCATAACCGCCGGCCGCCAGCGGCACAATCCGTTCGCCGTTAAAGTACTTGCCGGCTTTAACGTCATACGCGCTGCCTGTCCCGTCGTGACACATGAAACAAAGTTCAAGAATAGTTGTTTGTTTGATCAGCCTGGTTCCTGATGACGTATGCGCGGAATGACAATAACCACACAGGGTATTATTGGTCTGAAAATCGACGTGAGGATTCAGCACTGTGCCAAAGGTCCATACTTTTGTTGCCGCCAGAAAAGGGCTGGTGGCATAACTTTTGACACCGCCGGCCCCGCCCGGCACCGTAACCCGGAAGTTCCCCACAGTAGCAAGATTACTGACCGGTTTAAAAATAAGCTCAAACGTTGTGGGATTGTAGCTTACCGTGCCTGGTATCTGGGTATAAGAGCCGTCATTATGCTTTTGTTCAAGTTTGATCCAGGTACTGATACCGCCGGCGGTATCCAGCAGTTCGTCAAACTTAACTTTGATAGTAACATTTGTTTCCACATAATCCTGCCCGTCATCAGGATAGTGACTGGCAATTACCGGCGGGGTTGAATCCGTTGGGGTGACCGGACCAAATGTGGCCGATAACGGAGACTCCAGGCCATACCTGTCCTCCGTATCTACTTTATAGTAATAGGTAATACCGTTCTTCAGTCCGGTATGGGTGTAACCGGTGGCGGGAATTGGGGTTTCATTTACCCTGGTAAATGGCCCGCCCGGATTGGTGGCCGCATACAGGTCATAACCTGCCAGGTCCGGCGTATTGCCGTTAAAAGGGTCATTGGGTTCGCCGGTAACCGCGTTCCAAGTCAGGTTTAACTTGTGCCCCGTGCCGGGGTTTGTTACATTTAACCCGGTTGGTGTTGCCGGCACCCGGTTGGGTATGGCCATTGCTTCAGCGGAGTAATTTGAGTGGTTGCCGGCGTTATCATAAGCGGTGATTTTATAGTAATAGCGGTTAAACTCTGTCAGACCGGTGTTATTGTAAATATTTGTGGCAACCGTGCCCATGAAGCTGTACGCGCCTTTACCGCCTGTAGTCTCAACTGCCCGGTAAACCCTGTAGGAGACAAAGTCAAACTCATTATTGGCCTTCCACCCCACCCGGATACTGTTACCGGTCAGCAGGTTGGTGGCGTAAACCTGCGTCGGCACAGCCGGCGGTGTGACATTATTGATTGTGGTGGCCACGGACTCGTTGCCGCCCGAAATCGAAAGCTTAATCCGACCGCCTTCAAAGGTGGTAAACTGAGTAACGTCAGCCAGCCTTAGCCTAACCGTCTTGGCTTCATCTGCCGGGCTGGCAATATCGTAGGTAACAGTATAGTATTTATCGGTGGTGTCGATTTTCAGGTTCAGGGCTTTAAAAGTCGCCTTGCCATTGGCGTCAAAAACTGCTTGAGCTAATGGAAGAGAGCCGACCAAATCCCCCGCCGCATTAGAGCTCCATAATTTTACTGCAGAAACGCTGGAATGAACGGCATTACCTGTCTGGTATACCGCAAAACTGGTGATGGTATTGAAGTTACTGTTTTTACTGTTGGCATAGCTGGAGAATTTCAGTGTGGCCATCTTAACATTGGTTGTGCCCGGGTTAACATTGGCCGGGGCCCTGTTAGCAAGCTCCACTTCGGCGAAATCAGACACCCATTTTACGGCATTGCGTATTAGGGGTTCCCTGGACCCGGCGGCCCACCCCCCCCAGTTAAAACCGATAAACACCAGCCGTTTACGGTTACTGCCCTCCCAAGCGGAAAGCAAATAGGTGGGCCGGTCTTCTTGGTTCCAGGAGGCCAGGTTACTACCGGCGGAAGTAAACGCCCTCACATTTGTGCCAAAACTTGCAGATGACACCAGATGAGTAACGGGATGAAAGGTATTATTAATTCTTATTGTCCCAGGGTTTCTGGTGTTAGTACTCCAGTCATTAAGTTTCAGGATGCTGCCGGTGATAATGGAGTCACTCACATGACTGTTCAGCACATTGTTCCCTTCAATAATCAGATGCCCCACCCCGGAGTTCAGGTAACTATTCAAGGCGGTTCTTTCCGTGGCGTCAATCGGGGTTGCTATTGTCCCGGCAGAAAAAATGACGGCATCATAAGTATTAAGTACGGCTAACGAAGGCATCGTCGCTTGTCGCGTAATATTATAATTGGCTATGCCCAGTGCCGTCTCGATGGCAGCCGCGTTGCTGCCGGCACCGTTATCGTAAATAAATACATTCGGCTTATTGGTAACCGCCGCCTCGATAGGGCGCCAAAAGTAAAAAACACCATAAATGGCCATGGCCAGCACGACAAGAAGCGCGCCCAGCCTGGTTAACATTTTACGGTAGTTAAGTTTTCGCTTTTCCCGATTATCGGTGCTTATGGTACTCATGGTACTCTCCATCCTTCAAAAAACGCTCACTTAATATTGTCAAAAACCAGTATACTGTCATCTCCCCGGTCGGTGATATACAGTTTGCCGGCCCGGTAAAAGGCGCCGTCAGGCAGAACAAAATTATGCCCTAAAGCTTCGTTTTGCCAGCCCTGACCGCTGCGCGAAATGAGATAAACCTTCCGGGACAGGCTGTCCACAACGGCAAATTTATGCTCGTTAATTATGGCTAAGCCCCTGGGCAGGCCGATATAGGGTACGCCATTGACGTTTCTTCTCAGTTCTTCTTTGAGCCTGCCGTTTTGGTCAAATATCTTAACGGATTTGCTGCCGGAATCGGTCAAAACAAGACTGCCGTCAGGCAGTAAAGACATCCCCATGACATAACGCAGGGTTTCGCCCGGGTTGCCGGTGCCGCCAAAAGTAGTAATCAGATGGCCGTCTTTATTGAAAAGTTTAACTTTATGGTCACCGCGGTCAAATATGTATACCCGGTCAGCCTGGTCAATAATCATGGCGCTGGGACCTTTTAAATCTGCTTTGTTATAGGGAAACCAGCGGATAAATCTGCCCTGGTCGGATAAAACCTGAACCCGGTTATTATTGATTTCTGATACAAATACCTCGCCGCTACTGTTGACGGCAACCGCTACCGGATACCCAAGTTCTTCCCGGCCCGGGCCGTATTTGCCAAACTGGTCAACAAGTTTCCAGCCTTGCGAAAAAATGCGAATCCGGTGATTGTCAGAATCAGCTACAAATATTCTGTCATTAGCGTCAACAAACACACCTACAGGTGACTTAAAAGGGTCTTTGGGCAGCCCACGGGCAATCTTTTTAGCAATTATGTTTTTATCAGCCAGGCGTAAACCTGAAAGCAACCCATCATCTCTTTGACCCCATAATTTATATAATCCAAAGGCTGCCGTTAAGATTACTAATACCAATAACAAGTGTTTTACTTTCATATACTTTTGCTCCCGGCATTTTTTAAGCGTTATTTTTTATGGCATGTTTCACAGACGGCATAATTGTCCTGTCGCAGCATCTTCTGATTGGCAACATTGACACGGGGCATACCGCCGGGCTGGGGATAGCCCATATTAAAATTCTTATATGTGCCATGGGCGTAGTGACAGGTACTGCACACAACAGCCGAGCGTTTATCTGGTCCAATGCTCTCGCCGTCAGCATATACCTGCAGCGGCAGAGTCTCACCGGTTAACGGGTGTTTGGGATACCAATCCCGGTAAGGGTTAGACCTGAAAACACTGTAAACACGGCTACCCACCGTCACCGGATGACGGTAATTACTGGCATAAGTACCATCCGTGTGCCAGGCTGAGCCGTCATCATAATCCAGGTGACAGGCGGTACAAAACTCGGTATTGCCTGCTACCATATACACCTCTTCGCCTACCGCCTGGTCTTTGACAATGGCATAAGCAGTATAATAAACATTGGTCGCAACAAACTTATCATTGGCCGGGTAAATCGTTTCCCGGATTAACCGGTAGTTGTCATTATCACCGGCATGGGGTTTGTGACAGGTTACACAAGTAAAGGTAAGGAGTTTACCCGGGGCACTGCCGTACACAGTGGTATCTACGTTAGACCTGTCATCCACGTTGTGCTTGGAAATGCCGAAATCAGAGCCGATAGGACCGGCCGGGGAATTCTTCCAGCCGGCGGCTGTTTTCACTTTCCCAGACTGTACGTCATATTTGCTTTGCGTTGCCGCCGTGCCGTGACAGAACAGGCATAAGTCATAATATGTGGACTGCTTTAACAGGTAAGCTTTTAATCCGGAGTGAGCTACATGACACCCGGCGCACATGCTTGTATCCGGCGAATAATTACCGTGGGCGTTGTCATTTTGATAACGTGGTCCCAAAAGACTGTCGAATTCGCTCGGATAAGCCCTGATAATAAAGGGTTTACCTCCCTTGGTAATCCTGAAGTAGTAATTTTTATACTTTTCGGCATTGCTTAATACCGCCACTGCATTGGTCGTCTCCAAACCGCTAATTATAAGCCCGGAAGTTTGCCAGTTCAGCTTCGCGCCGCTAGGTATAACATCGTTAGCCCAGTGTACGGTAGAGCCGCCGTTATCATTCCAATATACATTTATGGCAACATTAGCGCCGTTATTGGCATAGCGTACATACGCACCGGCGGGCACATCACCCTGATAAACCTTGACCTGTTGGGAAGGAGCGGAGATATTGCCGGCTTTATCCTCCGCAATGACCCGATAATAATATGTACCGGGGATAAAAGCCGTACTATAACTGTCTCTCGGCGCGTAAACAGTGTCCAACAAACTGGTACCATCAGGTACAAAACCATTCACGGTAGAACGGTGAATATAATATTTATGGTGGTCCGGTTCAGTGGACCAATCTAAGGTAAGCTGACCGCTGCCGATAAAATACGACAAAATCGGCGTAAGAATGGCATTATCAATAATTACCGTCCCACCGGAAACAGGCGCACCTGATGTAACATTACCGGAGAGAGACGTACCCCTTGCCGTTATGGACAAGACCTCACCGTCATTGCCGGCACCGGCGGCAACATTCCAGGCATAACGCCAGGCGCTGCCGGTCCAGGTAAAGTTTACATTGGTAACATCGTTAGCCGTGCCGGGAGCGTTAATCGTAATCTGGTTATCACCGGCATTATTCCTTAAGGTCTCACTGGCATCCATTTTGATATAAACGGTGCCTGCTTTGGTCACCGGTTTGCCGCCTACCGTAAGCAGGGGCTGGGTTAATGCCGCATCGGCAAAATACTGCAGGCTTAGCACCGGAGCAATATTGTCAACATTGAGATTAGTTACCGTAGCGATTCGGGTATTGAGGGCCTTATCATAAACAGTCAGGCGGAGGTCATAAAAACCATCCGGTAAACCGGTTGTATTCCAGCTGATTAATGTCGCAGCACTTACCGCAGTAGTCTGGTTGGCACCGATTTGCGTCCAGGTGCCGGTGCCGGCCGGAGCATACTCCAGCTTATAGTAGTCGAAGGTGGCGGAATCTGTCGCTGTTCCGGTTACGGTCACATTGCCCTTAATCAGCGCACCGGCAACCGGAGCTGTAATGCTTGCCGCGGGGAGCACCGTGTCTATAGTCGCCGCGCCGCCGGCCGACGGTGCGCCGGTTCTGGTATTGCCTGCGCTGTCAATACCGGTAACAGACATAGATATTGTATTCCCATCATTGCCACCCGTTACATTCCAAGCATATTTCCAGGCGTTGTTGACCTCATCCCAGATAAAGTTCTGGTTAGTCAAATCATTGGCCGCACCCGGCGCATCAATTGTTAATATATGGCTGCCGGCAACTGCCGACAGAGCCTCGTTCGCCACCAGCCTGACATAGACAATACCGGCTTTAGCCACCGGTCGGCCCAAAAAAGTAAGCAGCGGGTTGACCAGGTTGGCGTCCTGGTAATACTCCAGGCTCAGTGTAGGCTGGACACTGTCAATATACACCTTGCCGCCGGACGCGACCTTTGTGTGCCCGATTAGGTCGGTACCCCTTACTGTAATAGAAGTTGTTTCCCCGTCATTGCCGCTGTTAACCGTCCAATTATATCTCCAGGCACTGCCGGTCCAGGTAAAATTAGCGCCGGTAACATCATTGACCGTCCCGGGCGCATTGATGGTGATTTGGTTATCGCCGGCGTTATTCCGTAGTGTTTCATTAGGCACCAGCTTAACATATACCGTCGCCCCCCCCCTGGCATAAACCCTGCCGCCAACCGTTTGCAGCGGTTGGGTTAAAGCAGCATCCGCATAATATTCTACACTAATGGCCGGGGCTGTCCGGTCGACATAGATGGTTTGCACAACTGTGTTTGCACTTATATTGTTTTTGCCGTCCACGGCCTGGGCATAAACCGAATATGTACCCTCCGCCGGGCTCCACAGGTACGACCAGGCGCCGTTAGTGACAGTGCCGGAATCAGGAACGATGTCAGACCCAATCAACGTCCCGGCCCCATGATAAAAATTCATACTGCTGCTGCCGGTCTGTTCAGCATCAGAGTTATCGGTAGCGGCAGCCTGCAAATTGATACTGCCTGCACTGGTACGAAAAGGAGTGGGGTTGCCGCTGGGTGAAGACCAGGTGGTAACAGGGGCGGTCTTATCGTAGTAAATTCGAACATAAATGTGATCAATGCGCAGGTAGGTAGGAATAGCATCCCCGTCTGCGGTATTCTCCATCTGCAATTGAAAATTTCCGTTCACATCAAAATAATTAGTATAATCACCGACCGGAAAAGTAAAGGTAAAAGCCGTATCCGTGTTGCTGGCAATAGTTACCGGCGCCGTCGCCGAGGCCAGGTCATAGAAACTGTTACTGTAATTATATAGTTTAAACTGAAAGGTTTTACTCCCGCTTGAGGCAAAAGTATTGTTACCGGCTGCCCATTCGCCAAGCACCTGAATATATGTAACCTTAGCCCCGGTAGACTCGGTGACAGTATTCAATTGGTTCCATCCGGTAAAGTTCCACGACAGGCCGTTGGTTAAATCGGCAGATTCCATGAGGGTAAGGTACTGATTGTTGCTGGTTGTTGCCTGGGTATTGGTGAATGTACCGGCCGCCACAGAAGCCGTATTAACTGCGGAACCGTTAGCGGTCAGGAATTTATTCCCGGAAAGAGATGCCGATACCCATAACATATTATAAATAAAATAACCCGCCCCAACAGCAACAAAAACTGCAAGCGCAACTAACATCTTTACAAGACTCCGCTTACTGATTTGTTTTTGCTGGTGTGTCGATTCCATAGTCCCCACCCCCTAAACCAAGCGAACCGGTTAATAGCCCCATACGACCACGCGATTATTGGCCCAATCGGCAATATAAATCCTACCGCTTTCATCAACATCAATACCGTTGGGGTACATCATCGCCCCGTTGTCATTGCCTTTTTTACCAAAGCTAAACAGGTATTCTCCTGCCGAATCAAATACGCGCACCGAGCTGGACATGCTGTCCACCACGAAAAGCCTGCCCCGCTTATCCACGGCAATGCCCCGCACCATGGCAAATCCGGAATCTTCACGATCCGAAGGCGTTTTAATAAACTTGCTGCCGACACCACTTTTATTGTCCAGCGGAAATACTGTTATATCCTTGCTCCCGGCGCTGGCGATAAAAACCCGGTTGTTTTTCTCGTCTATAGCTATGCCATGTGGATAAGCAACCGGACCAATTGTCCTGTGAAGTTTTCCCTGTTTATTTAACACTACCACTTTGCCGCCGGATAAATCACCAATATAAATGTTGCCTTTAGCATCTATCTGCAGAGGACCCGGTTTTTCAATGCCATATTCATTAGGCTGGCTAAAGACAGCGCTCAAATACTCCCCTTTGGCCGAAAACCTCTGCACCCGGAGGTTGCCGGCCTCGGCCACCAGCAGGTCCCCGCCGGATGTACGAGTTACCCCATAAGGAAATGACAATTTGCCGGGTGCGCTGCCAAAACCGCCAAAGGAAAATAAATATTCGCCCTGCCAATTGAAAACATCAATGGTGTGTCCTTCCGTGTTTGAAATATAAATCAGTTTTTCCACATCATCAAAAAAAACATTCATCGGCCTTACTAACCTGACACCAATGGCACCATGTATATTAAACAGGAATTTCGGCCGCTGAAAATCTGCCATCAACGGCAGGATAGTTGTGCCCGCCGGCACTACACGGCTATACAAGTAATAGTAAAAACCGCCAATCAGCATGACCAACGCCACCAATAGCGCATAGAAATATTTCAGTTTTATCGCTTTAATCATCTTTAACCACCTTTGGAACATACTGTCTGGATTATTTAGTCAAACGCCGGACCGCTGCTTCCGCTTCCGGATAATTAATGCCCCGGCGGACAGCCTGCCGATATGCCTCCAAAGCCTTATTACGATCTCCCAGCCTTTCGTACGCCTTACCAATATAGTAATGAATTACCGGGTATGCCGGGTCACGTTTTACCGCTTGCTCAAGATGGTTGAGGGCTGGTCGGTAATCCTTCGTTTCAAAATAACTTTTACCAAGGAAAAAGTTTGCTTTGCCGGTTTCAAAACCGGGGTGCGCTTTTACCAGCTTATCTAAGAGGGTTATCGCCTCCCGGTATTCGCCCCGGTCACTCAGCATCATTCCCAGGTTAAGCATGACCTCCCGGTCACCGGGAAACTGTTCTAACACTTTTCTGGCCAGTGCTATACCTTCCTTGGTTTCACCTTTAAGATATAAATTGGTAGCCAGTTCCATAACCGCAGCCCGGTCATCCGGATGCTTAAGCAGAATTTCCTTAAGCTCCGCAATGCGATAATCATAATAACCGGGCTTTGCCGGGCTAAATAAACTGTCGCCAAACCAATAGCCGGCAACAACCAGCATAACGGCCGTCAGCAGCAAAACCACAAATGCTTTTTTAACACTGATACGAGCATCAGTGTCAATAAGTTTAATATTGAAAAAATTTTCCAGATAAGCGCCTAATCCCACACAGTTCCTCTCCTGTAGCACTATTTATAGCCCACAATGATTACAAATTCTATAATTTATATAATTAGACATGTAGGGGATTATTTCCTTTTCTTTTTTTAATTTTTTTCGATTTTTTTCGACTTTTTTTCTTTTGTTAAACGAAAAAAGCAAGAGATCGTAATCCCTTGCTCTGAAACTTCTATTTTACAGCAACCATTTTCATTCCCCGGCAACATTACCGGTCAGCATAACTACTCCTTCTTTTTAAGCAGACCCTGCAGTCTCAAAAACGGGCACATTTTTTTAAGTTTTTCCAGACGTTCCTGGGGCAGGTGGTCAAACATTTTCCCGTGCGGCGAGTTATCCAGCATTTCATTAGCCGCTGTAGTGCTACCTTCCGACTGTTCGTGCAGCATTTTTTCCGCGGTGGTAGCACAAGTCTGACCGCTGATCATGCTGTGCAATGCGGTGCCGGCTGCTGTTCCCTTTATGTCTGCCCGACCGATAATCTCAAACCCGCCAGCCGTTTCATAGCCAAGATTATCTGTCTGCACAACCATCACATTGGCCCGGTTAACCAGGTCGTAATGACGCAAAATACCGATTTGCCCCCGCTCAAGCCGCTCCCCTGTTTGCGGATGCACCACAATAGTTCTGGTCCAGGGCGGACACTCCTTAAACCTGGGCACACCTTTGCTGCCAAGAGAATGATTGCGTAAAATGTTATCAAAATAGTTGGTAGCACTTTCCACTGTACCAAGTGTGTTCACACATAATTCCGGCGGAACTCCCAGGAATTCCGAACACATGCCAAGATACTCCTCACGCGAGCACTCACCAAAGGTGCCCATATAGCCGCCGCCGTCACATATTCTGCTGCCGGGCGGCAAGCTAAACTTCAAGCCCTGGTCGCGGAAAAAATTAAACATATAAACAAAACCGGAAGTTGCCCCAACTATCGCTACCGGCCTGCAGGATTCTTCCGACTCCTGCAGTGCTGCAAACAATTGCTCCCACTCCATACCTTCAGGTGATATCAGATACCGGCTGTCTTCCGTACCAAAATACTGCCGCATCTGTTCCAGCCCGGTTGCCATCCCCATTGCCGGTGCTACCTTGGGTGACGGCACCATCAGTAGAATTCGCATTTTTTCGATATCAGGAAATAAATATTCCTTGGTCATTATCCGATTGGCCAAAAAATACATTTCAACACACCGCTTGTCCCGGTATATCTTGCCAGGATTAGCGGGATTACTCGTTCCACTGGTCATTAAAGCCAGCTCCGTTTCATGAAGCGGAAAAGCTGCCAACACCATTTTTTTAAAATCCGCCGTGGGCACCGCCGGTATTTCCTGCCACGCTTTAACGGTAGCAGGGCTAATCCCTTTTTCCTGGCATAGCTTTTTGTAGTATTCGATGTTATGGAACTGAACAGCAAATTCCCGCAGTGCCAATTCATTAAACAGCTCATCATTAGCCCCGGTTAAGCCGTTTTGAATGAATCCGTACAGGTCACTGTCCAGTTTTTCCACGAATGCGGAGTTGAATGAGTAGTCCAATATTGATTCCCCCCTAAATGACTTTAGATGTTTAGTAAATATCGTTGTAGCTCAATTTAAGTGTTTTTTTTAAAAATCCATATAATTCGAATGATTGGTTACATAAAAAACACCTAAACCAATCAACGAGAACACCAAGACCGCAAATGCTGCCAAGCTATACCAGGCCGCTCTGATACCATTCCATCCATGCATCCTTCTAAGGTGCAAATAAATACCATAAACCATCCATGAAATCAAAGACCAAACCTCAACGGGGTCCCAGCTCCAGTAATTGCCCCAGGCGTTATTAGCCCATATGGCCCCGGAAGCAATCATTATCCCAATCATAATAAACCCAAACCCGATAAGGCGGTAGCTAAGCTCATCGATGTACGACATATCCGGCAACCGGCTTTTCCACCACTTGGTTAGACTGCTCTGCCGGTTAAGCATCAGGTATATCCCGGCCAGGGCTGTTCCTATCATACAAGAGCCATAAGCAAGCTTGGCAAAATAAACATGTACAAAAAGCCAAAAGGTCTTAAAAGTCTCCGGTAAAGATGTGATTTCCGTAGCTGCTAAAACGCCCATGCCCAATAACAAAAAGGAAACCGGCATTACCAACGTACCCAGAGGCCTTAGCGCGGTCATGCGCCATAGAAGTATAACGAAAATCAGCATTGCCGTCCAGATTAGCGATGAATATATTTCATATCTGCCCAGGTAAGGACCGTGCCCCGTGTTATACCACCGCACTGCCAAAGCAGCAGTATGAATTAGAAAACCTCCAATGGACACAAAATATCCTTGGTCAATGAAGCTCTTTTTTTTAAAAACAAAGCCGTAACCATATAAGCAAGCACTAATAACATACACGGCCACTGCTGCCCAGTGCAAGCCAATTTCTATTTGTTGACTCATGACAGGACCTCCTTTGACAGCAATTTGACAATTTCTTTTTTAATCTTCTCTTGTCGTTGCAAAAACACCTGCTTATACCGTAATGTGTACCCGCCGAACCTTACTTTCACGCAACCATCTGTTGAAACAATAACTACCCTTACATATTGCGGCACCCATAAATATAATAGGGCCAGACCCAGGCAACTAACAGCAAACCCGGCATATATGACATAAAGGCCGGTTCTCAAATAAGCTATGAGACTTATCCAGAAGCTATAATCCGCAAACTTTATTGCTGCTCTTTGATCAAAGAATACTGTCTGTCCCAGCGGAACAATATCGTCAAAAATCTGCTTGCTTTTACCGTTTTCATTTTTTTTGACCAGCAATTTAATTGCCGGTCGATCCGGTTTATATGATATCTTTTGCGGTTCTAACCGGTAAGATTTTAAATCCGGGATAAAGCTAATTGTAAGATGATAAGGAGTTCCTGCTAACTGCAGGGCTTCTTTATATTCATCCGATTCTTTGTGTATAAATGTCGACAATCCAATTTTAATAGGAGTTTGCTGATTATTATAAGTGAAAAGCGTTTCTGCATAATACCCAAAATTCTCAAAGTGGAAATTCCATAATTTATATGCCAAAGGCTTGCCCTTAATAACATCCGCTCGCAAAACTTCAAGGCCATCAACAAGAATAGATATATCGCCGCCGGCGAAAACTCCATATTGCTTATATTCAGGCTTGATTCCGTGCAGAAAAACGGCAAACCTGTGCTCGCCTGGTTGATATAATGGGCCAAAATCAGTATACTTGAACGCAGTCGGGCGGTCCTCAAAGAGTTCCCCCTCCTGCAAATTGATTCTACCACTAAAAGAAAAACCGGCCTCAATAATGGCACCGACACAAATTAGAATAAGCCCGATATGAAAAATTACGGAACTCCATTCACCGGTTCTATGTTTACCTCCGATAATCTCATTGTCGCTGACCGCTCGACATCTGAACCGGTGTTGCCTTAAAAGGTCGGTTATCTTTTCAGCAGAAAAATCCTCACAAACACCGGAAATATCCGTAATTTCCTCCAGCCTATGCGGGGACTTATCGCTTCGCTTTATTATACCGGTTATTTGTTTAATTGTACAAAAAAACAAATTAATCAACAAAATTACAATTACGACAATGAAAAACCAGGTCTTGAAAAAGTCGCTAGTTTTTATGCCCAAGGGTTTTACCCAGGGATTGACACCCAAAACCAATAAAGATGCAATGACAATCAGCAGTGACAACGCCAGGACCGGTGAGGCCAGCTGAATAAGCAGTTTTTTAAGAACTGTCAAACTGATCCTCCCCCGTCCTATTTCACTTCTTCTTCTTTAAAATTAATGTCTGCCACTAACCACTTATCACCATGCTGCTCCATGAAATAAACCGCTTGATAACGGACTTTGGCCGGACCTTCCATCACTTGACGGCTATCCGCATCCAGATAGGAATACTCCCAAAGCTCTGTTGTCTTTACTTCCGCCGTCTGCTCTGCACCCTCACCATAAACAACAATATCATTTTTATTATTAAAGTCCTTCTCTATCATGTAAACCTGTTCTTTTACTTTTTTCTGTTTTGCCTTATCCTTTTTTGGCGGGGGTGCCGACTTAAAGAGCGGCGCTGAACGGTCAGGCTGATTTTGGGGCGGCTCCCCAATTTTATAGTCTTTATATTCAATCCGGAGAAGTTGTGCAACCATTATCTTCTTTTCATCCATTAACCTGGCCATAAACAGGGAAAAACCGCCAATTTCCCGCCCCGTAGCTACCGGCTTTAACATTTCGGGATTTTGGGACTTCAGGGCCATAACCAGGTTAGCATTATAATTTTTAATAGCTTGCTGAAGCTTCTTTTCCTCCGGACTAAGGCATCCGGATAACAACAATGCCAACACTGTACAGAAAACCGTTAGGCGCTTCATTTCATTATCCCCCCGTATTTACCTGCCGCAGGCACCCGCGCAGTTTCCGGCAGTATGGTCACCCCAGTCAGCGCCCGGCGCAACCGTGTAACCGGTGGCTGAAGCGGGCATATCTGCACCTACCCCGTCACGATACGGCCTGGGCGCATCAGCTCCCCATAACGGATTAGCATAGCGCCAGCCGTGAGGAAGTCCCCCGTGGCAGTACGCACAACCATACGCGCGACTGGCAGTTGCGTGCTGGTTCGGGTCTGCATGCAGATTGTAACGGGTGCCTTGTTTGAAAGCGGATCGGATTGTTGCAGTGCCATTAGTACCCCCGGCATAATAATTCCAGTTATGGCATTGGAAACAAAGGTGGCTGTTAGTTCCGGTAGTACCGGTCAAAGTGCCTGCAGCGCCGGTGGGATTCCACGGGGCAATTAACAGGAATCGGTTGCTGGACCCGTGCGGTCCCCGGCCGCCGGTGTCACCGGGTGCTTTGTTATGACAATCGGTGCATTTCATAGTGCTTCTGGCATGCCAGCCGTTGACATACATGCCGTCCCCGTAATATCGGGTAATTCCAGAAACATAGGTAGCTGCTTTGCTGGGGCCGATAACCGCATGATAAGCCGAATTGGCCGGATTAAACTCCTTGGCGATATCTGTCTGCAAATAAGCGCCGGGCGGATATCCCGATACCGATGACGGCGTGTTAAAAGGCGCCGTACCGGTAGCATCCTGGGTTGTACTAAGCCCATACGCAAACTTACTGTGACACTTGATGCAAAGCTGCCACTGCTTGCTGGTATCCGTCAGCGGCTGCAGCGACCAGGTTGGTGTAGTCGTTGCCCAATTAGCCCAGGTGGCGCCATTCCAATTTGTAATATTAACTCCGGTCACGTTACCTAAGAGGTATGTTTCATCATTAACACTTCTCTTGGCACTTACAGCAGTATGCGGGTCATGGCAGTCATTGCACTGGGCATGGCGGCTAACCCCTGAGGAAGTCCAGGGATACTGCTCTGTATTACTGTGCCTGCCGGCAAAACCGGCTTGCGTCGTAGGATGACTGTATGTCAACGCCAGCGGAGATTTAACATTCAGGCTTGTAATACCAGTAGGTGCTGTATAGAGTGACCCCTGATGACACTGCAGGCAGACACCATCGGTGCCAAATTTATCTTCGTCCAGCCTGACCAGCCATTTATATTGCGTACCATGCCATTCATGACACATGGTGCATTCGTTTTTATAGTTTCCATAAGCATCAGTCTGGCCTCGCAATTGTGTATTCAGATAATGCCCGGAATTTAAGTAAGAATAAGGCGCATCCTTATTCCAGCCTCCACCGCCAGTAGTGAAGCCAGGGTTATTAAACGTGATACTGTAAGGAACTACCGTTGTCGCATTGGTAATAGCGGTCGGCGGGGCAGAGTCATGGCATTTGATGCAAAACTGCGATATCCTCCTGCTTCCTGAAGTATTATAAGGGAGTTTTGTATTATCCGGATCAGATATAGCAGTGTAAACAGCGCCGGAAACAAACTTGGCATTGTCAACAGTATGCGGCCCATGGCAGCTGGTGCATTCAATTTTTCCGTTTACAGTATTGAAGACTGTATGCCTTGACTTGTTAGCAGCTCCGGTAACCATGTTATAAACATTGTATCCCGCAGTCATCGAATAATTGGCATCCTTGCCATGACACTTGTAACACTGCTCTTCTTCAGCGTTAGCCCTGGTATTATCCTTTAGCTGTCCATACTGTGAGCCATGCTTTTCATGGCACTTGACACAGGTTACTTGAGTGCCTGACACCGGCAGCATTGCTCCACTGTTAACAGCTGGGTCATAATGCACCGCAAAGGGATTGGTATGGTCCCCGGCAGCATAGCCATAATATGTTGTGGCATTATACACCGAATTCATGGTCAACCCGGTCTTAAATATCCTGTTAGTCGGCCCGTGGCAGGCCAGGCAGAAGTTGTTGCCGTAAACGGAATTGGCAACACCGGGCACCTTTAGTAATTTTGCCCAAAGGTTATTGGTTCCGGGCTTTTTTTCACCGTGCGGGTTATGGCAGTCGGTACAGAATAACACATTCTGGCCGGCATCATCCAGTGACTTATGCAGGGATGCCGAATATGGCGCTGACCTGGCAAACTCGCCCTGAACCTTATAAAGACTTGTACCGGCGGTACCGTGACACACAAAACAAACCTGCTGAATCGTGGTCCGGTTCAGCAGTTGCCTGCCTATAGAACCGTGAGCCACGTGGCACTGCCCGCACAATCTGGTATTATTAATATCACCGGCGTTAACTTTGGCGTATTTACCGTGAGGAGTATATCCATCCCAATATGCGAAATTAGCAGCCGGGTTAACCGGCAATCCCCCCTGATCATATACGGAATTGACCACAATCCTGTAACTAATGGGCAGCGGATAAACATTGCCAAAAACGCTGTCATTAAAAGTAATCCGGACAATCCGGTTATCGCTGGGAACCAGTTCGTAAGCGCTGGCATATACGGTGAAAGCCATATTGCCGCCAGCAACCCCGTTTACATACTTAGTAAAGGTCCAGCCACCGACACTGTTTATCGAAATGTTTTCACTGAAGGTCAGGTATAGCAGTTGTTTGCTTGTGGACTCTGCGCTCTGCAAGGTCGGGGGAGTAATATCCTTATCAAAAAACTTGCTTTTTTCTTCAGATACCGAAGACAAATTGCCAGCCAAATCTTCCGCAATAAGTTTATAGTACCAAATCCCACTTGTCGGCGGGCCATCCTCATAAATCTCTCCTGAAACGGTGGTGCCCACCAATGTCCCGGCATTGGCAGTAAAGCCGGAAGTATTGCTGCGGTATATGCGCATTTTAGAATAGTCTGTATTGCTGTTCCATTTGACGGTTATCTTTTGATTGCCATAATCAATCAGGATGAATGTGGGCACAACAACTGCCGTATCAATTTTTACCACACCGCCTTCGGCTACAACCGGGCTCACACCGTTGACGGCAAAATCAAAACCCTCCGCCGTTGCCCCTTTAAAAGTAATCTGAGCATTGCCGTCAACGCCGGCAAAAACGGACCAGGGCAATGCCCCTCTGTAAACATTTCCTCCCTCTAAGGTCATCGCCCGCCCGGCCACATCGTTAACAGTCAACGGTGCATCAATGCTGAAGTTGGGAGCACCGGTCAGCGCCTTGTTGGAAGAAACCCTGATATAGACATTCTGAGCTTTGGCATGATAATATCCTGCCGCATCTCTTGGTAACAACTGGGTGTATGAAGCATCGCTGTAATATTGCACCGTCAACGTCGGCGGGCCCGGCGGGGCAACTCCGCTGACCTCATTTGATTCAGCCGAAACGTTTTCTGCGGCGTCCACTGATTTAATCTTATAGTAATACGTAACATGAGGCGCTACAGTAGTATCATCCCAAGTGCTACGCGGCCCGCTCACGACAAAATCAGGCACTCCGCCGGTATTCACCGGGGTAGAAGTGCTTCTGAAAACATGATAAGCAACATGGTCCCCTTCGCTGTTTGTCCAGTTCAGAGTAATTCTGCCCAGGCCGTTAACCCGAGACAGAGTGGGATTGGCAATCGTGCTGTCAACTACGACCGAAGTGCTGCCGCTGACCAGCGGATTATTATCCCCTTTATCCTTGGCCGCAACTGAAACCGTATATGCTTTCAGGGTTTCGGCATTAGCAACATTCCAGTTATAGACATAAACCATGTTATTTACCGTTAGGGCTGTTAATGTACTGGCAACTGTATTAGCCCCCGTCCCGGAAATAGCAATGGTGGGATTAGCCTGCAAGGTTTCATTGGCTTCCACTTTTATAAATACACTCTGCAGCTTCGTGTATACGGACGTATAAACCGGCAACGGATTAGAAAAGACACCGGTACCTGAATTATAGTTCTTCCAGTAGCTAAGCGCAATGTTAGGCGGCGTGATATCGTTCTTAATGTTAATATTTCGGTGCACAGGTAGTGATTCATGCCCGAATTTATCCCTGGCCACGATTCTGATCACATAATTGCCGTTCAACTCTGGCGAGGCGGTGTTCCATGTATGCAAGGTTGACGCAGTGCGATATGCAGTGGTACCTGTTGTAAGCGGTGTATAAACAGTTTCCCCGACTTTTCTGTAGTCAATAGTGTAATTGAGAAAATGACTGTCGTCCGCCACGTCCTTGTTGGGGTCATAAACTATCCCCGCAATAGTCACATTCCCAGCCAACCCCGTCGCCCCCGCCGCCGGCGCAGTAAGACTGATAAACGGCGCAGTGAAGTCGACTTTGAGCTTCATCGAAGCATTGGAATAAACCACGGTATTTGTAGCGGTCTCCCCTCCGCCGGGATAAGTGTTAGTTTCATTGTCTGTAGCGGTAATTGTATAATAATACGTTCCGTCAGCATTTGCACCCAAACCGCTGCCGCCCCAGGATCTTGAATAAACCCAGGTGTTAACATCTTTTTTGGTCGTAGCGGCAAAACGGTTGGCAAGGGTAGCCGCCACATTTTGCAAAGCTGCATCGCTATATACTTTAAGCGTAACAAAAGCACTTTCGTCAAGATAAACCTGAAAAGCTGTAGTCGGGCCATAAGCTGAGCCAGATACTACATCGGATATATCCGTCGGAACAAGGGCCGGATGAGTAACAACGGGAGGGGTTTTGTCCAGAGTATAGGCTTCCACATTAGTTGCATCATCCCCGATAACCACGTCATCTATATTATCCTGGTCATTCACCTTCATTAAGCATATAGCACCAATATTACCAATTCCATTAACGTTAATACCGTTAGTCGTAGCCTGGCTAATTCCAGGGTCAGTCAAAGTAGGCGCACTATAATGAAAAACCTTGATATCGCCGTTCTGCAAAGCAGCCACAATATCATCGGTTGCCGTATTACCGTCAACCTCACCGGCCTCAACACCATAGATATTTGTACCCTGTTGGGCTGATTCAGCGGTTGTATCATCAGTGCCAGAAGTCAGGTTCTGGGTATCGGTGCCGCTTAAAACTTTAACCATTCTACTATCCGCAGCATTGGCAGCAGTACCAGTGCCCAAAATTATATCTTTATTACTATCACCAGTTACTTCAGCAATTTTGATGTCATAAACCGCCCCAATTCTATTTGTATTCTGCCTCGCTGCCCGGATTGTACCATTAGCGTTTACGACTGCCAACCAATTGTTAGTAGCGTTATCAGTAGCAATAATAAACTCTTCTGTTGCAGCATTATTGTCCGTATCCCCAACAGCCACATTCAAAAAATTCCCGTTAGCAACTGCAAGTGTGGTGTCAGAAGTAGTATTACCATCATTGTTAAATAAACGCGCGCCATTCAAAGCATTATTAACAGTAATTATTAATACTCTATTGCCGGCAGAATTATTTGCGTAAGCAATCCGCTGAATATTACTCGCAGTGGCACCATCCGTCCGGCCACCGGCTGTGGTGTAAATGCGCCAGGCTGTGCTTGTGTTTGGGGCGGGGGCAATAATGATATCCTTAACCCCGTCATTAGTCATATCCCCATAAGCCACCTGAGTCGGGTTAAATGATGGTATAGTGGCATTCCAAACAATGCTAGTATCTTCAACCAAAGTATTGCCGGTGGTGTGCTTGAATATCCGGACCGGCTGAGCTCTTCCGCTTACCGTTGTATTATGTCCAGCCGGGACAATGATTTCCGGTTTACCACCGTCACCGGTAATAATATCCGCAATCACAATATTTACCGGGGCGGCGGCAATATTAAAGGTTCCGGTAAAGACAGTTTTATCCTTACGCATTACCTTTAGTTCATTATTGGCGCTGCCGTCAACCAGAATTATCTCTTCACTGCCGTCCAAATCAAGGTCGGCCTTTTCCAAAATTCTGATGGCGGCTCCTTCAACATGCTGTGGGTTCCACAACGCCTGGGGGTCCGCATATGCTGCAAACTGCTGATAAACAAAAACACCAATCACCACAACTACAATAAAAGTCACAGCTACAGTAATGTGCTTTCGGTAGTTATTAAATATCGAGTTGTTTTTTTGTGCTCCGCTTTGCATCTAACATCACCCCAGAATCCGCAATTTATGCTTACTTCCAGGCCCAGACCTGAACCTGGTTATTACCCAGGTCGGCAATATAAATCTTGCCGTCGTCATCGACGGACAAGCCTGTTGGCATCTTAAAAAGGCTTTCCTTATCACCCGTCGAACCAAAGGCGGTCACATCTGTTCCATTCCCGTCAAATACCCTGATCACATTGGTCAGCGTATCAGCCACATAAATACGCCCCTTTTTGTCTACGGCCAGGCCTTTGGCCATGGTCATGGCCCATTTGGGGCCGCCGTCAAAGATTTTTTTCAGCTCTCCGGTCGGACCAAGCAGCTTTACATTGTAATTGCCGCCGTCAGCCACCCAGACCGAACCGTCTGCGTTCACCGCCAGTCCTTGTGGGGAACCCAGCGAAACTTTTTGTGAGGTTATTGAATTTATTATTTGGCCGGCTTCAGAAAAAACAATTATCCTTTTTGCGGCCAAGTCAGTTACGTAAACCTTTTTGTCCTTGGCTACAAAAACCCCGGCCGGCTGCACTCCTGACCCGGGACTAACCCAGGCCTTAACATACTCGCCATTGCTGTTATACTCATATAATGCACCCGCACCGACATCAGCAACAATTACTTTTTCTCCGGCAATGCCGATGCCATAAGGATAAACTAAAGGCTTTTCCGTCCCTGCTGCACCAAAGTCATAAAGAAACTTGCCTTCGCTGTCAAATACACGAATACGTTTGTTGCCGGCATCAGCAACAAAAACATTTCCTTTTTTATCGGCTATGGCAAAGACCGGTTCTTTTAATTCGTTATTAAAATCACCGGCTATGACCTTTAATAAATACAGACCTTCGGTAGTAGTTGGTTTTGACGAAAAGAAGGTCACAACTCCCATTGTGACCACAAGCAATATAATAAAACCCAACACATGCTTGACCTTCATCAAATCCCCCGCCCAGCAATGCCTATTTTTTATGACAAGACTGACAAACGCCGTAGTTATCAAGTCGCAGCATATATTTGCCATCATATACAGTATCCTGCACATTAAAACTTTTGGTGCTTCCATGGGCAAAATGACAGGTACTGCATACAACACCGGTGCGTTTATCGGTTTTTAAAGCCTGGTCAGGAGTATACTGCAAAGGCAGCAAATCGCCGGCAGCAGGCTCAAAAGACGGATTTTTCAATCCGTTGACCCCATAAACGGAATATACCACACTGCCCACCGATACCGGGTGCCGGTATCGGGCTACACCGGGGCCTGGGGCCGGTACGTTGGAACCATAAACCCCGCCCGCTACCCAGGCGTTGCCATCATCATAGTCTAGGTGACAGGCCGCACAAAACTCCGAGTTGCCCCGCACCATAAATAATTCTTCACCGGAAGTAGCGCTGGCGGTAATAGCATAGGCGTCAAAATCAATGCTATTGGTAACCAGACTCTTATTGTCATCAGCGTAAATGCTTTTCTTCAGTAAGCGATAATTATCATCAGTCCCGCCATGGCCGTTGTGACACGACACACAGGTAAGGCTTAGCTTCTTGGTGCCGCTAAGCACATCGCTGCCCGGTACATCATTGGCAGTAAGACTGAGAGTATCATTGGCATTGTGCAGGGAAATCGCCGGCAATCCCACCTGTTTAACAAAAGGTCCGGCCAAAGAAGGCTTTTGACTGCCGGCAACTGCGGTCATGCCGGATTCCACGTCATACTTGCTCTGAGTATTGGCATTAGAATGGCAGAGCATACAAAGCTCGTAATAACTGGCTTTTTTCAGCAACTGGGCCTTAAGGGCACTATGGGTACTATGACAGCCGCCACACATAGGCGTATCCGGCCGGAAGTTACCATGCGCGTAGTCGTTATATTCCCTGTTCGTGCCATACGTGGTTGTTGTGTCCACCGGGAACAGCCGGACATAAGTAGCTTCCGCAACAGAAGCAATGCGCAGATAGTAATTCATATATTTGTTCATGGACAGGTTTACATATTTCAGGGCACCACCGGCCGTGTTAACTGTCAAGGGAGCAGCGCCCGCCCAGTTCAAATCGCTGCCGCTGGCGGTCATGGTAGCTGTTGCCCGGACATCATTAAAGCCTCCCGGATCCTCAAAATAAACCCTGGCACTGACTGTGGTGCCGGTCTGGCCGGTATACGTAACATATGCCCTGGGGGCAACCGCATAAGTTAAGCCGGTCCAGGTTAACAAAAGCATAATTATTAAGGCCGCAGCCATACCCAGTTTCTTTTTCATCTCCCTCACCCCCCGTGATAAGCAACTTAATAACCCCAGACTTCCACCCGATTATTAGCCCAGTCAGCTATAAATATACGGTTGCTGCCGTCTATAAAAACCCCTGTAGGATAAAGCAGTTCACCTTTATCAAAACCCTTATTACCAAAACTAAACAAATGGTTGCCGTCGGCATCAAAAACCCGAATAGTACTTACTATTGAGTCAGCAACAAAAATCCGGCCAACTGTGTCTAACGCCAATCCCCGCAATAAACTGAATCTATTGTTTTCCTGCCAGGAGGCAATACTCTGACGCTCTCGGCCTTGCTTGTCAACAACTGCTATGCGGTAGCCACCGGCATCCGCAATGTATACTTTACCGTTCCCGTCGGCGGCTATACCGTGCGGATAATTAACACCCTTAATAACCTTCTCGGTTTGCCCTTTATCATCAACTACAATAACTTGCTGTTTTATTAAATCACCGATATACAGTTTACCGTCTTTGGCAAACAACGGGCCCGGCTTTTCAACTTTAATCGGACCGGCGGGCGAAGCTTTAATAGCGACAAACTCGCCTTGCGGAGTAAACTCCTGAATCCTTTTGTTACCGGTCTCGGAGATCAGCAAATTGCCTTTTTTGTTTTCGGTAATTCCGTAGGGGTAAGCCAGTTCTCCCGGTTTCGGACCGGGCCGACCAAAGGTAAACAGGTACTCGCCATTAGGCTTAAATACCTGAATTTCATGATTGTTGGTGCTAGCCACATAAATGTTGCCCTGACGACTGACATAAGCTGCCATTGGGGATTTAAGCGACCGTTTCGGGTTTCCGTAAATACTGAACCGATATACAGGACGTTGTTCCATGTTGAAAATATAGTCCTCATCAGCCGGACGTTGATGTTTCCAGTAAAAATAACCGAAAATCGCCGCGATAATAACAACAATAGCTGTAATAATCTGCATCAGCCGTTTTACAGTAATTGTCTGTTTTGACTTAGTGGTAGGTATTGAACGCAAATCCTTCATTAATAATTAACACCGCCCGGCTGTCTGTTTTTTCAACTTTTATTTGACAGGCAACTCCTGAAGCGCTTTGGCTGCCGCCGGATAATTGTCGCCGGACAATATCAGTGCTTTGTTTAATGCCGCTCCTGCGCTCTTGTTATCGCCCCGCTTTTTATATACAAGTCCAAGGTAATAATGACCCACAGCTGAACCCGGATCAAGCTTTAGGCCGGTATCCAGGGCACGTAATGCCTGGTCAAACTTGCCCAGTTGATAATAGCTTATCCCCATGTAAATATAGGCCAGTTTTTCCCGCTGCGGCTCTTTTTCTATCCCCTTTTCTATATATGGCAATGCTTCCCGGTATTTTTGCCGGTCCGCTAAAATCAACCCGTAGTAGATGTTGGCAGCAGCATTATTCGCTTCCTGCCGGAGAATTTCCTCAAACAAGCCTTGCGCTTGCTCCGTTTCATCATTCAGGTAATAAGCGAGGGCCAGATCAATTTTGCTCTGAGGATTGTCCGTTTTTTTACTGACCTTTTCCAGCACTTCTATTTTACGTTCAAAGACTCCCCGGGTATCGCCGCCCCAAAACATGGTCTCTCCGACAAGAAAACCCAAAACAAAAAGCACCACCGTTACCGAACCTACTATCCAGACAGCTTTTTTCTTGCTCAATTCAGCATTTAGATTAATATTAATTTTGTATTCCAACAAATTGTTTATTTTCTGTCCTAAATTCATATATCCAATTTCCCCTAAACCCGTTTATGATAATAATAGCTAAGCACCATGGTAACCCTGACGCTTAGCTCTCGTGATGCAAAGGCTTATCAATCCATATCAATAATTGTCATAGACAGAAGTATTTTGGTATTTATTGCAGAATCTTCTCTTTATAATTATATACGACACTTTGTCTTTTTTTCCTGCCGTCGCCTGTAATATTTATAAGGCTTTTTCATTATATTATCGAATAAAAAATGGTTTTTCTTTAATCTTGAATACGGAAAATACGAACAAGCATATCAGCTAGGTTAGTTGACGCAAAGAAAAAAAGATACTATTATTTAATTATTAGTACTACATAAAGTAGTACTAATAAGATTAGGTTTTAATAAAGAGGCTATCGAAATAAGAGGAGGAGTACAGCATGGATAATTTGTTTAATATAGCTTTTGTTGCCGGGCTGATTTCTTTTTTCTCCCCATGCATCATTCCCATGATTTCAGTATATTTTACTTTGATCACCGGATTATCTGTGGATGAACTAAATAATATTGGTGACCATCGGCGGTTGAGGCGCCTGGTATTTGTGCGGACTATATTGTTCGTGCTGGCCTTTACCATGGTATTTACCTTGGCTGGAGGTGCTGCCGGGGAAATTGGCCGTTTCTTTAATGATAACATGGGTATACTGAACTTTATTGGTGGTACCTTTATTATCATTTTGGGCTTTAAGGTTATTGGTGTTTTCAGACTAGAGTGGCTAGAACGAATTAATCTGCAAAAATATTTAAAGTTTACGGGGATTAAGGGTGGAAACCGATATTTAACTGCTTTTCTAGTCGGGTTTTTCTTTGCCATCGCTTGCTCCCACTGTATTGGTCCTACTTTGTATTCGGTTCTTATTGCCGCAGGAGCCACCGGTTCAAGCAGTAACGGTATGCTGGTTATGTTCCTATTTTCAGTAGGCCTGGCTATTCCTTACCTGGTGGTAGCTTTGTTTATCCAAAGAGCTTTGGGAATTCTTGGGCGGTTAACCAAGTATAAGGAGTTTTTTGCTAGGATCATGGGATTACTCTTAATTTTATTTGGTTTCTTAATGGTCATTAATAAGTTTTATTTGTTAACTCAATTTTTTAGTAAACTTTTACCATATAAGCTCCCGCTGGGAATGTAAAAATATTAGTTAAATGGAAAAACACTGGTTTTGGCACCAGTGTTTTTTTAGCAGTCATTCCTATAATACGATTTTAGGCTTGGCATAGTTTCCTCCCTTTGACCAGGAGTTTATTTGCAGAGGCTGTTATCACATATTGGGCAGGCATGATCCCAACCGGTCCAACATACATTGCACATAGTTACTCCACAATCACAACTCTTGCAGTTAACAGCCACTGCTTTAGTCTGGCAAGTACGGCACCAGTACCAGGCGTTCTGCTGAGCTCCGGTCCAGGTTGTGGGCACTTTAATTTCCTCCCTGATTTCAACTTTAACTTCCTCGGCGGTAACAAGGTGGAGTTGTGTTTTTTCCTCCCGCTTAACAGGTGTAAACTCTTCCCGATGAGCCGGGTCGTCAACCAGATAAGTATCTCTCAGCACACACATAATAGATTCCTCCTTTAAATTCTTGGCCTGGGTAACAGGCCTGCTTTTTCTACGATAGTCGGAACAATTTCTTCCCAGCCGACAGCCATGATGTGGACGCCCCTAACCCCGGCAATGCTTTTAATCTGCCTGATTTGTTCCACGCAAAGCGCCACTGCTTCCGCCTGCTGATCGGCGGCATTTTTCAGCCGGTCTATCATTTCATTGGGCACAATCATTCCGGAAACGTTTTTCTGCATATAGCTTGCAACTTTAGCTGATTTTACAGGCATTACCCCGGCCATAATATATGCCTTTTCGTGCAAACCGCGCTCACGGACCAGTGCCATCCACCGCTCAAATCGGTCAAGGTCAAAAATAATCTGAGTCTGAATAAACTGAGCGCCGGCATTAATTTTTTTCTCCAGCCTGAGCACCCGGACTTCAAATGGGTCGGCAAAGGGATTGGCCACGGCACCGATAAAAAACTTTGGTTCACCTGACTTGATAGCTTCGCCGCACATAAACACTTTTTCGTCCCGCATCCTTTTGACATTGCGGATGAGTTGGATAGAGTCGATATCAAAGACGTTGGCTGAAGTAGGGTGGTTACCAAAGGACTGGTGGTCGCCGGCCAGGCAGAGCACGTTTTTGATGCCTAAGCTGTAGGCTCCAAGCAGGTCACTTTGGATGGCAATGCGATTGCGGTCCCGGCAGGTCATTTGCATGATAGGCTCCCCGCCGGCCTGCAATACATGCACACCGGCCGCAATACTGGACAGACGAACAATCGCGGTCTGGTTATCGGTAAGATTGGTGGCATCGCAGTAAGGCGCGAGTTCTTTGGCGTGGTGGCGGATGCCGCTGCCGTCGGCGCTTTTGGGCGGACCGATTTCGCCGGTGACAACAAATTCGCCTTTTTCGAACAGCTGCTGCAACTTACTCTTGTCGCCGCTCATATCACCACGTCCTCCCTGACGATTTTACGGGGTCCGCCATCCCTGGCCCGGGACCAGTCTTTTTCATCCTCGATGGCCAGCAATTGCTCCAGTTGCCCCAGGGCGGTCATCTTTTCGTAAATCAGCTGCCAGGCA
>CAZWUW010000013.1:0-42521 GCA_964636895.1 uncultured Eubacteriales bacterium
TCTTACGGACAAAAGTCAGTAAAATGCCTTTTAAGTCACTGAAAGTAATAGCCCGGTCAATAATAAAACCTTCCACCTGATGAAACATCGGTGAATGAGTGGCATCATCGTCCCGGCGGTAAACCTTGCCGGGGGCAATAACCTTAACCGGTATCTGCGGTGCCATCCGTTCCATCACCCGCGGCTGGGTAGGTGAGGTATGGGTTCTCAGCACAACATTGTCGGTGACATAAAAGGAATCCTGCATATCCCTGGCCGGGTGATCCGGTGGCATATTGAGAGCGGCAAAATTATAATAATCGGTTTCCACTTCCGGTCCCTCTTCCACCTGAAAACCCAGGCTGATAAAAATCTCCTCAATCTCGCCCAATACCTTGTTCAATGGGTGGCGGCTGCCGCGAAACATAGGCCGGCCGGGCAGCGTGACATCAATTTTTTCTTGCTCCAGCCTGGCCCGAAGCTCTTTTTCCTTTATTAATCCGGTCATTTCTGCCAGCCGGGCTTCAATCTGTTCCCGCACCTCATTAGCTAACTGACCGACAACCGGCCGTTCATCTGCAGATAATCCACCCATAACTCGCAGGATTTGGGTCAGCTCGCCTTTTTTACCCAGATACTTAATCCGCACCTCGTTCAGACGGTCCATTTCCACGGCCCGACTGATCTCCTCCAGGGCATAAGCCTGCATAGCCATTAGTTTGTCCTTCATACTCGTCCTCCCGTTGTTGAAAAAATAAAAAACTTCCGTCCGCCAGGGACGAAAGTCTGATTCCGCGGTACCACCCTTTTTAGTTATCCTCGATAACTCACTCTATCACAAGCACAGTACAATACAGTACTTGCTTCCCGGTAACGGCGGAAAATTCCGGCCGGACCTACCCATCCCAATGGACTTCAGCCCGCTGCTCCCGGGCGAACTTCCTATAACCCCTGCTTGAAAAGGCTTCCAGTCAACGGCCTTCAATCTCTGGCAAGAGGAATTAAAGTACTGCTCCCGTTCAACGCATTTCTTCTCAATATGTCGAATTGGCTGTATCAGTGCACAGCCAATTTCTTATATAAAATATAGGCCGTGATAGAACCGGTTGCTACAAATATCCTCCAAAAAAATTCGGCGGGCAAAAGCACGACACCACAACCTTTCGTTGCTTTTTTGGGGACCTTATCAAAACCGATTATACCATAACCCACTTCTATTTACAAGTTGAATTCCGGATTTCAGTCCGTTGCCTGACGGCTTCAAACATCAATATTCCTGCCGCTATTGACACATTCAGGGACTCTGCCCGCCCGGGCATGGGAATGTTTACTAATTCCGCGGACATTTGCCGGATTTCTGCTGAAACACCTGTATTTTCACTGCCGACGACAATCGCCAGCGGGCCGGTCATGGCCACAGCATAAAACGGCGCTGTGCCGGTCGCATCCGCCGCCATAAGCGGCATACCGCAACTCGCCAGCAGCTCAGCCAATGCCGGCACGGTAATATTTTTTTGTACCGGCAGATGAAAAACCGAACCCATTGTTGAACGCAGGGTTTTGCCGTTATACAGGTCGGCAGTTCCGGCCAGCAACGCTACGGCTGCAGCCCCGGCGGCATCGGCAGTACGGATCAGAGTGCCCAGGTTACCGGGGTCCCGCACGCCGTCCACCACCAGCAGCAAAGGGTTGGCATGCTGCTGCAAAGCCGCCGCAAGGTCCGGCTCCCGCTGTCTGACCAAAGCAGCTACCCCCTGCGGCTGTTCCGTTTCCACTATTATTTCGAGCACATTGTCAGCTACCTGGAATTCAACGATGCCGCGATCACCGACTAAGGTCAAAAGTCGCCGGTATCTGTCATCATCCATGGCAGCGGCGCCGATGATCAGCAGCTCAATCTCTGCCCCGGCAATTAGTGCTTCTTCCACAAAACGCCAGCCTTCAATAATAAATTTCTGTTCCCGATCCCGGTTCTTTTTTTGCTGAAGACTTTTTAAATACTGCACCTGGGGGTTTTGCCGGCTGGTAATCATTATGACTTCAACTCCACACTGTGCAGTTTGTCATTTTCGCCAATGCAGACCAAAATGTCATTTTCCTGGATGACTTCACTCGCCTCCGGTGATACGATTATTTCACGCCCCCGTTTTATCGCCAGTACCGTGACCCCAAAACGGGCCCGCAGCGAGGACTGCCGCAGCGATTGGCCAAACAGGGAATCAGGCGCCACCACTTCCAAAATGCTGTACTCCGGTGATAACTCAATATGATCCAAAACATTTGTGGCTACCAGACTGTGGGCCACCCGCATGCCCATATCCCGCTCCGGGTAAACCACTTTGTCGGCACCTATTTTGGTAAGCACCATCCCGTGCAGGTCATTACGGGCCTTGGCCACAACATATTTAACACCAAGCTCCTTCAAGATCACGGTGACCAAAATGCTGGCCTGAATATCATGGCCAATTGCCACTATAACCACATCAAAATTGCGGATACCCATGGCTTTCAAAGCATCTTCATCCAGCGCATCGGCCTGAACGGCATGAGTTACTGTATCCAGCAGTTCTTCAATCTTTTCTTCATCATTGTCAATAACCAATACTTCATAACCCATTAAGGCAAGAGTTTTCGCTACGCTGGTGCCAAAGCGCCCCAAACCAATCACGGCAAACTGCTTTTTCATAAAGCTCACCCTACCCTACCATAATTTTTTCCTTGGCATATTTGTATGCCTGTTTATTCTGCCGTTGAGCAACGGCAAAAGCAATTGTCAACGGTCCCACCCGGCCGGCAAACATTGTCAGGCTAATCAGTATTCGACCGAAAGTGGATAAATCGGGTGTTATACCCATTGTTAAGCCTACGGTACCGAAAGCGGAGGTGGTTTCAAACAATAGTGTCAGAAAATCAGCCTTTTCTGTTATGGTCAGTATCATCGTTACCGTAATTACCAGTGACAGCGCCGCCAGGGTGATGGTGAGCGCCCGGTAAACTATTTCTTTCGGGATTCGGCGTTCAAAGACCTCAACATCCTCGTGACCCCGGATCATCGCCCACACCGCACCAATCAAGGACGTAAAAGTGGAAGTTTTAATCCCCCCGCCGGTGGACCCCGGCGAAGCCCCTATAAACATCAACAGCACAATGAAAAACTGGGTAGCACTTCTCAGTTCCGCGATGGCCAGGGTATTATACCCCGCTGTGCGCGGTGTTACCGACTGAAAATATGATGCCAGCACCTTGCCGCCGGTGGATAAAGGAGCTAAGGTCTTGAGATTGGAATATTCCAAAGCAAAAATAACCAGCGCTCCACTAATAATGAGAAAACCAGACATTGCCAGCACAATTTTAGTATGCAGGCTAAACAACCGCCAGTTACGCCGTTGGTAGATATCGACAAGCACCGTAAAGCCCAACCCGCCGACAATGATTAAACCGGAAATAACAATATTAACCGTAAAATCATCCACATAGCCGGTGATACTGCGAAAATTGCCAAACAAGTCAAAACCGGCATTATTAAAGGACGATACAGCGTGGAAAACACCAAAATACAGCGCCTTTTGCCAGCCCAGGTCAAAAGACCATCTGACCGTTAAAATCAATGCGGCAATCCCTTCAATAGCAAAAGTAAACACCAATACGTATTTAACCAGCCGGACAACACCCTCCATGCTCAGTTGATTCAGCGCTTCCTGAATCAGCAAGCGTTCACGCAGGTTAATACGTTTGCCGAGCATCAGGGCAAATAGCGTGGCCATAGTCATAAACCCTAGCCCGCCTATCTGAATTAACAACAAGATGACTACCTGTCCGAAAACCGACCAATGGGTACCGGTATCTACTACTACCAGACCGGTTACACATACGGCCGAAGTCGCGGTAAACAGGGCATCAATAAAAGGGGTTGCTTTACCTGACTGGCTGGCCACGGGCAGAGTTAGCAATAAGGCCCCCATAAAAATTACCCCAGCAAAGCCCAAAACCAGTACTTGAGCAGGTGTTAACCGGGTTAGTAATGGGTTTTTTTCAAAAAAACCCTTTTTCTTTTTACCTATTAATAGTTTTTCCAATTAAAACTCCCCGTAATCCCATAATATCAATACACGGCGCTCAAAGCGCCGTGCGTTAATTATGCGTTAAGTTTTTCCTTGGCTACTGCAACCAGCCGGCCAAAGGCATGTTCATCACTGACGGCCAGCTCTGCCAGCATTTTACGGTTAACCTCCACGCCAGCCTGCTTTAAGCCGTTGATCAAGCGGCTGTAAGAAAGTCCGTTAATTCGGGCAGCTGCATTAATCCTGGCAATCCAGAGCTTCCGGAAATCTCTTTTTTTGTTCCGCCGGTCACGAAAAGCATAAGCCAGCGATTTTAGCACCTGTTCGTTAGCCGGGCGGTAAAGCTTACTCTTTGCTCCCCGGTAACCCTTAGCTAATTTAAGTATCTTTTTATGGCGTTTATGAGCTGCAACACCTTTTTTTACTCTTGGCATACTAATACCTCCTTCTAATTAAGCGTATGGGAGCAACCCCCGGAATCTCTTGGCGTCAGCGGCAGCCACTATACCTGATTTGCGCAGATTACGCTTCCGCTTGGCGCTTTTCTTCTCCAAAATATGACTCTTATAAGCTTTCGCTTTTTTTATCTTGCCGGAACCGGTAATCTTAAATCTTTTTGCGGCTCCTTTATGAGTTTTCATTTTAGGCATAATTATGTCCTCCTCTCTAGTCTTGTTTCGGTGCGAGAATCATTATCATATTGCGGCCTTCAATTTTGGGCTGCCTTTCAATATTGGCAAACTCCTGCATTTCTACAGCAACTTTGTCCAAAAGATGTTTTCCCAATTCAGCATGTGCCATTTCCCGGCCGCGGAACATCATAGTAACTTTTACTTTGTCGCCTTCTTTGAGAAACTTGGCAATATTTTTGGACTTAGTATACAGGTCATGGTCTTCTATATTAGGCCGCAATTTAATTTCCTTAACACTGATAATGCGTTGCTTTTTGCGGGTTTCTTTTTCCCGCTTGCTCTGTTCATACCGGAATTTGCCGTAATCCATAATCCGGCAAACCGGCGGTTTGGCATTGGCCGAAACCTCCACCAGGTCAAGATCTTTTTCCTGGGCCATGCGCAGGGCTTCTTTAATAGGGAGAATCCCCAACTGTTCGCCCTCTCCGCTGACCAACCGGACCTCTTTTACCCGGATTTCTTCATTGATACGCAAATCTTTGCTGATATACTCCACCTCCGATCATTTTTACCATCCAAAAATTAAAGAGCGGATGGATTAATCCACCCGCTCATAGACTGACATAATAAAATAACAATCTAAACAATTATGACCTTATTAACAACCCCCGGCGCCATAAGGTGAGAAGCGGATGGCTTCTGCTTGAAATGTATATTTGGTTACTCATGTATTATAGCATGAATATAACAAATTATACAAGAGTTTTTCACTTTTTCTGTCCGATTTCTTCCAATACCATATTTATGAATTCCTCAACCTCCATGGCTCCCTTATCGCCCTCACCCCGCTTACGGACGGCAACTGTGCCGTTCTCAACTTCGCGATCGCCGATAATCAGCATATACGGGACTTTTTCCATTTGCCCTTCCCGGATTTTATAGCCGATTTTTTCATTGCGGGCATCCACTTCCACCCGGATATTATACCCCCTAAACTTATCCTGTAACTGCCCGGCAAATTCCAAGCCCCGGTCGGTAACGGTCATCACCCGCACCTGTACCGGTGCCAGCCAGGTAGGCAATGCCCCGGCAAAATGCTCAATGAGGATACCGATAAACCGCTCAATACTGCCAAAAATAGTCCGGTGAATCATGACCGGCCGGTGCTTTTGCCCGTTATCGCCGATATACGTCAGGTCAAATTTTTCCGGCATTTGAAAATCCAGTTGAATGGTCCCACACTGCCAGGTCCGACCCAGGCAGTCCCGCAAGTGAAAATCAATTTTGGGCCCGTAAAAAGCACCATCCCCTTTATTAACCTTATAATCCATATGCTTAGCCTCCAAGGCATCCCGCAGGGCCTCGGTAGCCATTTCCCATATTTCGTCGGAACCCATGGCTTTCTCCGGTTTGGTGCTCAGCTCAACGTGGTATGTAAAACCGAAAACCTTGTAAAACTTATCGGTCAGGTCAATTACCCCCATGATTTCGTCTTTGATTTGCGACGGCAGCATGAAGATATGAGCGTCATCCTGGGTAAAACACCGTACTCGCATCAGCCCGTGCAAAGCGCCGGACAGTTCATGCCGGTGCACCAGACCCAGTTCACCCATGCGCACCGGTAAGTCCCGGTAGCTATGTAGCTTACGCTTGTATACCAAAATACTGCCTGGGCAATTCATGGGCTTAACGGCAAAATCCAAATCATCAATTTTGGTAAAATACATGTTTTCCTGATAGTGGTCCCAATGTCCGGATTGCTCCCATAAAACCCGGTTGAGAATTACCGGGGTGCGGATTTCATCGTAACCCGCCAGCCGGTGTTGCTCCCGCCAGAGATTTTCCAGTTCGTTACGGACAATCATCCCCTTGGGATGAAAAAACGGAAAACCCGGCCCCTCTTCCTGGATGGAAAAAAGATCCAGCTCCTGGCCCAGTTTCCGGTGGTCACGTTTTTTGGCCTCTTCCAGCCGGAAGAGGTATTCATCAAGTTCAGATTTTTTGGTAAAGGAGGTACCATAAATCCGCTGCAACATCTTATTTTTCTCGCTGCCCCGCCAGTAAGCCCCGGCCAGACTCATCAGTTTGACGGCTTTCAGCTTGCCGGTGCCCGGCACATGCGGCCCGGCACACAGATCAATAAAATCACCCTGCCGGTAACAACTGATTACTGCATCTGCAGGTAAATCTTCAATAAGTTCTATTTTGTACTGCTCACCCTTGTCCCGAAACATTTTCAGGGCTTCTTGCCGGGAAACCTCAAAACGTTCAAAAGGAAGGTCTTCTTTAATGATTTTTTCCATTTCTTTTTCAATCTTTTCCATGTCTTCAGGGGTAAAATTTTCCGGCACGTCAAAATCGTAATAATACCCATCAGCTATAGCTGGCCCGATACCGAATTTAACTCCCGGGAACAGATGCTGTACCGCCTGGGCAAGCACATGTGATGAACTATGCCGAAAAACATGCTGCCCTTCATCATCATCAAAAGTGAAAATTTCCAATGTACTATCATCATTTACCGGCGTAAAAAGATCCACCGGTTTGCCGTTAAGTCTGGCCGCTAACGCGTGTTTGGCCAAACCCCGGCTGATGTCGGCGGTAATTTCCGCAATACTCGTCCCGGCCGGATAGTCCCGCACCGAACCGTCTTTTAATGTGATTTTTATTTTTGCCACTTATAGACCTCCCTTAATTAAAAATTCCTTAATAAAAATAAAAAACCCCCATCCCTGTAATAGGGACGGGAGCTGTTTTTCCCGCGGTTCCACCCTGTTTCCGGACGTATCCGTCCGGCACTTTGAGACCGGATAACGGCCGGTTCCCGGTTCGGTCTACTCTGTTTCAACCGAACAGCTCCGAGGCGGTTTTCAACCGCACCTGCCCGAGCATGCTTGCAGCCTCGGCATCCTCTCTCTGATGGGGGCTAACGGTTTACTCTTCCTCTTCAACGCCTATCGAAATTATTATAATTCCAATGCTGCCCACTGTCAAGCCCTACTAAGATAGGCAATAAGCAGTTGGCCGCAGCCGATGAAAAAACCCAATACCCCACCGAGGATTTCTACATGCCGCAGTTCTTTGGCGGCAAAACCCATAATCAAACCTTCCAGTTCCGCCATTTCCAGACTGTTTACCTTATGTTCCACAATTTCGGCTACCCGCAATTCCTGAGCCAGAGAATCACCCATCTTATCTGCCAGGCGATCCATTAACCGGGGTATTTCCCGGGCCAGTATTTCATTTACAATCTGCTCAACCTTCCGCCGAATGGTAAAAGGCATAAATCTTGGTATCTTCTCCATGATGCGTGCCCTAATCACTTCTTTGGCCGTCTTACTCAGGTTATCCACCGTTCCCCGGGAACTAACCTGACTAACTACATCTTCCACGCAAAGCAGTTGCTCTTCAATGATACCACCAAGGTTTTTAGCCAGTTCCGCCTGCCGCGCAGGAAAAACCCCTTGCAGGGTATAGTTTAAGAAAGGTATTTTAACCGGTCGGTACGGACGAAACAGCATACGGATTGCCACAACATTAGTAATCCAGCCAATGAGCGCGCTGATAACCGGAATTAGCAGCAGCGAATATTGCATTAATCTCCCCTCCGGGTTGGTACAAGTTATTTCGACATTAACTATACCAATTCCCGGCAAATTGCGCAATGGTCTTAACTGGAAACCCGGTTAAATCTGTTTCGGTTGTTCAGCCTTTACTTTTATACATAAATCGCAGCCTGCACAATACGCTATGCGGTTGCCAAATACACTTCTGATAGTATCAATGGTCTTAAGAGCCTTAAAATGTTCGGCAAAATGTAAAACTATTTGATTGGGAGCGATTGTAATCAGCGCACTTATCAATAAATCTTCATAATTTATTTCGCTGTCGCCCAGTTCCACAATGAAACCATCAAGGTAATCACTGCTGATATTTTTTCCGCTCTGATCCAACAGTTTAAATACTCCGGACGCCTGGACAATAACCTGAACCTTTTCCATTCGTGGTTCCTGAATTTCCACAAAATATTTAAGCAGCCGGATAAATTCTTTGTACTCCCGCTCAAGCATGAAATCATCTACGGCTTTTTCAACTGCCGCCCGTAATTCCTGGATGTAATCCTGCAGCCGGAACCGAATAAAGCCTTCAATAGTGATATGGCTGCTGGTATGCAAATAATCAAGAACTTTTTGCAGAATATTGCTTTTTCGGCCCAAATAATAAATAACCGCATCATCCGACTGTTCATCATGGTGATTCAGATGTTGAAGCGCATAGTCGAAAATGATGCGTTGTTCCTCTTCATTAAAATAATAAAAGTTTTCTTTAATAATATCCTGCAAAAGTGTTTTTTCCCAGTTATTAAGAATAGTGTCTGCAATAGCATTGGCTATATAATGCCGGAAAATCGTCCTGGTTTCTTCGGCAGAATAGTTGGCGTGCCCGTAATCCGCCAGATAATAACCCAAAAGAGTAGTATCCCCTTTAGGATTGATTTCGGTGGATATTTTAATACCGTCATTTTCCAAAAGTGCAAATTCGGTATCCAGTTTTGATTTTATCATTTCAATGTTTCTGGTAGCTCCTATAGTAAAGGAAGCGCACATATATTTCACCCCCTCGGTTGTTACTAGTATATGTGTAAAAAAATTTTTGTATACAGCACAAAACCACCAATAAAATGCAATAAAAAGAGCACCCTATGGATGCATAAAAAGAAATAAAAAATCACTTCCTCTCGGTTCATCAAACCAAAAGAAAGTGGCTGTATATGACTTGGTGGGCGAGGCGAGGATTGAACTCACGACCTCTTCCGTGTCAAGGAAGCGTTCTCCCACTGAACTACTCGCCCATAAAAATTGCCGTAAATATTATTATAATGAAAACCACGTGAAAGTCAAGGATGAAAAACAAAAGGACGCTGCCTGCAAAAAAATGCAAAAAACCGGAAACATAGGTTTCCGGTATAATAAAACAATTTTTCAACTTACTCTTTCCACTATTATTGTATTAGGGCATAGAGCATGGTCAAATGTTCCGGTTTGACCCGGACAGCCGTCCTTGAATTTCTCGCACTGTGCACATATTAAGCAGGCCTCTTCACACATAGACACTCCTCCTTCGCTCTGTTTTCTCCTTATTAAATTGTATGTGAAGGCCAAAAAACAAGAGCCCACACATACGTGTGGGCTCAAACTCGCGGGCATCGGCCTTTTTATTATCTATAACTGATTATTACACTTTGTGATTGTTCTGTCAATCTCAATCCAAGTCGGGCTTACCGTAAATAAAAGAGTCTGCCATGTTTACGGCAAACCTACTTAATGTTACTTGGTAATTCGCCAAACGCAAAATCAGGATGTAAATTTATCCATGGCCCATGCATATGATTTATTGATCAAGGCACCAATAATCCCCGCAGAGTAAAGTAGTTTTATACTGTATATTTTTCCTGTGGTTCCACCGATTTTCGCCGCCGGTGTGGTTGACTTGCCCGAGCGTTTATGTTAATATATTATTTGTCGATGAGGGCGGTCTCCGCCTGAGACAAATAAAAGCATCACACCAAATCATGGCGGCATGGCCAAGTGGCTAAGGCAGAGGACTGCAAATCCTTTATCCCCGGTTCGAATCCGGGTGCCGCCTCCATTTTATTTTATGCCCGAGTGGCGGAACTGGCAGACGCACAGGACTTAAAATCCTGCGGGACTTAAATCCCGTACCGGTTCGACCCCGGTCTCGGGCACCAATGAATTCAAGCCTTTAGGGGCTTTTTTATTTTGCCCGGAGACGTTTTTAATTTGTCAAAAAAGCAGGGGTTCAGCACACCGATATAGAATACAACAATAATCACTTAACAGGAGGACTTATGAATACAAAAAAATACCACTGCGTTCTTTGCGGCTCCATCTCCGGCAAACCTTTTTGTAACCATTGCATGGATAAAGCGCGGGAGTACTTTGAAACCATAAGTGATTACATAAAATCCCACCATAAAGTTACTGTTATAGATGTATATGCAGCTACATCCATTCCCTTTGCCATTATTAAAGCGCTTTTAGAGCTTGGTTGGATAGACTTGGTTTACGAGGCCGAGGGTATTAAAATTAAACAGCCCTAAACCAAAAGACGCCTGCCACGGCGTCTTTAATTTTAATGTATATTTATTTTTTGGTCTCCTGTTTGGTGAATGATTCATCAGCACCGCATTGCGGGCATTTCTTGGGCTTACATCTGGTTTCCTTGATTGCGCCACAATTGCCGCATACAAAAACAGCCATTTGACCACCTCCTGTCCTGCTAATAGCAAAACAAAGTCAGCAAAGACGCCTTTTGGCGTCTTTTATGTACTTCTGGAGCGGAAGACGGGATTCGAACCCGCGACCCTCGCCTTGGCAAGGCGATGCTCTACCACTGAGCTACTTCCGCTTATATGGTGCCACGGGACGGAATCGAACCGCCGACACGAGGATTTTCAGTCCTGACTGCGACTTGACGATTGTACCCCTGATTTTTCAGGCTTTGTGATATCTGTTTTCAATGTACTCCTCGTTTCAAGGAACAGCATCTCCGTGTCGCTATCGACGCTTATTATTTTAGCAAGATTACTCTGTGTTGTCAACTGGCAAATTAATCAACTGGCAAATTAATCAACTGGCAAATTAATCAACTGGCAAATTAATCAACTGGCAAATTAATCAATGCCTGAATCTTGCATTCTTTGCAACTATTTAACTGGCAAAAATCCTGTAGTCCAATGGAGCTGGGACAACTGTCCGGCACGGTGGACAGTCCTACCCAGAACTTTATTAGATTATAAAACAATTCGGCAATATCCACTTAAAAGCCTCCTCACCATAGTAACTCATGAAGTATCTTGCCGCCCCAACCAATAAAGTACAGAGCAGTTAAGAACAGAATCAGGGCAACTGTATCATTTTTCTCCACTAGCTTAATAAACGCTTTATACATTTAGTTATTCCTCCTTTCTCCACGTGATAGTATATACTTCTCCACACGTTCCCGGACATCCATAAACATGCCGTTCATGACGCCAGCCTTCATATACGGTGAGCAGTTTTGCCTTTTTAAAGCTATGGCCGCATTTTGGGCAAGCCTCTAAAAAGCCCAGATTACAGGTTTCAAACACTATGCCATCATCTTTGGTGCGTAAAACCGAAAAATTCTTGCAATGAATGTGTGAAAAACTATGACGTTTCATTTCACTTTTAATAAGATTAAGCATCTTATCCCTAAATCGTTCCTGCCTTGTCAATAAAAACACTTCCAATGCTGCCTGAATCGCTCCCATGGAATCGGCGGGGAATATGATTACTTTTTCAGGTGACCCGTTCATTTTTTTTATTCCTCCCTTCTTTTGGTTTTAATAAATAATATGCTAATCAGTAAATAAAATTGCCTGTCCAATATATTTTTTCCAAATAAAAAAAGGCCCCCTATTAGGGGGCCGATTCATTGGTCGATTTATTGGCCGATTCTTCCCACATATCTTCCAAGTGGGCATCCGGAAACCTGGACTTAATCCGTTTCCAGATTTTCCACATCGTTTCAGAATCGGGGCTATATTTATCTGGATTTTTTTCATATCGGTTATACTGGGAATAGTTAAGGCTTAAAAATACTGCGAACTCCGTCTGCTTCATTTCAAATTTGAATCGCCAATGCTTTAATCTGTTTCGTATCATAATAAAAAATGATTTCGCTGTCAAAGGCCAAAATCCTGCCCATATAATCACCTTAACCAAAATTTATACGGGCCTTACAGGGTAAAATAAAGTGTCGTTAAAACTCTACTTCCACCGATCCTAAACATCCTGGATAAAAACCTTGTGCAGCCAGGCCAAAAGCGGAAGCAACACAATTGTTCCGCCTATCACCAAAAGCCAATCTGGCATAATATATCACCTCAAAAACATATTCCACATAATAAAAAAAAGACCTGCCGGAGCAGGTCGGTAGGGGGATTAAGATTTATACTTATCGGATGCAATGCGATAGCCATAAAAAATCCCGGCCCCCATCGATACTAGCGTTTCAAGCCATTGGGGAACGGGTATTTTGAAAAACACCATTGCGATAGCGGCCACAACAACAATAGTTGTTAGAAATGCTCTATATTCTTCCCATACTTTCTTCATAACATGCTCACCTCCTCAGTACATCCAGCACCCAGTATTTTCCCTGACACTTTTCATACGGCAGCAAGCAGCGTGCTTTTTTGTCACGAGTTAGGCAGGTTTTAGATTGCATCGACAATCGCCCCGGCAATTTCCTTCTGACTGGTCAGCAGCAAGCGAAGGTCAGAAGCGTTGGAGATGAAAGCCACCTCAATGAGAATAGAGGTCATGTTAGTACCGTTTAACACCCACAGGTCGTCACGGAATTTAACGCCTCTATCGCGTGTTTTTAGTGCGTTTACAAGGCTTTTCTGCACCCTTGCCGCCACTCCCCGACCCTTCTGTGATTTGTAAAGCACCTCTGTACCGCCGGCCTGTTTGTCTGCACTTGAATTTAAGTGGATGCTTATGAACAGGTCGGCCTTGAAGTTGTTAGCGATTTTACAGCGGGTTTTTAGGTCAACATATTTGTCGTTACCGCGGGTCATTACCACTTTGTGTCCCTTGCGCACAAAGCCTTGTTTTGCCAGTAACGCGATAGCTAAACCAATATCGTCCTCCTGGTATCGTCCGTTTACCGCGCCGGGGTCTTTGCCGCCGTGGCCAGTATCAATACAGATTCGCATAACATCACCTACTTTTTAAATTTTCCACTACCGTACAATCTCCGCACCAGATGGCGCAGTTGCCACAGTTTTTTTGTTTGATGCACACAAAGCAACCGACACTCTTCTGCTAAGTTAAGTTAATTTTAGGCATAAACTCTGGACATATCGACATTAGTTGCCTCCTCTCTTAAAATAATTAATGACACTCCAAAACGTGGCAACAATAATGCCGCCTATAGAGGCGGCAATTCCGACAATCCATTTTTGGTCAGACTTGAAGTCCCTTAATTCCTCCTTGGATACATAACCCTCGGCCAAATGAACCCGGAGGTCCGCGATAGCCTGCAAGAGATTTCGCTCCATGCAATTCATCTGCTCCCACAGGTCTTTTACTTCTTCATCGCTCAACAGCCCCACTCCCCTCGCTATGAAATCTTTACCCCTATTACCTTGCTGTTTGAATCTCCCTTGCGGAAAAACACGATTACCCGGCTGCCAACAACTAATGTGCCGACGCTGGCGGCAACTAAGATCGGGTCTGATTCATTCGTCAAGTCGCCGGCGAATCTCACCCGCGCGCTGGTCGCGCTAACGACAGTGGAGACGGTCGCAAAATCAAAGCTCTTATAACCCTGCAGTTCTCGGCGAATCTGCTCCATAATTCCGTGAATTATAGCGTCAATTAGTTTTTGGTCAATATCAGCTATCATATCCCTGCCACCCTCCTCTGACTTTTTAGCCATCGTCCCCTATAGCTTATATCTCCATCACCTCCACGGTCATTGTGTTGGAACCACTGTCAATATCAATGCTCTGCACCAGATAGACAGTATCTACATTGGTAAAAAACGATTCTTTAAACTTTATTACATCTCCGACCTCCATTGCCGGGTTAGGCATTATGGAATCGCTCGCTGAATGCCGGAACCGGGACTGCCGCCACAACTCCATTTGCGCCACAAAATCAACCTCCGCCTGAGTTTTCAAGAAATTATTTTCAATAGGGTCGGCAGTTTTTTCGCCTATTTGCTGGATACTCGCGGGGTCGTATAAGTTATCGTTTTTGACAATGCTGGTCAATACTGCTTCGGGCCGGTCGGATACCACGATTACCACGTTCCGGACATCCTGGGAAGAAAATCTTGGAGAAAAGGATTCAATATTATCTTCGCCGACAGTTAGGCTCCATGCCGGATTAGTCGGGTCAATAACTTCTGGTCTAAAAACCAGATAATTATCGGAATCAAAAAACCATTCCCACTGTATTGCTTCCGCCAGTTCGTCTAATACGGTCTGCCTATCCTCCCCGTAGCGTTTTAATAAACTTGCTTTATACATCCGGGTCGGCGTAATTCTGTGCTGCGTAATGCCGGCACCCTCGGCAATGACGCGGAACAAGTAACTGTAAGTATTGACTGCCGTAATGTTCCGAATATCGACATGCCGGAGCGCAATAACGCCGGTTGTTTCGACTATCTCAATCCGGAGTTTTGTGGTGGTAACCGGGTTAAACACATGCTCTACAAAGCCGACAACCGACTGAGCGGATTGGTCGGCCAGCAAAACCCAGCTTGTACCGCTTAAATAGTAAACCTTATATTTCACCCTGTTCCAAAAGTCCAAATAATTGATGCCCCAGTACAGGTACAAAACATTGATTACGGATGAAGCAAAGGTTAATTCAATATACCTATCCAGGTCGGACTTACTGGGCCGCCAGGCTGTAGATTTGTTAGGGTCGGAATCATGGGCACTAGTGGCCGGATGCGATGATGCTGTAACGCATTGAATCTCCTGGATAATGATTTCTGCCACATTATTAACCGGTGCTTTTTCGACTGTCATTTCTATGTATCGGACGCTTTGAGTGGTAGAAAAGCCCGCCACCGGTTGAGTTGTCCAGACCGTGCCATTGGTCGATGTGCGAAGCAGCGTCACTGAGCCGCTAACAACCTGTGGCGTCAGCGAAGATAATGATTCGATCGTTTTAAGATCAATCTTCACTTCGACTTTTAGTTTAGACATTGCCTGAAAAGTGAATTTAAAGCGATAATCGTCCGTGGTGTTGTTGTTTATGATATTTTGAGGATGTTGACCACTATGTTCGTTAGCCACCTCTGACAGTATGCCGGAGAGTGTCGCATAACCCTTTAAGGACTTTATCTCGCCCTGATGCTGAATCTGAGAGCCCGCGGCAATAGCGGAAGATGCCGCGGCAGCCGTTACGGTTATGCCGGTATCTGTCACAGTGTCCTCCCATTTTGTGGTCTGATGAAACTTAGAGCCATTAAATTTTTCAGTGAAGTCTATTCCAGAGACGGAGACTACTGGTGAGTCGCTAACATCGGGGTCAATGTTAGTAACAACAAAATGCCCCTGGGAAAACAAATGCTTGGGCATAAACCTGGCCCCGATTATTGTGCCGTGGTTGGCGTGCAGCCCACTATCCCGAGCAATTACGCCAGTATCCTTGTCTAGCCTCCAGTTTAGGATTAACCCGGTCTCTGTGCCAGATAGGGCAGTGTTCATGTTTAGCTGAATATTCGACTGACTTCTAACCACGTTCCAGATACGCACATCACTGATTGAGCCCTTAAATGCCTGGTTGGGGTCTAACAGCCCTCCCGGCGCGTCCTGCTCCTGACCAACCATTAATGAACCGTTATTAGTAATCGTGAGCCCCTGCGCAAGCGTTCCGGTAAACCTTAACGCGCCGTCCACATATAGCTTTACCTCGCCATTACTGCTTTGCCATGTAACCGCTATATGATGCCTGGCATCGTCCTGCACCGAAACACCGGTAACTGCAATTTGATTTGCAATGTGAATCGATATGCTTGCACTATTGTAAATCAAAAAATCATTGCTCACGGTTGCGGATGAAGCATAGGAAATAATCCCATCGTTATTGTCTCTGGACTTTATCCACGCTTCGGCGGTAATTTGACTCGCCGGGAAATTGTCGATAGGATGCCTGATAACATAGTCCTCGGTGCTGTCGCCCTTGAAGTTTAAATCGTACTTACTATTCCCCTGCGCTTCATAGCCCATCAGAATATTAACAACACTTCCCCGGACAACATCGGCATCCATTTTTTCCATTTCAAAAGAAAAGGTGGCGGGCCGACGCTTGCCGACCCGTACACTTGAAGCGGTTAGGGTTTTGATAAAGGTACCGTCCGGTTTATACAGGTCAACAAGCGTTATCCTCTGCGCCCCGGCACCCTTTAGTATTTCGCGGTATTCGCTGATTATGGGCAGTGCCAATTCACATCACCTTCCTATGCTACGCCGGGCTATGCTACGCCACTTCGATTGCCTCAAAGCTTATCCTGTACCAAATTGTGTCACCGGTAGCGGTTACGACATTAAGCTGTGTTATAACCATTTCGGACATCGGTTTGACACGCCAGACACGTGCTGTAAAGCCATCTTTGACCGGAAATATTTTGTCCTGCTCCCATTCAGCAAGGAAGCTCTGGAATGCAGCTTCGCCCTGGATATAAAAAGTTATCGGTAATTTCATGCTCCGGCTAGTCCGAAACACGGTAGGCATTTTCTTTTGCAGCCAATATTTTACTGGCGCATCCTGTTGTTTTGTTAACTGCAGACCCGCGTCCCTGTCCCAATTAATTTCCGTGCTGCCGAACCACCGGGAGGCATAGGTTGCAGTAGCGGCAATGGCTACGCTGTCTAGAGATTCATACCCTGACCTGACAGCGGTTTTAACCGAAAAGGCACGGACGGTATAACTGTAATTAACCCCGCTGGCCGGAGCATCGTCAATATAACTGCTGTCTGTTACTGCGAGTTCGTTAATCTTAACCCCGTTCCGGTATATGTTATAGCCCGTCAATTCTTCCGCCGCTACAGGTGTCCAGATTAGGTCAATGTTTGCCCTGTTAGCGGTGGCGATTAAGTTAGTAGGTGCCGTTATTTGCGGTGCAATCCAGCCCCCGGAACTTGACCACGGAGATGCGGTACCTATCGTGTTCCAGGCCATCCAGCGCCAGAAATACTTTTTGCCGTACACCAATAGATTGGCGGGGCAGGTGTGCGTGGTTGCTGTGGTCGCTATTTTTGTGGAATCATACAACAGGTTACCCACTTCGTCTAATAGCTGAAACTGCGCATGTGCCTGGGCAACGCTCCCAGGGTCAAAGTATGTGCCTGTCATTGTTGAAGTGAGTACATTATTCAGCGCAGTCGGATTGCCACGTTGCCCAGCCGGGTTTGTAATGCCAGTCACGGGAACAGATGTGGAGAGAGTAAACCAGCCCGATGCTGACCAGGCTGATTCTATGCCGTAATTATCCTTTGCCCGCCACTGCCAGCGATATTTTGTGTTTAAAGCCAAAACCCCGGCAGGCACAACATAACTAGCATTGGTATTTGCAATGTATCCCGAATCATGGACTAGCGTTCCCACTTCATTAAAAACCTGCCACTGCCCTTGCGCCTGTGGGTCGTTATCGGCATCAGTGTATGTTCCCTGCAGCGTAGGGGTTAAACTGTTAAATATGGTTGTTGGTGCAGCCTGCGTCCCGTTGGGTGCTGTAATGCCTGCGCTGGGAGGAATCGCATAGGTCACGGTAAGTTTGGGGCGTAGCGTCGGACTGTTAGTGTCGTCCGAAGAAATAAAGAGTGCTTGTGAAACTCCAGATAGAGCTTCAGTTAATTTTTTAATTAACATGCCATTGTTAACAAATGTGCCTTGCCGCCATTCATGAATTGTTTGTGTGTGGATGTTCCATGTAACCCAGCCAGTGTTGTTAACTACAGCAGTGGCATTGTCTTGTGATTCTATTGTCGGCTGATTGTTCCACGTGACACCTAATTCCGTCCACGCAGAGGTGATTCTGTGCAATATCAAGCTGATCGAGTTATTTGGCCAATCCACAGAATGGCAGTACAATTCAAGTTTCGCGCTTAATATTGTAGCATTAGCAGGAATTGCCGATAAATCAAATTGTATTAAAGCTCTGTACGTAATGCCCAAGATCGCATTTGTGCCAGCCGCAAGTGTCCCACCATTGCCATAGTTTACATCGTTGTTTGGCGTGCGCACATAACTATCTTTCCCCGCCGCCGCATCCGGCTGAATTACTAAAACTGTTGTTGGCATATTACCCCCACCCCCTAACGGGAGAAGGACGCTATGGCATCTGAAACAAGCCTTTTAGCGTCCTTCGCATTATTTGTGTCCAGCTTAAAATGGACATCCATTTTTTGCACCACTATACTTTTTGGCGCAGCGCCCGATTGCTCAATGTTGCTTGTCAATGTAACCGCCCGCTGAATAAACTGACTCAGCCTGGGATCTAATACCATTTCATCCTTACGCAGCACGGCAACCTGTTCATTTTCGACCAACCCGCCGCGATGATAAAATCCGATACCAGGAGCCCAGCCAGAGCCGCCGCCTATCCATCCAGGCGCACCACCGCCGCCGGAGCCGCCGGAGCCGCCGGAGCCGCCAGAGCCGCCAGAGCCGCCGGAGCTTCCGGAGCCGCCAGAGCCGCCAGAGCCGCCAGAGCTTCCGGAGCCGCCGCCAATGACACCGCCTATGACATCACCAATGATATTGCCGATAATGCCACCACCGCCGCCGCCAATGACACCGCCAATGACACCGCCTATAACACTGCCAATAGTACCGCCGCCACCGCCGGAGTAATTGCCCTGGTTGTACTGTTGCTCTATGCGTCTTTGCTCAGCCAAGTGGTCCTTATATTTCTGGCTTAAAGCAGCGTAGTGGTTAGTCATTAAATCCATTTGAACCTGCATCTTTAAAGATTCTTCGCTCAGCAGTTCGTCCCATTTGGATGTGGCCATGCTGATTCGGGTATCCCAATCATCCATCTCGGATTGCATCTGTGTTTCCTTTTTCTGTATTTCCTGGCTGCTATATTTATCCCAATACCTATCGGCTTCCCGGAGCTTTGTGTCCCAATAATCCCGTTCAGCGTCTAGCTGGTTTTCTTTGTGCTCAATTTGCTCCTCCAGCTCGCGTTTCCGGTCGTTTCGGATTTTCCGTCCCTGCAATTCCTTAAGCCGCTTTTCGGCCTCCGCCACGGCGACCTCGTCATACATTTCAACACGCTGGCCGTTCCGGTAAACAATCCATTTATCAGACCTTAGCCTTGACAGTTCCTGTTCTGCTTCCAGGATTTCCAAAATCTCCTGCTCAATATCGGCCTTTTCGTCCAGTAGTCGAATCTGTTCCTGCAGTCCGTCAATCTCGGCCTGAGCGGCATCCTCGGCTGCTTTGCGCTGGTTCTCCAGGGCCTCTATGGCTTTTTCGCGACGCTCGTCCAGGCTATCTTCCAGTGCTTCCAGTTCCTGCTCTGCCGCGCGCTGTGCCTGTTCTTTTTCCCGGTTTAGCCTGTTTAATTCGTTACGGCTTTCCAGTTCCCGCGCCTTGCGTAACTGATTAACCAGGTTTTCCACGCCAGCGGCAGCGGCCATTGCATCCAGTTTGTTGTTGTTATAATGAATACCCAATGCACCAATTTCCAGGTTCAGCTTATTAATTTCCTCCCGCACCAGTTTAGTAGCGGACTTATAATCCTCGGCGCTAATCTTGCTCGCCCCGCGCTGGGCATTCAGCTTCTCCTCCTCGGCTTCAAGTTGCTTAATCTTTTCCCGCATCCCGTCGGCTTCATTGCCAAGGGCTTCCTGTTCTTTACGCAATGCCGCTGCTTTTTGCGCTGCCAGGGTTTGGAGTTTGTTATAATCCTGGAATGTTGCGTTCCCGGCGTCTATTTTGGCAAGTAGAACCTGCTCAGCGGCGGCTAATGCGCTAACGGACTGCTCGGCGTACTGACTGGCATGGCTCAGTGCGCCCAGAGTGGTCTTAAGTTTGCCCAGCAACACTTCTGCATCCATAACCTTTTGGAGGTTGTCGCGAAACGCATCGGCAGCATTTTTTGTTGCTTTATTTTTTTTGTCCTTTTCGGTTTCGTCATCGCTAAAGTTGGGCGGCGGGGCTGTCTCGGTTATTTTCATCTTCTCGGCATTTTTTAATATACCGTCAAGCAGTTCGATTGTGCCTTCATAGCCCTCCGCCTCTTTTTTGAGTCTATCCGCTTTGCCCTTCGCAACCTCGCCCAGCTTGGTATACATGTCCGTCTGCGGATTATAGACTAGTCCGAAATCTTTATACATATCCTGCTCTTGACTTGCCAGGCTGGCATAAACACTGATCTCTTTTTGCACCCAACTAAGGCGTTCCCTTGTCCTGGTTATCAGGTCCTGTGTTTTTATTTTTTGTTGTGCTATGCTGTTCAAGGATTCAATATAGTTGGCCCTCGCCAAATCCTCGGTTGCTTTTGTCTGCCCGCGAAGAAGGTCTGTATTCAGTTTAGTTGCCTTGCCGTGCTTATCTACCTCAGATATTAAATAGGGATATTTTGTGGCCAAGGAGGATGTTATACGCTCAAGCTCACTGCTCTCCTTGCCACTTAGCTTCTTTTTACTTGCAAGGCTAGTGTACTGATTGGCCATTTCTTGCAGGTTTTTGGCTTCCTGCCTACCCCGCACAGCCGAATTGGCCGAATCTGTAGCGGCCTTTGTGTCCAGTGCTATAGCGGCTTCAACGGCATCGTTATTAGCTTTTCTAAGCAATGTATGGCGCTCTATTTCAGCATTTAGTTCCTTTAGTTCTTTGTTGGTTCGATTAATTTCGGCATCGTTCCCGGCAATGTCGCCCCTATATCCTTTTTTCATTTCGGCTTTTTGGGCTTCTAATTCAGTCCTGCGCCGCTGCATTGTCTGGATTTCATCATCCAGGGCTTTAATACGCTCCTTAGTCGCTTCAACCTCGTTATTAGAGATTCCCTGATCGGTTAACCGCTGATACTCAGCAATTTCCTTGTTGTTTTCCTTCTGCACCGCCGCTGCTTTTGCTGTGGCGTTCGTATAGCTTACGATACCGTAAGTGGCTGCCGCTGCCGCTGCTACGATTAATCCTAACGGCCCAGCCATACCGGCACCTAGAGCCATCATTGCTCCGCGCGCCGTTATTGCTGAAGCGTTAATAAGCCCCAAGCTTGCAGCGAAGTTGGCTACGCCAATAATTGCCCCGCGCAGGGATGTGCCGACAAAAACACGGAAGGCCAGATTTAATGCGCCCAATGATGCAAGCAACGCTGTGGCCTGAAATACTGTCTGCCGCATTTCCGGCGGAAGTGCGGCAGACCATTCCACGGCTTCCCGCGTGCCGTCCACAAGCCCCTTCATGGCATCCAATAGCCCGGCATCCCCTATGGCCACTGCCAGTTCCTGATAACTGGCTTTAAGTTGCAAAATTTTCTTATCCAGGGATTCCATTAGTTTTTCGTTTTCCTTGGCTGCTGAACCGGCAGAATCCATGTAAGTTGCGGCGGACTGAAGTGATTGTTCATAGTTCTGCATTAAAACCACAAACTGATTCCGACGATGAGTGCCGCCAGCAGCAATGGCCAGTTCGTTTTTCTGTGCGTCGGATAATGTTTTCCAGCGCTCAGCAAGCTGACGGAGAATGTTGTCCGCCTCCTCAAACTGTCCGCGGCCCAGGTCAATCTTTATGTTCGCCACTTCTTCAATGGTTTTCATTAATTTAGGTTGATACAATCGGGTGATAATTGTCCGAAGTGCGTTACCGGCCTCCTGCCCGGTGATACGCATTGATTCGTTTAACACCTGCGTCCAGCCCACCAGGTCCTGGATTTCCCCGCCATATATCTTGGTGACACTACCGGCCTTGGCAATACCCTGGAACAGGTCCTTTACGGTGGTCGCATGTTGCCGGTCTACCTCGTTTAAGCCGTCAATAATTTTAATGCTGTCCTGCGATGCGATATTAAACTGCATGGTCGCAGACAGCAGATAGCCCACCGCTTCTGCTGCCGTAATGTCAGCGACATTAGCGGCCAGCATGGTCGTATTAGTGAGTTCCATTATCTCATTCTGTTCTTTACCGGCCTGTGCCCATAGCTTCATCGCCTCGCCGACATCGGTAATGGCAAAGCCATATTCCTTGGCGTTTTTAATCATTACCTCATCGCGCAGGAATTTCGGGTCGGCATTATCCATAACCTTTTGCAGGTTAATTACTGCCCGCTCAACTTCGCGGATTGTCTGGGCAATGTCCAGCATAGCCGCGCCGGAGCCAAAAAATCCCGCGGACGCGGCGAACCAGCCGGCACGCATCTCTAGTGCACCCATAAGTCCGCCGCCCCTGCCTTTGCCGCCACTTATTTTTCTTTGACGATCCCGGAGCAACTTTTCTTCTTCCCGGAGCGTGCGGGTATGGAGGAGTCTTAGTTTTTCTGCATGGAGCTGTTCTGCCCGAAGTTCTTTGCCCCTTGATTTTTCAACCAGTAATAGGCGATTCTGTTCCCCTTCTTTAAGCAGATTAAACTTCTTAATCTCGTTTTGCTTTAGCCCAAGCAGTTGTTTGTCAAGGTGGGTGGCGCTGAACACTGATTTTTCAAGCTTTTTACCCTCTTTACCAACGTCGTTCAATAATCCCTTAACTTTTTCCGCATCTTTCTCTAGCCCGGCCAGCCCGAGCCTTAATTCGCTTATTATTTTGCGCTCAGACATTTACATGCCCCCCCCCCCTTTTTTTTGGGTAAATAAAAAAAGAGCCCCGGTTAGACTCTTTTTTTTATTTACCCAATGCAATTAATAATAAGTATTACCAAAGTCATAACTATATTCAGTGGTCTCATTTGTTTTAATTTCAATTTCTTTAACTTCAAATTTCTTTAAGTCTAAATTGAACTGCACAAACACATCCCAATTTTTAATTAACGGTTTAAGAACGAATGTTGTATAATCATCAATTGGTTCTTCCGGGTTTCTTTTTGTTTTGTCGGACACTATCACTACTACATATTTTCCAATAGGCATACCATTAATCTCATAATTCCCATAACCATTTGCTTTTGTAAAAAAGAGTCCACTGTTTTGGGGAACTATCCCAACCATGGCATATAAGTTTGCATCAAGGTCGCTAATTTTATTTTTATCAAAAGACCTCGGTATTAAAAAAATTTTTGCACCTACGTCTGGTTTTGTGCCAATAAAATCGTTATATTGCCATGTTATTGCACCCTTAATATTTCCTTTTTGTATAATTATAGGCTTTGCAGGTTTTGTTTGCTTGGGTTTCTTTATTTTCTTTGGTTGCTTTGCTTTTTTTGCCACATCGACCGTGTAAACATTACCAGTAGGGTTAACCGCAAAAACCAGGTTTCCGGGCAATATCAACATAAGCATTACAATGATGATACTCAAAATCTTTTTCATGCACATCTACTCCTTTTCTTTTTAATACATTTACTACACATTTTTCAAAATTCCTTGACAAAAATTTCTACATTTTTCGACTACCGACCATAAACGGGCTAGGTTAGAGTTGGCCAGGGTATATATTTCATGATAAAAAAAGTTATGGGGCCCGATTATTGGGCCCCTATTTTTAATCAATCATTAACGACTGAACTAATAAACATAATGTCCTCCATGTTAACGCTACCATCAGAATCTATGACGTTTTCGGCAGTGCCGTTTAATGGCACGCCCAGCTTGATGCTGATGTGCTTATTTAGCCGCTCCAAAATTGCAGTTATCTGTGGGATGCTGCGCTCGCCGATGTCGTCATAACTTATGCTGGTGTGGCAAAGCAATATGGTATAAATTTCGGCATAGTCCGCTTGCCCCGACTCTTCCGAATCTCCCGGTTGCCCCGATTTATCGGCGGACCGGGTTACTAAAAACCCGAAGTGTCAGCGGCCCTTTGCAGCAGTTTCCGCAAGTCCGCCAGGTCAAAGCCTTCTTCGACCAGGTTATCATAAGTTTTTGCCTCTTTTGTTGCTGTATCGAAGCAAATAACGGGTATCCATTTTTTGAGTAATTCCAGGCGTTTAGGGTCAATCGTGTTAAACATCTGGCTGCCCACGCCAAGGATGTTAAAGTCTTTTTTGAATTCATCGATTTGGTTCAGCTTTATCGCCTTTACCAGATATTCCTTGCCCTCATTGGACACAAACGGTTCGCCGGTGCCCGTCATGGTCACCAGAGAAACGGATTCTTTTTTATCAGACATAGATGATACCTCCCTTTAATTAGTTAAAGCGTTAAAACATTAAAGGGAGGTCGAAACCTCCCTTATCCACTTAGGGTCTCTTCTTGAATGCGAACGTCACGGGGTTTAAGCCGCCGTCAGGACGCATGATTTCAGCGTTGATGTCGAAGGTCTGGGCTTCCCGCTGCGCCCGCATCGGCATATTTCCAGCAGGTAGCACTCTCGGGATATCCAGCATAGCGTCATAAAAACTACCGCTCCTGTCCTTAGCAGTAAAACTGTGGATAATCTGGAACGGCCTCGGCTCGCTGGTGGCTGAAACCTCGATAGTGGTCGCCCCGGTTACGGCGTAACTGTAACTAATGACCAATGCCTTATTGGCATCGGTGGCAGTAAATGTCAGCGTGTTGCCGGAAACACTGTACTGCCCGGTTGTCGGGGTGGAGGCCGTCCTGGTTAACAGTATCCCATCAATATCGCGAACAAAAAGTCCGGCAGTGGTGTTGTTAGGCGCCTTGTCCAGTGTCACGGTAAACGGTCCGACTGCCGGAATGGTTTTTTCCTCACCGACCACCCAAGCGGTAATGTCTCTGGATTCTGTCAATGTGGCGCCCCACAGCACGGCTAATGCTGCCGGGTCAAGCAGGTTGGTAGTGATTTTAATACTGCCCGTCCGCTTGGTGTACAGCCGCATAATGTCAAACAGGCCGTTGCCGTCCGGGATGTTTTGAGCTTCTACCCCTACGTCAAACTCTACGGATTGAACTTCGATGGCATCGAACAAGTAACCGGTACTATTCCTTACCAAGATCTTACCGGAACCGGGAAATAATACACTTCTCATTTAAACACTTCCTTTCTTGTTTGGTGATTGGCATACCTACACCCACTGAGGGGCATAAAAATAAACCCGCTGAGGGGTTTAAAGAATTTCAGATATTTGGTATCGCTGATCGAATCGCTTTATGCCTGGCACTCCGCTGCTGGACGCATATTCGGACAAAAACTGGATGGCAAAGGTGCCTACGCCGGGGATAACCATGTCCCTGAAGGTTAGTAAGTTCTGTGCCCGTTCAGCCAGCTTCATGGCCTTCCAAAGCTGCGATTCGTAAAAAGTCAATTGAAACTGACTGTCGTAGACCAGCGTATTGCGGCGACTCATTGTTCCGGGTATCGGATACACACAGGTTAGGGGGATGTTGGCCGTCACCAACCCATCCGAGTCGATGTTCTTTTGAATCTTCTGCGCTTTTTGGGTATTGGTGGCGGTCGCCGGGTCTACGCCCAATAAGGTTAAAAGCTGGTTATCCCCGGCCAGTGCTTGCCATAAAGCGGTTGTTATTTTATCAGCAGACAATAAGCATCACCCCTTTAACCTGAAATGTACCGGTGTATCGGAAACTCACGGACTGCCTGCGACCAGTACGCATATACAGTTGGCCGGCTTAACTGCACTATTCGCTCAAACCAGTGTTCAGCAGGGTAGTTTTTTAACTTTATGGGCTGTCCGGCCTTGCGACCGGTGGAAATAGACTCTTTGCCGTCAAGGTTAGGATACGGACCGGCTGGCCGACCAACAATCTCCAGACTTTTGCGCAACGGGTTCCAATACTCAGAGCCGATGTAGTCAACTTCTGCCAGGTTGTCTTTGTCCATATTGCCGCCGGAGCCGTAATTGGTGATTAACGCCCACATGCCGCCGGATTCAATGGCGGCGGTGATTTCTTTATTGAAATACTGCGCCGCTTCACGCCTCATTCGCTCCCGCTCTGCCTTGCTATGCCCCTGCGATACTAGCCCCTGCAGAACATGCTCTGCCGCCTCGTCAGTGGCCTCCCGGAGTACGTCAACCAAGTCGCGCAGGAAGTCCTCTTTGCGGAATCGCAGCGTCATCGGATGTCCATCGATAACTGCAGCAACGAAATTCCTGGAACGTCGATATTATTGACGGCATCGACCTGAAGCTTAATGACCCCAATCTCTATCCGGTCGAGAAGTTGTATCCCCACCGTGGATTGAACAGCCAGTCGGCGGACGGTGGAGGGCAATATGCCGGGGTCTTTGTCCCGCAATGCGGTAGAGACATATTCCTGATACGCCCGAACGGGTACACCTACGGGTGCCCAGGTTTTTGCAGGGTTGCCGGAGGTGTCAGCGGTTTCAGTCAGCCTTTTCACTGTCACTTCGACGTTGCATTTCCAGAACTGCAGGTCCAGACAGGCATCTTCGCCCATGTGTTTGCGCTTGCTCACTACCCTTGTCAACCAGTATTCCGTGCCGTCCTGGAGCATGTCGCCGCACTGAATTCCGGAATCCAGCGTGGCTCTGCCGTATTGTTTATACATAGCGTTTTGAGGGTTAATGGTCTTGACCCGGGTAAACCGGATGTTGACCGCAGCACCGGTGCGGAGCAGCGTTACCGGGCTGCCGAATAGGTCGATGTTGTTGCTATGGAGCTGACTAAACATTTCTCTCATCACCCCACTAACAGTAGCTTGTAAGGGGCTAAAAGCGATTGGATTTCCGGGGTTATCAATGACTCTGAAGCATATTGGACGACCGTCCCCTCGTCCCGGACGGAAACAACGCCGGGTCGCCGGGTCTTTAGCTGCACTACGAGCATCCCGCAGGCTAGTTTAATTTGCTCTGGGGTAATCGTGTACCCCGATTGGTATGTCACCCTTGCTTCTTGATATGCGACCGGTACGAGCCCTGTTGGAAGCCAAATGCGCCCATTGTTAGGGTTAAAGTCATGTCCAGTTATCGCCTCCCAATCAGGGGGCGAAAACGCATAGCCCAGTGGATTGTTCTCCGGTGAATATCGGGCCTCAATGGTCGTTATTCCCGTTATTGGTATGTTGCGGAGTCTGCCCATGTTGGCCTCGTTTAACGGGATTGTCTCGGTAAACGATTGGACTTTTAGGCTCCGGTGACAATACCCGTCAATAAGGTTGGATGCCTGGGCAATCAATATGCTCTTTTGACTCTCCGGGATGATGACCGGCACGGTGTACTGGTCAAGTTCGCCAGTTGTTAAATACATTTATATTCCCCCTGTGAACTACCTACCCACCTCTATAGGTGGTGGCTTCCTGCTCAAGACATGTTCAGTATCGGCAGGCTATCCCCGCAGTCCCTGCGGTTATTGAGTTTGTCTATTCCCGCCTTCGCTCTCACCTAGCGTGAGCAATGTAGCTTAGGGGCGGGAGACTTCTTCACCGTTTAAGGGGAGAGGGGTCGCCCCCCCTCTGTCTTTGAAGGATTCGCATTTACCGGGTAATGTTTACGATTTCATGGGCAATGCCTGCGCCGCGAACGGTAGGGGCACCGAACTTCACGATTACATAAACCCCGGCCAGGTTTTCAGTAGTGCCAAGCTTGAATACCCGTGGTTTCGACGTGGTCACGTAGTGGTACTCGATTAAGTTCTCGGTCACAATGGCAGCCCGATACAGGGTATCGGCTCCGCTAGGAGTTGCAGTAAACTGGTTCTCCGGAACCAGCGGCAAAATGCCGGCAGCGGTGGACAGTGCAGGGACAACAAGTCCGGGTACTACCTCGACCTCGCGGGCCAAGACGTTTTTCATTGTAGTGGCGTGGTTTTTAACTTCTTTCTCCAATTCGTCCAGGGCGATGGGGTCAATGTAAATAGCCGTCGGCTTCACCCGGAACGCCCTGTTGGCAACCATCTTCGCTACTTCTGTGCGCAGCCCATCCACAATGGATGCAGCCTTTGTAATTGCGCCGGTTTTGGTAATCAGTTTTAAAAGACCGTCGTACTGGAGCGGCGATACCGCAGTGTCTCCCGTCCAAAGAGCTGCGTCCTCAGTGGTTACCACGTCCTCAATCCTGTCATTCAATTCCCTGGAAACTAGGTTAAACAAACCCTGCTGGTCAGTAACCTCGGTGTCGAATAAGCCATAACTCGCCTTGGAGATTATGGCCTTGATGGCTACAGCCCTTTGGGCATACGAGGTGGCGCCAGGAGTTGATGCCAGGTTCCTCTTGTCCACGAACGCGCCTCCGGTCTTGGCAGTGACTTCAAACCAGCGGCTGGGGTCACCGGTTGCAGGTACGTTCCTGATTCTTTGACCAAGTGCGCCCCGGTCACGAATCAAATCATTAATATTGGTGTCAAACATCGGCAGGTGGATTGCGCCCGGGCCGATATAGTCGGCGGCACCCTGCAGGTCAGTAAAAATGATTTCATTTCTCATTGGTTAACTCACTCCTCTTTTAGGTGTTTTTTTTGGGGCATAAAAATAGCTCCGCAATTTGCAGAGCATGGATTCACAATATTCAGTTGTCTATTCACAATATTCAGTTGTTTATTCACGATATTCAGTTGTTTATTCAGTTGTCAGTTGTCTACTCAGTTGTCAGTTTACTCCGCTTTTTGAGGAGCAGTCATTACAGCCAGCTTGAGGCTCATTTTCTGTACATTGTCTACCGGCAGTTTGTCGATAGCGGCATACAAGTCCTGGCCTTCTTTGCCCTCAAGGTCTTTGCCCCACTTGGCCAGCAGCTCGGCCGGTACGGTTTTCCGCTGCGGTTCTGCCGGAGGCTCGTCCTTCTTGGCCTCCAGTGCCGTAACCTTGCCGGACACTTCGTCAATTTTTTTGACAACATCCTCGATTGCCTTGCCGGTTGCCTCCAGTGCGGTTTTCATTTCATCTGTGAACTCAGTCTTGGCATCGGTTTTCGGAGGCTCAGTAACGGCTTTAGCCTCAATGGCCTCCATTTTTTCTGATACGGGCTTAATCTTCGCATCAATGGATGCCTCAATATCCGACTTAAAGCCCTCCAGAATTTCTAACAACTTTTTCTCTTCCATTTGTATCTCTCCTTTCGCTTTTGCGGCTAATGCCGTATTTGTATAAGCGGCGGCCCAATCCTTGAGTATTGCGGCCCCCGTAAAAGTAATCTTGTCAATCTTTAAAACATCATCCTGCTCGGTAGTAGATAATTGAGTGTCCGTGGTTTCATAGGACATTCCAAGTTTAGATGCGTTGTCTTTAATGTAATTACATTCCTCCGGGAAGTCCCGGCACCATAGATGGCCATAAACAAAAACATGACCCTCGTCGGACCATGTGGATTCGATGCAGCCGATTTTTTTCTTTACATCGTGGCCATAATAACCCCAATCTACATTTACCCCGGTGCCTTCGAGTGTGTGGATTCTATCATCTGCCACATCGGATGGCAATAGAACTCTCTTACCATTAGCTCCACTGGGCGGGTTCTCGGAAGGCTCGTCCAGATAACAAAGTAACCCAAGGAATGGCATCTTGTTCGGATGTTCTTCATCGCCAACGGCAAAGATGCTGGAGGCTGCCAGGCTTATGCCAATGCCGAACTCCTTCGCCTTTTCATTGATGCGGGTTCGGAGTTCTTCCTTTTCCAGCGATGTAATGTCTTTAACCCGGCTCAACATTCGCTGGGCCATTTGGACATGGAGCTTGTCGTGAAGGGGAAGCCTGCGGATTTTTTTACCCTCTTTTTCTTGGATTACTCCAAAATCAAAATCGGGAAGTGCGTCTATTTCTTTCTTTGTTAACTTCTTGGCGAATATCAATTATTCCTCACCTCCTTCCTCGGCAGTCTCTAGTTCATGTAAAATGGCTGCCATTATTGATGCAACCATTTGGGCATTTTGCTTTTTGAAGTCCTGCCCCAATCTTCCCACTGGCTTTACTCCGGCCACTTTTTTAAGCGGTATCGGGGCCAGGAATGGGTCGCCCTTGGTCAACCGGTATTCAGTGACCGTACATTCACCGTCTTTAATTGAGCCTAACCCTAACTCTGCCCGGACTTCATTAATGGTCACTACGTCATGTTCAAGATACTTTTCATGCACCTCAGACAGCGTTTTCCGCTCCTGCAAGCTCCGGTGATATATAAACTCAAACTTAACATCTCTGAAGCCCAAAAACTCAATGATTTCTTTGTTAATCGTATCGGCAACCAGCTCCGCTAGAGGTCTAACCCCTGTGTCCGTAGTGCCCCGGTCGGCTATCTGTTCGGCGGTTTTCCCGCCCTTGGACTCCGCTAACTTACCGGGGTCTACGTCAAAAGCCACGGCGATAATCTGGATTAGGAAGTGCTGCCATTCAAGATACAGGCCGTCATCGCCCGTGGCCCCCAAGTCATGGGTCTTAGCGTTTTTCCCGCCACCAAATATGGGGGTTTTGCCCCGGCCTTCGATTTCTTGCTGCCAGTAAAGCCGAAAAGCCTTAACCTGGGGGTCGCCTACGCCTTCGCCAAGGTCAATTAATTTCCGGGGTATCGCCTGTCGGGCCATTTTGCCAGCAAAGTTCTGGGCACCCAAGAAGTGGTCAATGGTAAGTGCTGCTACCTCCATTGGGCTTAGGCCGTAGGGCGTGTTTGTGCGGGGGTTTATCCTGGCGAACATCATTTCCGAGTCTTTTAGGTAAACGGGCTCTGCCTTGTCGGGGCTAACTTGACCGAATCTAATAGTGTCCTGCCGGCCGTCCCAGTTCATGTTAATGTCGACATACCCGGCGTCTGTCGGCCACAAAAAAAGCGGTCGCTCCGGGCTTTTGGACTGCCCTCGCTCCGCTGTTAGCTGGCCAATGACCAGAATATCCTCAATAAGCTGTTCGATAAACGTCTGCCAGGTATCGTCGTTATTGGGTCGCTTCAGGATTGATTCAATTATCTTCCGTTGATCCGGATGCCCGCCCTCCAGTTTCCACTGCAAGGCCTTGATTTGATTTTTCAGCACATTTATTGCCCTTCTGGGGACAGGAGATTCGGAGAATTTGCGCAGCCTCGACCGGTTGACGCTAAACGGTTTGTTGCTGGTATAGCCAAATGCCTGATTCTCGTAAACGAATAATCCCGGATGCTGGTCGGTTTTGCGGTTCAGCCTTTTTGCGGCCCATGTGTCAAGAAAACTGGCTAAAAAATTAATAATAATCACCCCCTCCAAGGTATTTTTCTATCATCTGTTCATCCAGGCTGTCGCCGCTAGAAACACTCCCAACGCTCAATTTAATGCCCTGCACTTCCTCCTCCATGATTAGCTCGGCCACAGAGGCCACCCCGTCAGCAATATCCTTGGAGCCTTTTCTGCCGGAAGGGAATTTCTTTGGATGGTCAACCTTGGTTTTGTTAACCAGTTGCAGGTTTTCCAATTCTTCCTTTAGTTCCTTGTCCCTGGGTAGCTCAATGCCTATAGAATGAATGAGTTTTCTTAACCCTATATACATTTTCATTTGTTGGGACAGGCTGAAGCTCATATCCTCAGCATCTATCCCGGCATCCAGGAGCCTTTGAATGCCCTCGGCAGAGTTAAATTTGTCGAATCGACCCTTCTTGAGGTACACCTTTTTGCTTATCTGGACTATCGTTTCGCCTACATTCACGTAGTCCACCGGTTGGGTAGGCGTGGGATTCCACTTTAAGACTGCATCAATAACGGGTCGGACGGAATCGCCCTCCGGTTCCCCGTGGCCTATGACCAGCATGAAGCTATCGTTTACTAGGCCGGGGTCGCCGTGAAAATAATAGGTCTTGTCCGGATATAGGTTGATATCAGTCACCACTAGGCTGACATACTGCTTTATTTCATCGTTTTTAACCCTCTCGGTGATTGTTTCGAGATATTCAATTCTATTTGTCCCTCGCATGCAATCCTCGATTTTCCCTGGATAAGTAATGAAACCATCTTTGGTTTTTGGAGGGATGGTTTCATAGTAGCATTGGGCTGTTATAGGGTCATCGGCGTATTCCTCCAGGATGTCGGGGTCATCGGGTTTTTTGTTAAGATTGATTTCCCATGTGGCGCCACGGTCGCAGTATATCCGGGGGTTGCTCTGACTGGCCTCGTGTTTCTTTATCATAAAATCCCCATCGTACCGGGGGTAGGAGATAAATACCCTTAATGCCCCCCATTTGGAGTGACTGAACCGGGAGTTCCCGGAAGAACGAAGGATTTTATAAACACTCTCGGCCTTTTCTTCCTGGAAGTCCGATATTTCATCGAATACCACGAAAAACGGGCTGAATCCATCGAACTTCTCCATGTCGGCATGACCGGAATAACAAGTTATGTTGTGATAGAACTTAATCCTCGGCTGTTGACCCTCCAGGACTTGATATTCCTTGGGGTGTCGGGGCTTACGTTCTACTTTGACAAACCAGCCTGTTCCGTCGTCTTTTTGGGAGCATATCTCCAAAGCGGCCTTTAGTTTATTAAAGAACACCGCATTGGCGTGCTGGCTGTTAACGGCCACGTTAATGATGTCAATATTCTCGCCCTTACCGAAGTCCAGGAACTCCTGGGGATTATTCAGGCAAAGCAGCCGATAAAGAATATAGACTAAAACCCTGGCCGTCCAATAGTCTTTACCGGAGCCCTTGCCCCAGAGCAATACGAATTCATTGAAATCAGCCTTGCACTCCAATACATCTTCAATGGCCTTGGCGGCCTGGAGTTGTCGGGGGAAAAGTGCTTCACCAAAGAATTGGGGCGAAGTGAAAAACTCCTCCACCGGGACCGGCATTTCCCGGTATTCGGGGTATGCGATTTTATGGAGTATTGCACGGGCTTCCGCGGGGGTCAGTTTTGATAGGTCCATAGGCTCTTACCCTCTTTCAATTACTTCCTCTGGTATGTCACTTAATTTGTTAGGGAAATTAACCTTTTCTTCGACCCACTCTTGATTCACATAAACTCTTTCTATCCCTAAATGTTTTGCTAAATCAATATCATGTCCTTCGTCAAGCAATTCACCATTTTTATACAAGCCTTCCCAGTCATCGCAACGGACTAAAATATATTTATTATCCACTATGCTCACCTGCTTCCAATCTCCTTAACTGTTCCTCGGTCATTATGTGCTGACAAAAAATCCGGCTATCGCACCACAATTTAAAGCCCTTCCGCTGGGCATCTTCACAAAAGGCGATATCCTCGCCCTGGTCATGGTAACCATATCTCACCGCATCAAAGACCGGCCGCTTAATGAGATATACGGCACCGGTTACATCGACCTCGAATAGCTGATTTTCAGGGTAATTAATGTAGTGGCATATACTACCGCTATCGTCTTTGAACATGATGTTCGGGAACCTACCTAACTCCAATTCCTCGGGGTTAACATGGTAGTCGTTATAGATTAGTGCGGAGCAGATATCTTTATCATTCTGTACCAACTTTTTTAAGCTGTCCGGGGGAACCATAATGTCGGAGTCAACGGAAAAAAGAAAATCCGCCCCGCTGGCTTTCGCCGTGTCTAGGAGCAGATTTCTCAATAGTGCTAATCCTGCCAATATCTCTTGTGCTCGATATACTGGGTCGTCTCGGTCATCTTCATTTTGACCTAGGTTCCATGTCCAAACTTGCCCCGGGCGGTCGGCAACAAACTGTTGTAAAATTCGCAACGATTCGTCCACACTGTCATTGACCACAAAGCAATACTCAATGAGTTCCTTCGGATAGTCCAGTTTGGTTAAGTGGTCTAAGTAGTAGGGCAGCCACCGGGCACGGTTGCGAACAGGCGAACCGATTAATATTTTGGGTAGACTCATTGATTATCGACTCCCCGCTAATAACCCACTGACCGACCGGTACATGTGGTCGTGAGTCTGTTTGATTTCTACATTGCCCTTTCTTTTCTTTTTGGACATCAAGGCCAGTGTCAACCCGCCAACAAAAATGTTCCCATTTAAGTCACCTGGAACAAAATCCTTTTCTATGTAATGGATATGTGGGTTGTTATTCCAATTAGCATGATTAATTGCATCCCTGGACGGCTCGTACCATGAATCGTGAACAAGTAATGCAGTCTCACTTTTGGGGGTGTACGCCAGAGCATTGTTTAAATCTTGGAGTACTGCGTTGTATGAGTGATCGCCGTCGATTAAAATGAAATTTACATCTTCCCCTGACTCTTTAAGGCTTTTGATTAATTCAGGTAAAGTTTTTTTAGAGTCCCCGGTTACCCAAGTGACGTTACTGTACTGGTCTTTACCCACAATATTAGAGTGGTCGATATCAAGTGAGTAAACTTTGTCAAAGTATTGGGATAAAATTCTGGTAAAGCCACCGCAGTAGGATCCTACTTCTATGGCGATATTGCGTTGAGGGATCTTGTTGAGGAGATAAAAGATACTTGCCCTCTCGGCCATTGACATTTGCCAAAGAATGGTGTTGTCAGTTAGTTCGTCTATGTTGATCATGCCTATGCCTCCCTAATTCTTAACCCATAGATAAAAGTCGAACCAATTAGGCGTGAACTCAGCCTCTTCTATTTCATAATGCGGAAAAAGCTTGCCGAATTCTTCAACCTGACTAAAAGTGAAACACATACAGTTGCTACTGTTGACGTAGCTTGGCTTATCATCCAGCTTTGGGAAATGGATACACGCAACACCGTTTTCCTTAAGCATTAACTTGATGTGCTCTAAAATTTGAACTTGCTCTGCATACGTGTTGTGTTGGAGTACCTGCAGGCTATAGATGAAATCGATATTGGTTTGCACCAGGTCATCAGTCAAAACTACTTCAAAGTTCGCCACCTGATATTTAAGCATCCGCTGGGCAGTACACAGTAAAATGTCGCTGGATATGTCAGCACAAATGATTTTATTACATTTACTAGCCATGAAACGTGCCACACGGCCATCTCCGCAGCCATAGTCTACGACATTGCGTAGCGAGTTTTTGGTTCTATTTCTGTAACCTTCAATTAATTGCCGGGAGTGAGTTATTCCTAAATCGTTATACTGCTCATCGGTATACCATGGCACAAATATGTCCTGGGTAATCTCTTTTCCCTTCATAGTCCTATATGGATTGTGAGTTACTGAAAATTTATCAATCATGACTAACCCCTTCCTAACCAAGACCCACAAAAATGATGGATTGCATAAGAATTTTCTGTCGGTGTCGGGCATAAGTTATGGTGGTCGTAAGGTGCAAATACCTCGACCGGGTAAATAACCACATCGTCACGGAGATACCTGAAACCATTTTCCTCCCGGATTATCAGCGGGTAGGATAAATCTGTAACGATTTGAGTGTTTGGGGTATATTGTAAATCTATTTTTAAGTAATAATCCAATAAAAACTTAATCCATGGATGTTTTGGTTGTGCCCCCATCACTGCCGCTAGCATAAGCCGATGTGTTTCGTGACCCGTAAAACATTTGTGAAACAAAAAGCCGTCAAGTGGTTTAAGGATTTCTATATCCGCGTCAAAATACAATCCCCCTGTATCGTAAAGTACCTTTAGTCTACAAACATCGGTTACAAATGCCCATTTCCTTTGTTCGTATGCTTGTTTAGTGTATGGGCAAAGATTGACGTCAAAATTTGACTCATTAATTTCTGTTATCTCATAATCTGGCAAGTATTTGTGCCAGCTCTCCATACAGCGCAATATATTGTCGGGTTTTGGGCCATACCCGAACCAACAATAAAATATCCGCTTAGGAATTAGTTGCTTTAACATATTGCTCAGCCCACTTTCTCCATATCTCACGAAACGGTACATGGGGATTCGCCCACGGCTTCATGTCCGCCGCCCCAGCATAATGACATATCTTGATTTGCTCAGGCTCAATGTCCATCCCGGTGGAGACGGATACGTTATAGGCAAGGTCAATCTCCCGGATCCTGCCCCTGCAGGTCAGATTCCAAATGTCCTGGTCCTGGCAGTGATACCTTTTAGTGTTAGCCTCATGAACCCACACATCAGCCAGCTGTAGTTCTCTCATCTTAGCTAAGTTCATTAGGGCCACACCAGCATTGATGTAAATGTCCTCCGGGGATAAGCCAATTGCCTGTTTAAGACCGTACTGTTCATCACCACAATCAGGCACCCCGGCCAGCAGGTAGTCGCCCATATCCATGTTATACATCTCGGTTAGGTCACCGTTGACTATTGCGTCAGCATCGATGTAAAGTAGCTTGTCCTCCGGGATGACGTAGGGAAACAGTAGTCGGTACAGCACATACTTAGTAAAACGGGATGTCACGTTAATATCGCTAGTGATTTTCTCCTGATACAGCGGCAGCATATCAATGTATTCTACGCTGTAGCCTGGGCCAAACAGCCTTACGGTGCGGTCGAAAGCTACTGTGCAAGGGCCGTCCGAAACAAGATATACCTTCACCGGGGGCGGGTTGGTTGCAAAAATCGCATAGACTTCGATCGCGGCGTAGCGAGACCAGTCGGGACTATAAACTATAGCTATGTTCACGGGACATTCCTCCTCTTAAATTAAATACTGTACTTCTATCGGCTTGGGACAAAGCCTGGAATTACTGCACCTCCAGATAATTATATACCTGTCTCTGTGCCAAAGTTCCATTAAGTTCTGGCAGGTTGAACAAATTTTATCTGCGGTCATAACCCCCCATTAAATTTAATATAGCGGGCTCCCCCGCCCTTAATTCCCGGCCCGCAATCGGGAATTTTGGAGGCTCTGTGGGTGTCCCGTCCCACAGACTTGGCAGGGCGGGGTTTAAAGCTTAAATCGCATTTAAAATCGCATTTAAACCTCGTTTTAAGTCGCATCTATTGCACCGACGCTGCTCTAGTCTTCTACCCATACCCAAAGCGGATTTGTTAGTCTTACAATGTTCCACTGGGCGGTCACAGGGTCGTGTAATGTTGCAACGATGTTGTTACTGTTATCGGGGCCAAGTACGCCGATTGTCACGCGCGAAACGGTGGCCGGAGTTACCTGTGCTTTTGCTTCAGTCCACACGGAGAAAAAGTTCTTCCCGTCTTTTGTGCCATATATGCTACACGCCGGACAGGAGTGAATATTGTTCGTTAAATAAACACCAAAATATGCGGCGGCAATTTCGTGAAATGAAATTGCCGCCCGCGTTATCCATCCCATATCAACTTGACCCACAACCGTTGCATAGAAATTCCTGGCAACCCATCCCAGTTTTGGCTTAACGCCATTACCATGCGTTCCCGTATCAGGTCGCTCATGGACGTAAACGCCCAACACATCGTATTCGTCCGTGCCAAAAAGCACTCGCTTTGGTAATGGAATGATTTGGGTAATCCTAATGTTAATGCTCGGACCTGTCCAGTACCATGTTTTCCCAAAATCATCTGTCCAGCCAATCTTTTGAGATGTTAAGTTGTCACCGGCACATATCCATATAAGTGATTCATACGGGTCATAACAAACATCGTGGAAATGATTCATGCCGTCAGGAAGCTTTATGCTGCTTGCATTTAATATTAATGAAAAATTTTGTGCGCCATCAACCGATAGATATACTACTTGTGGGGAGCCATAGTTACACATAACCACTATATCACCGAAAACTCTAAGACCGCCCCAACTTGCTGACTCTGAAACAAAGTCAATCTTTTCTACAAAATTTGCTTCGTTTACGTCAGAGACAAGAACCTTCCCAGAGGCCAATGTAACGATTATCCGACCATTGTCAAGTTTGTGAGCCTTCCTAATGGTTGCACCTACTCCGAAATCATTTACATTTGCCCAGGTTGTGCCCCAATCAGAGGATTTAACCAATATTGTTGCATTTGCGGCATATATTACTCCGCTAGACGATAAACACAGTGGCACTCTGGGGTGAATATTGACCCGGCTTGCAGCCGGCATTGATTTAAGTAAATACATGTTATTCCTCCTTATCCTGTAAATACATGTTGTTCCTCCTTATCCTGTAAATACTTTAATCTTGTTCATGTGAGAAAAAACAATGTTTGCTTCTTCCGGCGTTAGTTCTTTATTGAAAATCATAAATGGGCCTATGTTCCCCTGCCACTGCCTTGCCTTATTTGAATTGGCTAAAGTATATCCGCCCAACATCCAGGGATAAGGAATATACGGGGTAACGCTTCCACCAGTGGAGCGCTGATCTTCTCTTAGTCGCATTTCGCCATTTATATAGACCTTTAGTTTTCCGACATTTTTTGCCTTAGAAAATGTCATTACAACAAAGTTCCACTGACTTTCATAAACATCTAAAACGGGTAGTGATTGCTGAGTTAATAAATTAATGCCAGTGGCAAGGTGCTCGGTTCTATAAAACACCCTCAGCCCTCCGGTAGGTGGTTTTTCAAGTCCTATTGCATCTGTATTCAAGTGAGACGGCATCGAAAATACTTGCGAATGAGCAGTATTGGTGTTTCTAATCGCAACAGCAATAGACCAATCGTCTGCGGGTAAGACCAGTTTTTCTGAAAATAGTTTTATCTGAAACGGCTGATTGGCAGTCACAGTCCACGCCGAGCCGCTCCAGACAGCCTGAGCATCACCGGCTCCCCATGTACCCTGAGTAGTTTTATGGAACCACTGAATGTAATTATTTACATCAACGCCGGTTCCGTTTACATATTCAATTACAACCCACACCTGTTCAGAAAACGCAGTTCTATTTTGTGCGGCTTGCAATGGTACGCCAAACCATCCTGCTGTAGTCGGGATTGTGTCAAAATTAACATCTTTGTTTCTCATATCCCAATACATTGCCCCTAACCTTGGGCCAGGCTGACCTGCGGTGTCGCTACATAAGTATGCCCTAAGAGTGGCGCTTGCAGCACTTCCGACACGCTGTAAGTATGCCAGAATATAACCGATATCACTGGTGACGCTTGCGGCTGTCGTGCCCAGCGGCATCCGCACGGCTAACCTCTTATTGGGTGCATCCAGCCTTACCGTGCTCGCGCCCTCAGTTTGTTCCATTACTGGTCTTTGTAATAAGTGGCCACTTGTTAAGGTTACAAAGTGTCCAAACGGACCTTCACTCCTATTAAAAGCATCGGTTACTAAATCAAATCTGTTTTCCGGATGAACCAGGCAGGAAAATGGGGAAGAGGTTTCCCACAGGGGCAACATGCACATAACCCTGCTCTGTCCAATTGAATTGATAACGCCCTGAAGCGCTTCATTTACAACAGATTTATACGTCTGCGGCGCGACGTTAGCGGTTACGTTCGCCTCAACCGATAATTTGCCACCAGCGGTTACGGTTGCCTCGTTTCCATTGCTGCTAATTATCTTCGTTGGAATTTGCTGCGAATTAGGAACACCACTTCCGGTCAGCTTTACGCTGATACTGTTCGACAAATTATCCCAAATGTCATTAAGTATCTGCTCCATTGTCTTAAAAATATTACCCAATCTTAATCATCTCCTCTCTAATTTACATAGGCATCGTGCGGGGGCTGTAGGACTCCGCACTCTTACAATTTTCCTAACAACTTCAATGCATCGATTATCTTCTGCCGCTCTTCGCCATCTTCCATTTGTTCAATAGTATCCACTACTTTTTGGTTGCCCTCACTGACGTTAATCTGCTGGTTTAAAATAATGCCACTTCCGCCGGCTGCCGGGGCAATATCGCCGGTCATTTTGAGGGCGGTTTCCCTATCCTTTGCACTGGCTTTTTCGTCGCCCAGTGCGGACTGCAGTACCTTTGTAATTAGCAGCGGTCGGTACTGCTCTAAAAACCCCTGCGCCATCAGTTTCCAGCAGTCAATAAAATGGGCACTGTATAGGTCACTCTTTGGATTGAACCAGGCAAAGAAATCGTCCGGGGGCACCCCTGCTTTTTGGCAGACCGCCCGGAGCGTCCGGGTGTCTGTCATATCCGCGCCCAGCACTGTTGCAGCCACCTGGAGCATCTTCACCTGCTCTTGGGATAATCCGGAGTTAGTGGGGGTATTTGCTCCGACCTTAGCCAGCGAACTAGGAACGCCAATCATTTTCTCACCTTCTTTCATACCATACCTGGGTAGGGTATCCTATATATACTATATTATATATATAATAATATATATTATTATTATTATGGAAGGTATTTGTTTTTTTTAAAATTTAGGGGTTTAGAGTTTTTTAGATAGTAGGCTCCGGAGACCGAAAAGCCTTATACCGCGCTAGGGTTCTTTGGGGGATGCAACATTGAGTATGGTTGGGACCCCCGGCCCCGGCAGCCCCTGACCCCGGCGCGAAAAGGAAACGGAATCCTTATACCGCCGCTCCGGCAGTTGACATAATATTCATTAGCGGAAAAGTTTGCGCGAACCTTACAGCGGCAAGGGTTTGGCGGCGGCGCATTTTTGGCCATGCGCTAATTATGCAGTTTATGCAGTCTATGTAGCCCATTATGCACCGGCAGCACCGACCCAGCCCTGGGTGACAGTAAAAAAACCCTGCCCCTCAAAAAAAGGACAGAGTTTCCGCGGCCCGGTGGTTTGGGGGGTATAGTAGACGACTTTTTTCGTTAACGCTTTACCACACTAAATCGTTAAATCGTTAAAGCGTTAAAATGCTATCGCATTTCAGCGTTGCCGCATTTCAGCGCTATACCCCCCTGGGGTTTTTTTATTATTAAATTGTCAAATTTACCATGCCGTGTCAAGCCTAGAGTTGTAATCGTCCATAATATAAGTGTATTAGTACAATAGTAAACTCATACAGTTAATTGTTTGAGGTTGTACCATTAGGCTGTGTTAGCCTACCGGGGCATATTATCCTATTATTTCTCCGGAACATATTCAATCAATTCGCTCAATGGCCGATTAAATGCGTTGCAAAGCTGAATTAGCGTCCCCAGCTCGGCGGACTCCAGGTCTATTTCATCTCGGAATTTAATTAGAGTGTTCCGGCTCAGGCCGGTTTTTTTCTGTGCGTCCAGCATGGTATTAATCTTTGCATCTGCCAACCAGTGGCGGTAATTACATTTTAACATATGGGCAAAACCCCCTTTTTAATATTTTACTTCGCGGAGTTGCCCGCTGTCAACTTAATAAAATATTTTTACTCTATAATGAAATATTTTATCATCATAGGGTTGATTATTAGCGGAAATTTTGCTACAATTAAAAGCGTAAAGGGGGTGATGAAAAGGCCTGAAATCAAAAAAGTCCTCACCGAAAGGGGGTGAGGCCATGGAAGAGAAGATAATCACTATAGTAGTTGGGGTACTTGGAGCAATAAAGTTAGCAGTGGAAATCTACAAGACGATAAAAGAGATGAACAGGGAAAAAGCACCTCCGCCAAAGGACATGGATTAGAGATGCTTCTCTGGAAAGGCCCGGAGGGATTCGCCCTCCCTCCGGTAACCTATCTTTAACATAGATTGTAACACATAGCGACGTAGAAACCAATAGAGGAGGTCGGTCGAAAATGACAATGAAGTGCCAGCTTAATCAGATGCCAACTAAAAAACTGTGCGAGTTGTGGGCCGAGATAGACAAAAAGCCAATTTCCGGAGAGGTTGCAACGGTCAGAGGCTGGGTTATGGATGCCCTGGAGCGCCGAAACCCGGAAGCCTTTGATAAATGGCTTGAGGATGACGATGGAAACCCCCCGGAAGTATATTTTTTAAACTAAGGAGGCGGTAAATCAGGGTATGGCTGAAAATTTAAGGAGGAGTAAAAATGGCTAAACTAAAAGAGATTTACCCCGGTCTGGATGACGGGAGCTTGCACATTGCCCGTTTTGAGGTCGCCGGCGGCGAAGAAGAAAACATCATTGACAACGGCGATGATTCTGCCGAAATCATTGGCGAAACATTTTACAACGAAGTGGCCTCACAGATTGAGGCCGAAGGATACATCCCCCGCGGTTTCATTTACTTTGACCCCGGAACACGCACTTTAGAAATCGAATGCGTTGGAGCAATCAGAGTTATAAACAACGGTCAGCCAGTATTTATCGGCCCGGCAGCGAAATGGCTGGCCGATAACGACGGCGACCCCGAGGTGGCCGAAATGATTGCTGAGGTTCGGCAGTCCGGACGGAATCGCAGTGAGCGGGTATTTCCCGGCAGCGGAAACTGGATTGTAATTTCACAGGTGCGGGAGGTGGCAAAATGATATACCTTGCCCGCTACTTAGACGCCCTGCGGCTGCGCAATGCGGCGGCCAAAACTATCCGCGAATATGAGCGGGACATATCGCAGTTTCTGCAGTTTGCCGGGGTCTCTCCGGCTGCTGTAGAACCGGCTGCTGTAGAACCGGCTGCTGTAGAACCGGCTGCTGTAGAACCGGCTGCTG
>CAZWUW010000013.1:42621-43174 GCA_964636895.1 uncultured Eubacteriales bacterium
TAGAACCGGCTTTAATCCGGGCCTGGCTGGCGACGCTGACCGGTTGCAGCAAGGCCACTGTGGCGCGGAAGCTGGCTGCGCTCAGGAGTTTTTTCCGATGGCTCTGCCTGGAGGATGTCATTGCCTCTAGTCCGCTGGACGGCATAGCCTCCCCCAAGCAGGAGCAGCGGCTGCCACGGTTTTTGTACGCCGGTGAGGTTGCCGCGCTGCTGGACGGTGTGGAGCCTGCCCGCGACCGGGCGTTGCTGGAGTTGTTATATGGCTGCGGCCTGCGAGTCTCGGAGGCCGTCAGTATAACGGTCTCGGACATCGACTTTTCTGATGGCGTTGTCCGCGTCAGGGGTAAGGGCGGCAAAGAGCGTATTGTACCACTGGGCCGCTCCGCTGCTGATGCCCTGCGACAGCACATTGACTGTCAATGTACTGGTGGCAACTGCCGGGCTGCCGGCAGAGTGTGTAGCAGTACGGCTCGGAGGGCGTGGAATGTGGCCAGCCGGCATAGGGAGCGTTCGGGGAAAACGGTACGTCCTCACGCCCGCGGGCCTAGCGTTGC
>CAZWUW010000014.1:0-42577 GCA_964636895.1 uncultured Eubacteriales bacterium
GCCGCTGATTCAGTTATTAAAGCATTACCGGGTGGAAACGTTGGTTTTATTAGGAGCGTCTACCGGTGATTACCTATTAGGCTTTCGGGAGATTGAGGCGCTGGGTCTTAAGGTAGTCGCCGCCACTGATGACGGTACTTACGGTCAGCAGGGGTTTGTTACGGACCTGGCCGCCCGGTATCTGCCGGCGTTTAAACCGGATTTTTATTATGCCTGCGGCCCTAATCCCATGCTCGGCAAACTGGCGCAGATGATGACCTTGGCCGGCGTACCCGGCCAGGTTTCCCTGGAAGAGCGCATGGGCTGCGGCGTGGGGGCTTGTCTGGCCTGTGTATGCAAAGTAAAGGTACGGCAAGGATCCGGTGCTGCCGCGGCCTTCGACTATCAAAAAGTTTGCACTGACGGGCCGGTATTTTCGGCAAGTGAGGTGATTTTTGATGCCTGAGCTGAATTTGGCTGTTAATCTCGGCGGTCTGGCTATGAAGAACCCGGTAACCACGGCTTCCGGCACCTTCGGTTTTGGCCCGGAATACGCACCTTACATAGATTTGAACAAATTAGGCGCCATAGTAGTCAAAGGTACTACGCTGGAGCCGCGGTTGGGTAACCCGGTGCCGCGGATCGTGGAAACACCGGCCGGGATATTAAATGCCATCGGTTTACAAAACCCGGGGGTGGATAGCTTTATTGCAGAGAGTCTGCCGTATCTGGCCGAGTATGATACGCCTGTAATCGTGAATATTTCCGGCAACTCCCCGGAGGACTATGCCGAGCTTGCCAAAAGGCTGAGTAATGTGCCGGGTGTGGGTGCACTGGAAGTAAATATATCCTGTCCCAATGTCAAACAAGGCGGGATGATTTTTGGCACCGACTGCTTCATGGCGGGGGAGGTAATCAAGGTGGTGCGGCAAAACACCGCCCTGCCGGTAATTGCCAAGCTTTCTCCCAATGTCACCAATATCGTGGAAATTGCTGATGCCGCAGCCCAGGCCGGGGCCGATGCGCTGGCGTTGATCAATACTCTGCTGGGCATGGCCATTGATATTGATAAAAGAAAACCTATCCTGGGCAATATAGTCGGTGGACTATCCGGACCGGCAATCAGGCCGGTGGCGGTGAGAATTATCTGGCAGGTGGCCCAGGCTGTCCCGCTGCCTATCCTGGGCATGGGCGGAATTATGACCGGTGAAGATGCTGTCGAATTCATCCTGGCCGGGGCTACCGCCGTGGCTGTTGGTACGGCGAATTTCGTGAATCCCAGGGCAACCATGGATGTTTTGGCAGGAATCAGCCAATATATGGAGAAACATGGTGTGCAGGATATAAATGAATTGGTCGGGGCGGCCTGGAAGAAGTGATCGGAGGAAGTGACCGCAAGAAGTAAAGAGAGGTGAAAGCATGTCAACAGCAAAAGACCGACTAATTGTAGCCCTGGATGTGGATACTATGGCCGAAGCCGAACAGCTGGTGGCTCAACTGCACGACTATGCCGGGGTATTTAAAGTCGGCATGCAGTTATATAACAGTGAGGGGCCGGAGGTTTTGCGGCGGCTTCACGGGCTGGGCGGCCGTATCTTCCTGGATTTGAAACTGCATGATATCCCCAATACCGTTGGTCAGGCGGGAGCAGTGCTGACCAGGCACCGGATATATATGTACAATGTGCATACGGCCGGCGGCAAGGAAATGATGCAGCAGGCGGTAGCGGCCACCGTCAAGGAAGCGGCAGCTTTACAGGTGCCGCAGCCGCTGGTTATCGGGGTTACAGTGCTGACCAGTATTAACCAGGCTATTTTAGAACAGGAAATCGGCATTAACCGGGAGCTCAAAGCACAGGTAGTCAAGTGGGCCTTGTTGGCCAAAGAAGCGGGGCTAAATGGCGTGGTAGCTTCACCCAAAGAAATTACGGCCATTCGGGAAGCCTGCGGGCGGGACTTTGTGATTATAACTCCCGGGGTCCGGCCAGCCTGGGCAGCGGTAAACGATCAAAAACGGGTGATGACCCCCGGTGAAGCTATGCAGGCTGGAGCCAGCTACCTGGTAGTGGGCCGGCCTATTACGGCGGCGGCGGATCCGGTGGCAGCGGCGCAGCGAGTATTAGAAGAGATGGAGGCGGGAATGAATGTTAACCCATGAGGAAGCAATTGAAATTTTTAAGTCTACTCATGCCTTATTATCCGGTCACTTCAAACTAACTTCGGGTCGGCACAGCAACCAGTATATGCAGTGTGCCCAGGTCTTGCAGTATCCTCATTACGCGGCCAAGCTTTGTGCATCCCTGGCCGAGCATTTTGCTGCGCAAAAGGTGGATGTCGTGGTCGGGCCGGCTATGGGCGGGATTGTTGTGGCCTATGAAGTGGCGCGGGCGTTGGGCGTACGCTCGATTTTCACCGAACGGGAGCAGGGCGTGATGACTCTGCGCCGGGGTTTTGCCCTTGGTAAAAAGGAAAAAGTGCTGGTGGTGGAAGATGTAATTACTACCGGCGGTTCTGTCAAAGAGGTGATTGAGGTGGTCAAAGCCACCGGCGCGGAAATTGTAGGGGTGGGTGTGCTGGTTGACCGGAGTAACGGCCAGGTAGATTTTGGCCTGCCCACCGAGGCCATTGTGCGCCTGGATATCAAGTCTTTCCCCCCGGAAGACTGCCCGCTGTGCAAAGAAGGACAGCCGGTAACCAAACCTGGCAGCCGGAATAGCTAACGACAAAAGCAGTTGCAATTACTTACGGCAAACGCAGTTGCAATAGCTTACAACAAACATAGCCACAATAGTTGACAAAAAAATAGCAAACATAAAGTTTGCGCAAAGGGCTAAAATACGGTTTGCTGAACCGGCATTAGCCCTTATTTTTTTTCTTATTCGTTTGTTTCTCTAATTATCGCTTCCGCCGGGTCAACATAAACTGTGCGCTGGTTTTCATAAATCACCATTCCAGGTTTGGACCCCTTGGGTTTATGCACATGCTTGCGCCTGGTATAGTCAACCGGCACCTTGGCTGATGACCGGGCCTTGCTGTAATAGGCCGCTAACATGGCCGCCTCCGTCAGGGTGCGGTCAGGAATATCGGCCAGGTGGTTGCATTTGATAATCACATGGGACCCCGGAAGATCCTTGGCATGCAGCCAGATGTCCTCCGGTTGAGCCGTGCGCAAGGTCAGCCGGTCGTTCTGCCGGTTGTTGCGGCCCACCAGGATGGTCAGTCCGTCGGAGGAAGTATATGTCAACGGGGGTAGTGGTTCCGCGTTTTTACCGGCACCACCTTTACCGGCACTACCTTTACCGGCACCGATTCGGGAGCGGAGGCGGGCCGGTTTTTCTTTAAGATACCCCTGTTCTGTCAGTTCAGCCCGGATTTCCGCCAGTTCCGGCATTGCCTCAGCCAGCTCAAGATTATTCAGCACACTGTCCAGATAGCGGACTTCTGTCTGGGCCGATTCTTTTTGGGCCAGTGCGTAGGCGGCGCTGTTTTTGGTCTTGGTGTATTTCCTGAAATAATGCTGAGCATTTTCCGCCGGTGTCAGGCGGGGGTCAAGTTTAATCAGCAAAGTGGCGCCTGCCGGGTCGTAATAATTAATAACCTCTGTACTTTCAGCTCCTTTGACCAGTCGAAAAATATTAGCGGTCAGCAGTTCGCCCATTATTTTGTATTTTTCGGCTGCGGTCGCCTCGGTAAGGGCGGTCTCATATATCGTTAGTTTTTTCAGCAGTTTTTCTTTTTCGATGGTGACCACCTGAATCAGGTCGTTTTTTTGCTGCGTCAGTCCAAGCTTTTGCCGGTGCAGGCTAAAGTACCGGTCCAGCACTTCGTTCATGCCGCCATGCGTTTTCAACAGATTATCTTGCCGGCAGTCTTTTGCCGGCAAATCTGTCAGCGTCAAATCAATGGCCGAGAAGGCCACAACTTCGCCGGTCTTATTCAAAACCAGCGTGGGCCGGAATTCGCCGCCGGCAACTTCCTGCATCAGCCGCTGAAAAACCTGCCAGAGCCTTTGCAGTTCATAGATGCCGCAGGTGCCCACGGTTGTCTCTGTGGATAATCCGCTGCGTACAGTGATTTCCCGGCAGGTCTGCGGGCTCAGGCCATTAAAACCGGCTAACAGGGCTTTGGCCACCGGTTGCTGCTCCGGAGAGCGCCAGATTATTTCCCGGAAGTCTTCTTCCTTTACGGTCAGCGGGTCGGTTTTTTCCTGTTGTGGCGGAGCAGTATAAGTCCGCCCGGGGAGGACTTCCCGGTGCCGGCTGACCGCGTGGCTGAAGCGATGAATACCATCAAGAATAATGTTGTCCGCTGGGTCCGTCAAAATGATGTTACTGTGCTTCCCCATAATCTCGTGAATCAGCACTTTTTCTGCCAGGCGGCCCAGCTCGTCAACCGCTTGCACATGAATATGCAGCACCCTTTCCAGGCCGTTTTGGGCAAATCTGACAATCCGCCCGCCTTCCAAATGCTTACGCAGCACCATACAGAAAAGTGGCGGTGTCAATGGATTTGCTCTGACTTCACCGGTGCTATGCAAACGGGCTTCCCGGGCGTTAGCGGATAACAACAAGCGGGTTTTTTGCCGCTTATTGTGGAGCAGGAGCACTATCTCACCCGCTGCCGGCTGATATATTTTCTCAATCCGGCTCTGCGGCAGCCAATCATTTAATTCTTTGGCAACGGCTGCCAAAACTAATCCGTCAAAGGCCATAGGCTTATACCTCCCATATATATTGTATACAACAAGACATATTGTTGCAAAAAACGTAGAATTATTATAACATAAATAAATGAGTTATGTATAAAGGGGGTGGTAAGATATTGCAGTTTGTCAAGATGCAAGGCTTAGGTAATGACTATGTTTACATAAATTGTATTAACCAGGATTTATCCGGTGTTGATTTGTCAGAACTTGCTATCCGGCTAAGCAACCGGCATTTTGGCATCGGCGGTGACGGCATTATTCTGATTTTGCCGTCAACCAAGGCTGATTTCCGGATGCGCATGTTTAATGCCGACGGCAGTGAGGGCAAGACCTGTGGCAATGGTTTGAGGTGTGTGGCCCGTTATGTCTATGACCACGGCCTGACCGATAAGACCGCCTTCACTATTGAAACCCTGGGCGGGATCGTAAAGCCGGAATTGATTATGGAAGGCAATCGGGTGGCGGCAGTCCGCATTGATATGGGCGAACCCCGATTGTCCAGGGCAGAAATACCTATGCTGGGCGATGAAACTTCACATGTAGTGGGGGAAAGGATTTCTGCCGGCGGAGTGGCCTTTACGGTGACCTGTGTTTCCATGGGCAATCCCCATTGCATAATTTTTGTTGACGACGCGGACAATGTGGATGTGGCCGGGGTGGGGCCATTTATTGAGAATCATGAATTATTTCCGGAGAAGACTAATGTCGAGTTTATTGAAGTGCTGAACGATGAGGAAATCCTGTTCCGGGTTTGGGAGCGGGGTTCCGGCATCACCCTGGCCTGCGGTACCGGCGCCTGTGCCGCCGTGGTGGCCGCCGTGCTAAACAATCTGACCCGTCGTAAGGTAACAGTGCACCTGTTAGGCGGGGATTTGTTCATCGAATGGGCGGAGGATAACCATGTGTATATGACCGGACCCGCGGAGGAAGTTTTTTGCGGTGAAATAAATTTATAAAAATAGTGGTTTTTCTGATTTTTACAAAAAGTAAAAGGAAGTATATTAAGGGAGGATTAGAAAAGTTGGAAGAGGCAAAGAGAATTCGTCAGTTACCACCGTATTTGTTTGCCCGGATTGAGAAAAAGATTGAGCAGGCCCGGGCCGCGGGCGTAGATGTAATTAGCTTGGGCATCGGTGACCCGGATCGTCCGACACCGGATCACATTATCAAAAAGTTATGCGAACAGGCTCATAACGGTGATAACCACCGTTACCCCTCGTCTGTCGGAATGTTGAGTTACCGGGACGCAGTAGCCCAATATTATAGCAACCGGTTTAGTGTTGAGCTGGACCCTAAAACCGAAGTAGTTTCCCTTTTGGGTTCCAAAGAGGGGATTGCTCATATTTCCTTTTGTTACCTCGACCCCGGCGATGTGGCCCTGATTCCGGATCCCGGTTACCCTGTTTACGGCATTGGCGCGCTGCTGGCCGGAGCAGAGCCGTATATAATGCCGCTGAAGGCGGAAAATGGCTTCCTGCCTGACCTGGATGCCATTCCGGTGGAAACAGCCCAAAAAGCCAAGCTTATGTTTATTAACTACCCCAACAATCCCACGGGAGCTATTGCTGATGATGCCTTCTACCATAAATTGATTGCTTTTGCTAAACAATACGATATTATTGTCTGTCATGATGCCGCTTACCAGGATATTGCCTTTGAGGGCTACCGCCCGCCGAGCTTCCTGGAGTATCCCGGCGCTAAGGATGTAGGCATTGAGTTTGGTTCTTGCTCAAAATCATATAATATGACCGGCTGGCGAATCGCCTGGGCGGCCGGACATGCCCAAGTAATTGAAGCCTTGGGTCGGATCAAGTCCAATATTGATTCCGGTGTATTCCAGGCTGTGCAGCATGCCGGTATTGCCGCTTTATCCGGGCCGCAGGACATTACCTTTGAGATGAGTGAAGTTTACCGGGAACGCCGGGATATCGTGGTTGACGGTTTAAACAGTATTGGCTGGAACCTGCCAAAGCCAAAAGCTACTATTTATGTTTGGGCACCGGTACCCAAAGGCCATGACGCCATCTCTTTTTCCGAGTATGTTTTTGAGCAGACGGGCGTAGTGATTACACCCGGCAATGGTTATGGTGAGCATGGTGAAGGTTATTTCCGCATTGCCCTGACGGTGGAAAAGGAACGGATTAATGAGGCCCTGGAAAGAATTAAGAAGAATGTAGGGCCGGTAGAATTTTAATTGATACAAAAGCTGCCTGCGGTGTGAATGAACGGCGCAGGCAGCTTTTTTTCGTCGGGTTTCCTGAAAAATAAGCAGCAGGAATGGCAAAATACGGCTGGAAAACCAGTGAAACACTGTTTACGCCGCCTGAAAAGAATGATACAATGGGTGCAGAGGAAAAATTTTTTGGCGAGCTTGTGAAAAACGTAACAATCATCTTTTTGCATCCTGGTGCTTTTTCACTGTTCGATGGGTTTATTTTAAAGGGGGGATGCGAGTGTTAGTTAACATTTTTTATAACTGCCCGCCGGCCCCGGACTGACGGAGTTAATGGGTATCATAGCATATTGGGGGGAGTAAAGTTATGGTGCTCGCCGGTGCAATTTGATTTTTCAGGTTGTTGCCGGCATAAGAAGGAGGTCAACTATGTATGGTCGCTGATAATTACGGTGACCGGGAGTTGACCCCAACGACTATGGATTTTCTAAAAGAAAAATGGCGGTCTGCGGCCTGGTCAGTAGTGGTTATCGCCGTTTTAATTGTAGTATGTGTAATAATTCGTCAATTTTTAGTTGCTATAGGCTTATTTGCCGGTTGGATTATAAGTTTAATTAACTATATTCTTCTGGCGGCTACAGTTGATTACGTAGTACAGCGGTTCCGCAGGACCGGAAACAAAGTTTCCGCAATGCTGCTGACCGTGGGAGGATACCATGGTCGTTTCTGGGGCTTGATTGTTTTGCTTTATTTTGCTTTTCAACTCTACGGCGCATACTTCGTACTAGCAATGATAGTGGGCATGTCGCTGCTGAAGTGGATAACGGTCTGTGAGGCCATTGACAGGACCTTTGACGACGATTTTTGATTAATGCGAAAATAACCTCCGCTATTACATAAGGCGGAGGTTTCCTAATGAGTAAATTTTTCTTTAAATAAAAAGGAATTTCTTTTTTTAAGTAGAAGTATTAATTTTGCGCTATTCAATGTATAATACTTGTGTATAACAGGTGACACTGTTCATAAAGTAGAATTCAGAGGTGAAGAAATGGTCAGAAGTATGACCGGTTACGGTCGGGGCGAAGCCGGAGATGAGACAAAGGGCTTTACAGTAGAAATCCGGTCTGTTAATCACCGTTTTTGCGAAGTGGTTACCCGGCTGCCCAAGAGTTATGCCGCCTTGGAGGACCGGGTGCGGAAAACGATACAGGAGAATGTTTCCCGGGGCAGGCTGGATGTTTTTATAACTGCCGACAAATTTAGCGGCAGTAAAAACAAATCAGTTTCCGTGGACAAAGAGCTGGCCCGGTATTATTATGATGCTTTGCTAGAACTGGCCACAGCCACCGGGGCGGCCGGGGATATCAATGTAATGAATATTGCCCTGCTGCCGGATGTTATTATTTTGGAAGAAAAGCAGGAGGATCTGGAAGCCGTATGGTCCGTATTATTGAAAGCAGTGCGGCAGGCAACCGACAGCCTGGTAGTAATGCGGGCGCAAGAGGGCGACCGGTTAGCCCAGGATATATTACATAGAATAGAAAAAATAGAACAGTTTAATAATGAAATTGCGGAAAAGGTGCCGTTGGTAGTCGAAGACTACCGGGAGCGACTGCGGCAGCGAATTAGTGAAATGCTTGGAGATGTTGAAATCGATGAAAACAAGCTGGCTTCGGAAGTGGCTTTTTTTGCCGACCGCGGTAATATTACGGAAGAAATTGTTCGCTTGCGGAGCCATTTCAAACAAGTCAGGGAAGCTGTAGCGAATCCGGAGCCGGTAGGCCGGAAATTGGATTTCCTGGTTCAGGAATTGAACCGGGAGGTTAATACTATCGGCTCTAAGGCTAACGATGCGCGTTTATCGGCGCTGGTGATTGCCGCCAAGAGTGAAATTGAAAAAATTCGTGAACAGGTGCAAAATATTGAGTAACACAGGATAGAATAATTAATTGATACCATATCCCGTATATCGGGGAAAGAGTGAATATTAGGAGGTTATTAAATGGAAATCAAACTAATTAACATCGGTTTTGGCAACATAGTTTCCGCTAACAGAATTATAGCTATAGTCAGCCCGGAATCGGCACCAATAAAAAGGATAATTACCGAAGCCCGGGATCAGGGCATGCTTATTGATGCTACTTATGGCCGGCGGACCAGGGCGGTTATTATTACGGACAGTGACCATGTGATTTTATCGGCGGTACAGCCGGAAACAGTGGCGCACCGTCTGGCAACTAAGGAAAGTGCCCAGCAAGAGGATTCGGCCGAATAAAAAGGCCAAGAGCGTATTATGCCGATTAAAAACCCGGCTGCGGAGGGGAGAGCTAATGGCGTTACCGGGATTATTGATTGTTATTTCCGGCCCGTCAGGAACGGGTAAGGGAACAATATGTAAAGAATTATCTATAGTGTCGCCCCGACTCAAAAAATCCGTGTCTGCTACTACTAGGTTACCCAGGGCAGGCGAGGTTGACGGGGTCGACTACTTTTTTGCGGCAAAAGAAGAATTTGAAAAAATGATTGGTGAGAACCGGTTTATTGAATGGGCACGGGTTTATGACAATTTATACGGCACCCCTTGCGGGCCGGTATTGGACAGTCTCGCCCGGGGTGAGGACCTAATCCTGGAAATTGATACCCAGGGGGCTTTACAGGTAAAAGAAAAATTTCCTGCAGGGGTTTTTATTTTTATTCTCCCGCCTTCCATAGCCGCCCTTCGGTCCCGTATTACCGGCAGGGGCCTGGATGCTCCGGAAGTTATCGAAAAAAGATTAGGCTGCGCTGTGCGGGAAATAGAATTATTGCATAAATATGATTATATTGTAGTTAATGATGAGCTGGATCGGGCAGTCGAGACGGTAAGGGCCATTATTGCCGCCGAGAAACAGCGGACACATCGTTATGAGCTGTCCCTGGAGTCCGCCACCGGCAGTCCGGTATCAATTCGAAAAATATAGTATTAGAAGGAGGTATTTTAATTTGCGGCAACCTTCACTGGATACGCTGATGAAAAAGGTGGACAGCAAATATACTTTGGTTGTGTTGACGGCTAAGCGGGCCCGCTCTATCACTGAAGGGGAACCCAAGTTGGTGGAGTCCAAGTCTTATAAACCCGTTACGGTCGCCCTGGAGGAAATAGCCCGGGATAAAGTTGGCTATGAGCGTACTAAGATAGGAATAAAGTAGGCGATACGAATGATTGCGGACAAAAATATAATTATCGGGGTAACCGGGGGCATTGCGGCCTATAAGGCTGCTGATTTAGTTAGCCGGCTGGTTAAGGCCGGAGCCGGGGTGCATGTGATTATGACCCGGTCCGCCTGTGAGTTTGTAACCCCGCTGACATTTCAGACCATTTCCCGGAAGCCGGTGATTACAGAGATGTTTGCCCAATCCGGTAACCAGGAGGTCAAACATATTTCCCTGGCCGACCTGGCCGACTTGATAGCCGTGGTGCCTGCGACTGCCAATATCCTTGGCAAAGTGGCCCACGGCATTGCCGATGATATGCTGTCTACCACCATTATGGCAACTACGGCACCGGTGTTGTTTGCCCCGGCTATGAATGTACATATGTACGAAAATCCGGTGGTGCAGAATAACATCAGTTTGCTGACCGGGCTTGGCTGCCATTTTGTCGCCCCGGAAACCGGCCGGTTGGCCTGCGGCTATGAGGGTCGCGGCCGGTTAGCCGGTATCGATACTGTTTTTGCGCGGATTATGGAAGTGTTAAAGGGGGGGCAGGATCTGACCGGTAAAAGGGTATTGGTTACTGCCGGTCCGACCAGGGAAGTGATCGATCCGGTGCGTTTTATCACCAATGCCAGCACCGGCAAAATGGGCTATGCTATAGCTCAGGCCGCTTTGCAGCGGGGTGCCCGGGTGATTTTGGTAAGCGGGCCGACAGATTTAATCCCACCTTATGGGGCAGAATTTGTCCAGGTCAACTCGGCGCTGGATATGTTAGAAGCGGTGGCGAAGCATTATGCTGATTGTGATGTGGTGATTAAAACTGCTGCCGTGGCAGACTACCGCCCCAAAAAGGCAGCGGTCCGGAAAGCGAAAAAAGGACCGGCCGATGTTAATTTGGAACTCACCCGGAACCCGGACATTTTACATACCCTGGGTCAGCAAAAAGGTTCCCGGATTTTGGTGGGTTTTGCGGCGGAAACCCATGATGTGGAGAAATATGCCCGGGACAAAATTATCACCAAAAATTTGGACTTTATAGTAGCTAATGATATAACGGTTCCCGGCGCCGGCTTTGGGACAGACACAAACATTGTGAAAATAATATACCGGGACGACCGGGTGGAAAACCTGCCATGTTTATCCAAAAACGAGGTGGCGCACTTGATTTTGGACAGAGTAGTAAAAATTTTTAAATAAAATCTTACTTTATGTAAAAAATTGTGGTATTATCTTATTGTGTTTTAAGAGACCTGTCATAGGAGGGAATTTTATTGGTCAGAAAATTATTTACTTCAGAATCGGTAACAGAAGGGCACCCGGACAAAATTGCCGACCAGATTTCGGACGCTGTGCTGGATGCCATCTATGCCGCCGACCCGCAAGCTCGGGTAGCCTGTGAAACGGCGGTGACCACCGGACTGGTATTGGTAATGGGAGAGATTACAACTAAATGCTATGTGGACATCCCCAAAGTAGTCCGAGAAACTATTCGGGAAATCGGGTATACCCGGGCAAAATACGGGTTTGACTGTGATACATGCGCTGTCATAACTGCAATTGATGAGCAATCCCCCGATATCGCCATGGGTGTTGACAAAGCGCTGGAAGCCAAGACCGGCGAAATGTCGGATGCCGAAATCGAAGCTACCGGGGCTGGTGATCAGGGCATGATGTTCGGTTATGCTTCCAATGAAACTCCAGAGTTGATGCCGCTGCCGATTTCATTGGCGCATAAACTGGTTAAACGTCTGACTGATGTCCGGAAAGCCAAGGAACTGACTTACCTGCGGCCGGACGGCAAGAGTCAGGTTACCGTTGAGTACGAAGGGGACAAACCGGTGCGGGTAGATACAGTGGTTATTTCGACCCAACATAAATCCGACGTGTCCATGGAAACCATCCGGCAAGATATCATTGAAAACGTCATTAAACCGGTGATTCCTTCGGAATTGCTGGACAGCAACACCCGGTATTTTGTCAACCCCACCGGCCGCTTTGTTGTAGGCGGACCGCAGGGTGATGCCGGTGTAACCGGCCGCAAAATTATTGTTGATACATACGGCGGAATGGCCCGGCATGGGGGCGGAGCCTTTTCCGGCAAAGACCCCACCAAGGTTGACCGCTCTGCTGCTTATGCTGCCAGATATGTGGCTAAGAATATTGTGGCCGCCGGGCTGGCCGACCGCTGCGAAGTACAACTGGCTTACGCTATCGGCGTAGCACGTCCGGTTTCCATATTGGTAGATACCTTTGGCACAGGTAAAATTGCCGAGGAAAAACTTACTGAGTTGGTACAGAAGCATTTTGATTTAAGGCCGGCCGGGATTATTAAAGAGCTAAACCTTAGAAGACCTATTTACCGTAATACTGCAGCTTATGGCCATTTTGGCCGCAATGATCTGGATCTGACCTGGGAACGGACTGATAAGGCCGAGACTTTGCGTAAGGAAGCCGGCCTGTAAACCGATTGCCCTGTAAGTTGTTTTTGCCCTGTTAATTGTTAATTGTTAGCTGTTAGCTGAAGCGGATAAGCTGATAAGCTGATAATGAAATTATCTGGAGACGAAGGAGACGGCATATTTTTTCGTCTCCTTTCTTGTGCCCCTAATACCGCAAACAGCTTGTGTTTATGTCGAATTTTAACAGATTAATATCATTGCAGCTTAGCTTTTTTATGGAGTATAATCAAAATGGGGGGGGGAGTTTTGGCCAAATATGTTTTTCGGGTGCCCAATACTACTGATAAGCCGGTGCAGCAACCGATTCGGGACTGGCGGCGGCTGACCGCCGAATTTGGCGCTTACCTGCAAAAGGAGTTAGCGGCGAAATTTGGTCTGTTAGTACAGGTCTACGGAGAAGAAGACGGTGTGGAACTGGATGAAGGCTGTGCGGGCATGGGCAAGGACTGGTTCAATTTTAGATTCCGGGTTTTTGCCAACTGTGCCATTTACCTGGATATGATTAATGTTCCGTATGAATACCGGGGAAAAGGCACGGGGGAATACATGGTCGCTGAGCTGAAGAAATTTGCCGCCCAAAATGAATTGGCTTACATCTTTTTGGGATCATATGACCCCGCCAATCCTTTTTGGGAGAACAATGGTTTTGTGAAAATAACGGATTATCCTGATTTTGTAGTGGGTATTGACGGTCAGGCAAAATAGTGTATTTTTACGATGGTTGATACCGTCGTTTTTTGTTTGCCGCTTACTGGTCGGTTAGGCAACAATTACATAAAGGAACCAGGTGTCAGTTGTCGAATAATCCCCTTGAACCTGTTAGTAAAAGTTATGCAAAGCACAATTACATAGCGGGTGTTTTATGGTCGCAGCAGAAGATGTAGAAAGGGGTAAGGGGTGTGTTTAAAAATTTTTTATCAAGGTGGCTGGATTTGTCTACCGTGGAAGGGAAGCTCAAGCTTTTTATCCTGCTCAGTGGGATAATGCTGGCTGTAAGCCTTAGTACGGTAGGTATGCTGAGTTATACCAATCGCCCTGAGTTTTGCGCCAGCTGTCACAAAACTATGCAGCCGGAATATCTGACCTGGAAGGTAACCTCCCATGCTCAAATCAAATGTACCCAGTGTCATATTAAACCTGGATTGGTAAATACCTTAACACATAAGGTGGCAACTTTAAAAGAACCGGTATTGTATTTTACAAATACATGGGAAAAGCCGGTTAAGCCTACGGAAAAAGTGGAAAACGTCAGTTGTCTGCAGTGTCATTCCAATAACCGGGATTATACGGTGTCCGGTGACCTGGTGGTGCCGCATGAAAGGCATATCAAAGCGCATATTGAATGTGTGGACTGTCACGCCGGGGTGGCGCACGCTATGATTTATGAGCGCGGTTTGACAGGTGAGAAAGCCCCGGTGGCGCCGGAAGACTGGACAGAGGAATATGCCACGAAAGTATCTGAGAAACAGTATACCCGCCCGGATATGGATACCTGCATTCAGTGCCATTATAAGAGGGGTAAGCCGGTTTCGTGCGAAACCTGCCATAAAACCATTTTTACCCCGCAAGACCATAAGGATAAGACCAAATGGCGTGCCCAGCATGGCATGGAAGCTGAAGCAAATGTCAAGTCCTGCCGTACCTGCCATAACTTGGGCTTTGCAGACAAGGGCATCAAGCTTGCCAATCCGGGAGCCTCATATGCCTGGAGTAACACCTTTTGCCGCAGTTGCCACAGTAAGCCGCCGGCCGGGCATAATAACACCACCTGGCGGAACGAGCATCCGCAGGCAGTAGCTCAAAAGGGTGAAAGCAACTGCCTGGCCTGTCACCGGCCGAGCAGCAAGTATCCTGATGCCGCGCCGACCAAAGTGGCCTGTAACCAGTGTCATTATATGCCGTAAGAATATGCAAAACAAAAAACTATGCCGGCAGCTGCCGGCATAGTTTTTTGAATGTTAAGGAAATTATGCTTTTTTCAAGCTGTGGATAATTTCTTTAACATGGGGGGTTATAGGGGGTATGCCCCCTATGCTTCGGGGGTAACAGGAGCGAAGCGACGTCATAGGGGGCTGGCCCCCTTTAAACAAGAAAATTGACATCGAAGAATAAGTTGACGAAGTCAATTTTCTTGGTCGGCAGGTAAGCATAATTATATCCTGCCTGCAAAAAAAGGCTATGCCAGTGCTCGCGCCAGCGAAGCCTTTTTAATGTATAATAGTGCCAGGGGGTGCTGCTATGTGTGAATTTTGTGTGCAACACGGGGAAGGCAAAAAATGGTATGAGGTAATGGAAAACTATTCCCGGGAACTATTTGAACAGGGTAACCGGCGTAAGTATCTGAAAGAATTTATGATCAACTTTGAAGCTGGGACCAGCCGCAGCCTGGCTATTCTGAGGGGTTCCCAAAAAGCCGGTCCGGCGGTACAGCGCTTTGTCGGTGCGATGGCCACCCGGCTGATGAAGAGGTATCATTTCGGGCAGGTAGTGCCGTTGGAAGATGTGGAAATGATTATTGACCTGGTTCGCTCGGTGACCCGGCTGCCCTGTGTCTGCCGCAAAGCCGCGACCGGCCGCAAAAATGCCCGCTACTGCCTCGCCTTGGGTGTAGATCCGCTGGGGACGCTGGGCGATTATCCGGACCTGACGGCCCAATTTGAAGTGTTAACAGCGGAGCAAGCCAAAGCTTTTGTCCGGGACTGGGACCGAGAAGGGTTGATGCATACGGTCTGGACCTTTAAGACTCCGTTTATTGGCGGTATATGCAATTGTGACCGGGATTGCATGGCTTATCGCATCCAGGTGGCGGAAGACCTGGCCAAATTAATGTTTAAAGGCGAGTATCTGGCCCAGGTTGACCAGTTGTCCTGCAACGGCTGCCGGAACTGCCGGCGGGCCTGCCACTTTGGGGCCATCGATTATGCGCTGCAGGACAAAAAGTGCAGCATCAACCTGCGTCTTTGTTATGGATGTGGCTTGTGTCGGGCGGTGTGCCCGCGGCATGCCATTACATTGACGCCCCGTTTGGCCGGTCAAGGCTGGTGACGGGTAATAGGCTGTTAGTAAAATCTGGTCTTTATTCCGGGGTTTCTTTTTGTTATAATAATCAATAGTAAATTATTTCAACCGGGAGGAAACCATGGAAGCAGCCAGGTACGCAGAGGTTATCGTCGATGTTGCGGCCAAAAGGGTTGACCGCATCTTCCACTACAGGATTCCGGAACACTGCCGCGCCGCGCTGCGTAAAGGCTCCCGGGTGGTAGTGCCCTTCGGTTCCAGGAAAATCGAGGGCTATGTGGTAGGACTTTGTGATCAGGCTGAGGTGGAACAGGTAAAAGACATTATCCGGGTAGTAGACCCGGAACCAATGTTTCCGCTTGACTTGTTGGAATTGGCCCGCTGGCTGGCCGATACTTATATGTGTCCGATGGTGGAAGCCCTGCAAGCTATTATGCCCGCAGGGGTCAAACTTTCTGCCGTTAACAGGGTACAACCGAAAACGGTACGTGTGGTGCATGCTGTTTTTACACCTGAGGAATGGCCGGCGCAAGCAGCGGAACTGGTCCGGCGGGCGCCCAAGCAGGCGCTGGCAGTGGCTGCTGCGGTAGCCAGACCGGGATTGACCGTGAACGAATTGGCCGGCCTGGCAGGGGTAGAGACAGGTGTAGTTAGGGCCGCAATGCAAAAAGGCCTGTTATTGATTGAGCATAAGGAAAGTGCCCGGGATCCATGGCGGCACCGGACTGACCCCCGGGATCGGCCTTTGGACCCGACGCCGGGTCAAGTCCGGGCGCTGTCCGCAATCAGGGGTTCCTTGCGGGGAGAAAAGCCGGCAGTCATATTGCTGCATGGTGTTACAGGCAGCGGCAAGACAGAGGTATACCTGCAGGCCATTACCGAAAATTTGACCCTTGGCCGGCAGGCGATTGTACTGGTGCCGGAAATCTCCCTGACACCGCAGACGGTAGAACGGTTTAAGGCCAGGTTTGGGGAGCGGGTAGCCATTCTGCACAGCCGTCTATCCGCCGGGGAGCGTTTTGATGAATGGCGCAAAGTTAAAGAAAACCGGGTAGATGTCGCGGTGGGAGCGCGTTCGGCAATTTTTGCGCCCTTTCAAAAGCTTGGTTTAATCATTATTGACGAAGAACATGAAAGTTCATATAAACAAGAAGACCACCCGAAATATCACGCCCGTGAGGTGGCGATCAAAAGGGCGGCCCTCACTGACAGCACGGTAGTGCTGGGTAGTGCCACCCCGGCCCTGGAAAGCTATTACCGGGCGCAGCAGGGTGATTATAAGCTGGTGAATATTGATGACCGGGTGGCTGGCCGGCCGCTGCCCGGGGTGCAGCTTGTCGATCTGCGGGAAGAAATGGCTGCTGGGAACCGCAGTATTTTCAGCCGCTTGTTGCAGGAAAAAATCACCGCAACGCTGGCTCGTCGGGAGCAAGTAATCCTGTTTTTAAACCGGCGCGGTTTTTCCACGTTTGTGGTTTGCCGGGAATGCGGGTTGGTAATGCGCTGCCCGCACTGTGCGGTGACACTTACCTATCATGCCGCCGGGGAGTTGTTGCAATGCCATTACTGCAATTTTACCCGTTCCTCGCCGAAGACCTGTCCCAAATGCGGCAGTGTCAATATCCGGTATTTCGGGATTGGCACGCAGCGGGTAGAGGATGAGGTGCACAAAATATTTCCGGCCGCTCGGGTGCTGCGTATGGATGTGGATACTACGGGCCGTAAGGGGGCGCATGAACGGCTGCTGACCGCCTTCAAAAAGGGCGAGGCCGATATCCTGGTGGGTACGCAAATGATTGCCAAAGGGCTTGATTTTCCCAAGGTGACATTAGTCGGTGTGATTACTGCCGATACCAGCCTGAACCTGCCGGATTTCCGGGCTGCCGAGCGTACTTTCCAACTGCTGACTCAGGTGGCGGGCAGAGCGGGGCGGGGCGAGCAGCCTGGTGAGGTAATTGTGCAAACCTATGCTCCGGACCATTATAGTATTATGAATGCCCGGCAGCATGATTATAGCGGTTTTTACTGGCGGGAGATTGACCTGCGCCAGAGCCTGGAGTACCCGCCCTTTTCCCGGCTAATACGCATAGTTGTTAGTGGAACTGAGGAAACTAGCATTATCCGGGCGGCTGCCTGTTTGGAAAAAATTTTTCGGGAGCTTACAGCCGGACAAAACCTCGGTGTCCGGGAGCCGGTTTTGGGTCCCGCACCAGCGCCGTTAGTCAGGATCAGGCGGCGTTACCGCTGGCAGATATGTCTTAAAGGGGTTGCGCCGGCAGTATTGGTAGATATTGTTAATAAAGCCAGGCCTCGTTTTGAGGATTTGATTAAGGGGGAAGGAATCAAAGTGAGTATTGAGGTAGACCCCCAGGCTATGCTGTAGAGGAGGACAAAAAATGGCCGTTTATCGTATTATAGAGATGGGGGATACCGTTCTCAGGCAAAAATGCCAGCCCGTGAAACACATTACGCCGAATATTCACAAATTGCTGACCAATATGGCTGAAACCATGTATGACGCTAACGGAGTAGGTTTGGCAGCCCCGCAGGTCGGGGTGCCCAAACAGATAATTGTGGTGGATGTGGGTGACGGGCTTATTGAGCTGATTAACCCCGAAATTGTAAGTCGGGAGGGTGTTGAAACAGATTATGAAGGGTGCCTGAGTATCCCCGGGATTAGGGGCGAAGTGCCCCGGGCGGTCCGGGTTACCGTACGGGGTTTTGACCGCACCGGCCAAAAAGTTGAATTCACTGGGGAAGGGTTGCTGGCCCGGGCTTTTCAACATGAAATAGATCACCTGGAAGGTATTTTATTTATTGACAGGGCGGAGAGTGTGGAAAAAATTTAAGTGAGGGAAGTCTTATGCGTATAGTTTTTATGGGCACGCCGGACTTTGCCGTGCCCTGCCTGGAAGCGCTGATAGTCGCCGGGCATGACATTGCGGGGGTGGTTACACAGCCGGACCGGCCCAAAGGCCGGGGACACAAGCTCACACCGCCGCCGGTCAAGGTGCTGGCCGAAGATAAAGGGCTGCCAGTCTACCAGCCGGAACGCATTAAGCAGCCGGACTTTGTCAGGGTGCTTAAGGAATTACGGGCGGAAATGATTGTTGTAGTTGCTTTTGGTCAGTTGCTTAGCAAAGAGATTCTTAGCCTGCCTCAATACGGCTGTGTCAATGTACACGCCTCATTGTTGCCCAAATACCGCGGGGCGGCACCTATTCATTGGGCGGTCATCAACGGTGAAACGGAAACCGGTGTAACCATTATGCATATGGATGAGGGCCTAGATACCGGGGATATGATTCTGCCGGCTAGTATACCTATAAATGCTGACGACACTACGGGTATTGTTCACGATAAGCTGTCCGCACTGGGGGCCAGGCTGCTGACGGAAGCGCTGGCGCAAATTGCCGCCGGTACGGCGGCACGGGTGCCACAGGATCAGGCCCGCTCATCTTATGCGCCCCTTTTAACCAAGGAATTGGAACTGATTCCCTGGAAAAATAGCGCCACCGAGGTGCGTAATTTGATTAGGGGCCTGAATCCGTGGCCAGGGGCATATACATATTTTGGTGATAAAACGCTTAAAATCTGGTCTGCCGAAATATGGGCGGAAGGGATCGCAATCGGCGGTAATGCCGGTATTAGGGAAATGGATGCGCCGGTAGGCGAGCCGGGACTGGTTACTGATGTGCTGCCCAGGTCAGGCTTTGTGGTGCGTACCGGTTCAGGCCGGGTACTGGTAACAGAAGTTCAGTTGCAGGGCAACCGCCGGATGGCGGCAGCGGATTTTGTCCACGGGCACGGTATAACAGCTGGCATAATATTAGGGAAATTATATATGTAAGCCGCAACAAACCCATAACTGATGGAGCTGATATATCCTTGGATGTTCTTGCTCAGCCTGGAAGAAGGCTATTCGTAGCATTAGTCGGATTAACGTTTGTAGTTACTGCAGTCCTGGTGGGTCTACTCTGGTTTATTGCCGGAAATTGGCTGGATTTTTATTACCGCACGGTAGCGGTTTTGATTACTGCTATAATAATGCTGGCCTTGCTGGTATTTGGTTTAGGCATGGCTGGTTTATTGTTAACTCTTTATTGGGGACGGTTTTTTCCGTTATTACCCAATGTCATCAGATTTACAATCAATTTTTTGTTTCCTGTCATCATTCAGACCGGGCGGTGCCTGGGCGTTGACCAGGAAAGGGTTAGGGGTTCTTTCATTGACGTAAATAATCAATTGGTGCTGATGAGTAATATCCGGGTATGGCCTGAAGAGCTTCTGCTGCTGGCGCCCCATTGTCTGCAGCACAATGAATGCCGGCATAAGATAACCAAGGATATTCACAATTGCCGGCGGTGCGGCAAGTGCCCGATGCATGACCTGCTAACTGTCGCCTTGGCTTACGGAGTTAATATTGTTATCGCCACCGGCGGCACTCTGGCCCGGAAATCTATTTTGGAAAATCGACCTAGAGCTGTAGTCGCTATTGCCTGTGAGCGGGATTTATCCAGCGGCATTCTGGACAGCTATCCGCTGCCGGTGCTGGGTGTGTTGAACCAGCGGCCAAATGGGCCATGCAGTGAAACTATGGTAACATCAGAAACTGTTGAAAATACTCTTAATTTGTTAATTAAAAGGGGGTAGTGAAAATGTTTGGCTTCTTTGACCCAACGATTATTATTCTGATTCCTGGTCTGGCCCTGGCTTTGTACGCCCAGTTTAAGGTGCAGAATACTTTTAGCCGGTATTCTCATATGGCCGCAGCTTCGGGCATGACCGGCGCCCAGGTGGCCCAAAGGCTGCTGGAACAGGCGCGGATCAATGATGTGCAGGTGGAACTGACCCCTGGTCATCTTACCGACCATTACGACCCGCGGAAAAAGGTGTTGCGTTTATCGGAACAGGTTTATCACGGCAGTTCCCTGGCCGCCCTGGGTGTAGCCGCCCACGAGGCCGGTCACGCTATTCAGCATGATGTAGGCTACCTGCCCCTGAATATCAGGTCAACCTTTGTACCGGTAGCCCAGTTTGGTTCAACCCTAGCCTTTCCCTTGTTTTTAATCGGTTTTTTTATTAATTCCGGTTGGCTGCTTATGGCCGGAATCTACGCTTTTACAGCAGTGGTGCTGTTTCAACTGGTTACCCTGCCGGTAGAGTTTAATGCCAGCGGTCGCGCCATGGAAGCATTGGAAGCCGGCGGTTATGTGAGCGCCGCCGAAGCCGGCCATACGAAAAAAGTCCTGAATGCCGCCGCTCTGACTTATGTCGCCGCCGCATTGATGGGTGTATTGCAGTTGGTCCGGCTGTTGTTGATTTCGGGGCTTTTTGGCAGAAGAGATGATTAGCATGCCGAAAACTTCCGCCAGGGCTATGGCCCTTGAAGTTTTGTATCGGGTGGATAGTGAAGACGCATATTCCAATCTGGCTTTAAACTCAGTGCTGGAAAAATACCAGCCGGAAAAACAGGATCGGGGTTTTGTCACCGAAATTGCGTACGGTGTACTGCGTACCCAAAACACCCTGGATTGGGTGCTGGGGCGTTTTTTGAAAAAGCCTGTTGCCGGGCTGACACCATGGATTCGCAATATCCTGCGGGCTGGGGTCTATCAGCTGATGTACATGGATAAGGTGCCGGAATCGGCTGCGGTTAATGAGTCTGTTAATCTGGCCAAGCGTTACGGCCATAAAGGGACCGCCGGTTTGGTGAACGGGGTATTGCGCAATGTGGTCCGTAACTTGCCGGGAATCACTTATCCGGATCCGGAAAAAGAACCTTTGCAGCACATTGCTGTGAAGTATTCACATCCCGCCTGGTTGGTGGAGCGTTGGCTTAAAGAATACGGTTTTGCGGAAACGGTGCAACTCTGCACGGCTAACAATGCGATTCCGCCCAATGCGGTGCGCACCAATACTCTCCGTATCAGCCGCGATGAATTAAAAATGCGCCTGGAAGAAGAAGGTATCCGCGTTACAGAGGGGCGTTTTTCACCGGAAACATTGATCCTGGAAGGCTTTAAATCGGTAGGTGGTATCTCTGCTCACCGGGAGGGCTTGCTGCTGGTGCAGGATGAAAGCTCCACCCTGGTTGGCCATGCGCTAAAGCCGGTACCGGGGAGTTTGGTAATTGATGCCTGCAGCGCCCCCGGTGGAAAAACTACCCACCTGGCGCAGTTGATGGGGAACAGCGGGCGCATTGTGGCCTGTGACGTGCATGAGCATAAACTGGCGCTGATCCGGGAGAACGCCGCCCGCCTGGGGATAACTGTTATTGAACCAATGCTGCTGGATGCCGCCCGGCTGCATGCCGGGTTCACCCGGCAAGCTGATTTTATTTTGGTTGACGCCCCCTGTTCGGGGCTAGGCGTGCTGCGCCGCCGGCCGGAAATCAGGTGGCGCAAGGAACCAGCCGCAATAAAGGAACTGCAAAGCTTGCAGCTGGCTATGCTGGAAAGTGCGGTGGCATGTTTGAAGCCGGGCGGGGTATTGGTATACAGTACCTGTACCATTACGGAAGAGGAAAACATCGGGGTTTTCAGGGAGATTCTGCGTCGGCAGCCGGTTTTAAAACCGGAGAGTTTGGCCGGTTACCTGCCCGAGAGTATAAACGGTATGCCGGGATTAGAGACTCTCGAGGATGGCTTTGTGCAGTTTTTGCCGCACCGGCACGGTACAGACGGGTTTTTTATAGCCAGGATGAGGAAAAACTAATCAGGTAATAACTAATCAGGTGATGACAAGAGTGAGGTAACAATGCGGGATATTAAGTTAACCCCAACTGCCAAAGTAAATTTAACAGACCTGACGCTGCCTGAAATGGAAGGGCTTTTAGCCGGGCTGGGCGAGCCGAAATACCGGGCAGAGCAGATATGCCGATGGATTTTTCAACGAGGGGTCAATAATATTGCCGAAATGACCGATTTATCCTTGGGGCTGCGCCGCAAATTAGCCGACATAGCCCTTGTGGGCGGGCTGCAGGTCCTGCGCCGGCAAGTGGCCGGGGACGGTACGGCCAAATATCTGCTGGCCTTAACGGACGGTGAAACAGTGGAGAGTGTGTTGCTCCGTCACGATTATGGCAACAGTGTGTGCGTTTCTTCTCAGGCGGGCTGCCGGATGGGCTGCCGGTTTTGTGCTTCCACCCTCGGTGGGTTGGTGCGTAATCTTACCGCCGGGGAAATATACAGCCAGGTGCAGGCTATTTGCGAAGATAGCGGTGAACGGGTTAGCAGTGTGGTCATCATGGGTTCCGGCGAACCCCTGGATAACCTGCCGGCAGTGGAAAAATTTATTGAATTGATTACTGCTCCTTACGGACTGAATATTGGTGCGCGGCATATTACCCTGTCTACTTGTGGTCTGGTGCCGGCCATCAGGGAGTTGGCGCAGCGCAAACTGCCCATTACCCTTTCCGTATCACTGCATGCACCCAATGATGAGCTGAGAGACCGGCTTATGCCGGTGAATAAAAAGTACCCGCTAAAAGAATTATTGGCTGCCTGTCGGGAATATGTATCTATTACGAAAAGGCGCATTACCTTTGAATATGCGCTTATCCGGGGGTATAACGATTCCCGGGAAATGGCCCGGGAACTTGGCCGGCTGCTTAAAGGCATACTGTGCCACGTGAACATTATTCCCGTAAATTCCGTCAAAGAAAGAGCATACCAAAAGCCGGCGCCGGCACAGGTACGGGAATTTCAAAAAATCCTGGAAGAACTGCGGATACCGGTTACGGTCAGGCGGGAGATGGGCGCGGAGATTGATGCTGCATGCGGTCAACTGCGCCGTAAAGCATTAATGGAGAATAACTCCTGACGCGGGGAGGTGTACTATGGGTTTTTTATCCAAACTGGAAAAGTTATCGGAAAAGTACATCGAGGGTTTTTTTAAACAAAAATTTGCCGGGCAGCTTCAACCGGCAGATATTGCCGGGAAACTTGCCCGGGAGATGCGGGACCGTAAAACGGTAAGTGTTTCCCATACATATGTGCCAGGGGAGTATAATGTTTTTTTGTGTACCGCAGATTATGTGCATATCAGTGCCTTTGCCGCCAGTTTAACCGACGAGCTGGCCGAATTTGTCGCCGCCAGGGCTGCGGAGAAGCAGTATAAACTGGCCGGTGGACCTAAGGTGACCATTGCCGCCGATGACAGTATGGCAGTTGGCGAGATAAAAATTGTCAGTAAATTTGGCGCGCCGGCAGAACCAAATGCAGAGTCTTCGCCGGTGCCGGATGACAGTTTACCGGCTAGCCGGGCGGCAGCCGGTATATATGCTGAGCGTACACCGTCAGTATGTGAAACGACGTTGGTGGCTGCCCGCAATGCAGCCGTTAAGTTGTCTAAGACCGTTGCTCACCCTGAACAGACCATGACCAGATTGGCGGCAGTGCAGGCCAAGGCCGTGCTGGTAATCAAATCAGGACTCAGGGATGCTTATACCTTTCCACTTGGCAAACACGAGGTGACCATTGGCCGCCGCCGAACCAATGACTTGTGCCTGCTGGATACCGGTATTTCCAGGGAGCATGTTAAAATTCTGTATAAAGAAGGCAGTTATTATCTCACCGACCTCGGGAGCACCAACGGTACTTTTGTTAACGGTACCAGAGTAAACAATGTAAAGCTTGCGCCGGGGGACGTCATAAAAATCGGGGCCACTTGGCTGGAATTCAGGGTGGTATGACTTTGGGACGCTATATAACGTTGTTTTTTCATGTTTTGCTGCTGCTTATTCTTTATTTGTTTATTTTCCGGGTAGTAGTAATGATTTTAAAAGATTTGCATCGGGAGCGGACAGGTGCCGTTGAACTTGCCCTGAATCAGAAGCCCGGGCTGGCAGCGGCGCTTAGAGTCATGGCCAGTGATGACCCCGAGTACCCGGTAGGGCAGAGTATTGGTCTGGACAAAGTAGTGCATATCGGCCGGGGTGAAAACAATGAGGTTAATTTAAGCGGTTCCTTCGCTTCACATCGGCACGCGCGCATATTTTTTAGCAATGGAAATTATTTTTTAGAGGATTTGGGCAGTACAAATGGAACATATATAAACGGGGTGCGGATAACGGACCTGGTTTTGTTGCAGGGGGACGACCTGGTCAAGGTGGCCAACGTTTCTTTGCAGTTTGCGAGGTGGGAGCATGAAGTGGAGTGAATTATCCAATATCGGGCTGGTGCGTCCAACTAACGAAGACAACTGCCTGGTTAGTGAGGAACTGCGATTGCTGGCGGTGGCGGACGGTATGGGCGGCCACCAGGCCGGCGAAGTGGCCAGCCGGCTGGCCCTGGATACTATTGTGGATTACGTCAGGAAAAACAGTAGTGATATCGCTGAACAACCCGCCGGGGTTTTAATAAAGGCGCTGGAGGCAGCTAATAACAGAATTTTTCTGCGGGCGCAGGAAGAAGCGACTTATCAGGGGATGGGTACCACTATTACTGCCGCCTTACTGACCGCAGGTAAAATGTATCTGGCCCATGTGGGTGACAGCCGGGCTTACCAGCTCCGTGACGGTAAAATCAGGTTGGTCACAGAGGATCATTCACTGGTCAATGAGCTTGTCAAAAACGGTGGGATTACCCCGGATGAAGCCAGCCGCCACCCGCACCGCAATGTCTTGACCAGAGCCATTGGTTCCGCAGTCGGGGTGGAGGTAGATATTTATGAGGAAGAGGTAAGGCCGGGTGACTTACTAATCCTGTGCACCGATGGCTTATCCAACTTATTAAGTCCGGGTGAAATAAGGGGAATTGTGGATAGCGCGCCTACTTTGGCCGAGGGAGCTCGGCAACTGGTTGACCAGGCGTTGGCCAGGGGAGGACCGGATAATATTACCGTTGTTTTATGCAGTATTGAGTGAGGCGAGGCAAATGATCCGGACAGCCCGTTTACGGGAAACGAAACTACTGATGGTTTATGTCCTGGCTTTTCTGATTATAGGTTTGTTGGTGTTAAATACCGCTGAACAGCCGCCGCTCCCCTGGTCATCGTCTTTATTAGCTATTTTGGCGGGGTTAGGGCTGGTTATTACTCAGATACTCTTGACCCGCTGGCGTCCCACCGCTGATCGTTATCTTTTTCCTTTGGCCGCCATGCTCAGTATTTTTGGCTTGATTCTGTTATTTCGGCTGGCACCCGGCTATGCTAATAAGCAAATCTATTGGCTGGTCACCGGCCAGGTTTGTTTTTTGCTGACGGTTATCGGCCTTAAAGATTATAAACGGCTTGAGGAGTATAAGTATGTCTATATTATAGGTGGGCTTGCTGCCCTGCTGTTAACCATTCTTTTGGGCATAGAGGTTGGCGGGGCCAAAAGCTGGATTGCTATCGGCCAATTCCGCATGCAACCGGCGGAAATGGTGAAAATAGTGCTGGTGATTTTTTTAGCCAGTTACCTTCAGGAACAACGGGATGTATTGACGGCCGGTAAAACTGGATTGTTGGGAATATCCTGGCCGCGTCTGCAATATCTTGGCCCGCTGTTGGTGATGTGGGGATTTTCGCTGGTGCTGCTGATATTTCAAAAAGACCTGGGGACAGCGTTGATATTTTTTAGTACTTTTTTGGCGATGATTTTTGCGTCCACCGGTCGTTGGACTTTTGTGGTTTCCGGCGTGCTTCTTTTTGTTGCCGGAGCCGTGCTGTGTTATTATCTTTTTGCCCATGTCAGGGTGCGGGTTGCTATCTGGCTTAATCCCTGGCATGATATTGAGGGTGCTGGTTATCAGATCGTGCAGTCACTTTTTGCTATCGGCTCCGGGGGTTTTTTGGGAACCGGTCTTACTGCTGGCCGGCCGGGATTAATCCCGGCCGTACATACGGATTTTGTTTTTTCGGCTACTGCCGAGGAGTTTGGGCTTTTTGGCGGTATGGCATTAATAATGATTTATCTGCTCTTGGTATACCGGGGGTTTAGAATCGCTCTGGATTCCGGTACCGGCTTTGGTGCCCTGTTGGCCACCGGTTTGACGTCCCTGCTGGCTATTCAGACGATCGTAATTATCGGTGGTGTTACTAAGCTGCTACCTTTAACAGGGGTTACTCTGCCTTTTATAAGCTATGGGGGTAGCTCGTTGGTATCCAGCTATATTTTACTGGGATTGCTGGTGAATATTTCGTATAAGGACCGGGATGACCGTTGAAAAAGAATATTAAATTGCTGGCAACCGGTATTGTTATAGCTTTTCTTATTGTTGCCGGCTGGTTGACATATATTCAGGTATACATGGGGGAAGAGCTGCTGACTCATCCCCGAAACCGCCGCCTGCAATTGGTGGAGGCTGGCATTCAGCGAGGCGGAATTTTTGATCGGGACGGTCTGGCGCTGGCCAAAACCGCAGCGCCCGGCCGGCCGCGTTTTTACCCCCTGGGGCCGATGACTGCCCCGGTGCTGGGTTATGTTTCGTCGGTGTATGGCAAAACCGGTCTGGAGCAAAGCCGGGACAAGGAATTGCTGGGCCTGGCTGAGACCCGGTGGAACAGAATTTTTGGCGGTCCGCAAAAACCCCGGGTGAACCGGGGATTAGACCTGCACCTGACCCTGGATGCAGAATTGCAGCAACTGGCCTACCGGTTACTGGGTGACCGGCGGGGGGCGGTAGTGGCTTTAGAACCTGCTACCGGCCGGGTACTGGCCATGGTTAGCCGCCCGGCTTTTGACCCTGGTCGATTGGCAGAGGATTGGCAGCAGCTGGTCAAAGACCCGGCCAGTCCGTTACTTAACCGGGCAGTTCAGGGGCAGTATCCGCCCGGCTCCGTTATGAAACCTGTCACGGCCGCGGGCGCTCTTATTCAGGAGCCGGCTGTGGCTGAAAGGGTTTTTGCCGCCCCGGGTTATATTGTCGTGGACGGCAACCGCATTGAGGATAAGCAGGTGCAGGGCCGGATTGACTTCCGCCAGGCCATGGCATACTCCAGCAACTATGTTTTCGCTTTCCTGGCTCTGCAAATGGGGCAGGATAACTTTAGAAAAACAGCGGAAAAGTTTTATTTTAACAAAAGAATACCTTTTGAACTGTCGGTGACACCCGGCAGCATACCGGTTGACATGTCCAGGGTAGAATTGGCGGAAAGTGGCATTGGGCAGGGCCGGGTGGTTACCAACCCCCTGCACATGGCTGTAGTAGCCGGCGCTATAGCTAACGGCGGCGATATGATGCGTCCATATTTGGTAGAGGAAATCAGGGCACCTGACGGGGCAAAATCTTTCAATGCGCAGCCGCTTCGCATTTCAACGGCGCTTAGCCCTGAAGCTGCTGCCGGTATAACTGCGGCTATGGTTGCAGTGGTGCAGTCCGGTACCGGCCAGGCGGCAGCCCTGGCGGAATGGCAGGTGGCCGGCAAGACCGGTTCGGCGCAAAATCCCCATGGTAGTACCCATGCCTGGTTTATCGGCTTTGCACCGGCGGAAAAACCCCGGGTGGCTGTAGCAGTTATAGTGGAGAACGCCGGTAGCGGCAGTGAAACGGCAGCACCGGTTGCCCGCGAAGTAATCCGGGGAGCGTTACGACAGAATGAGGTGAAGCAATAATTATGATTGGCAGGATGCTCGGTAACCGATACGAAATTATTTCCCAATTGGGTGGCGGCGGTATGGCGCTGGTTTATAAGGCCCGGGATACGTTATTGAACCGTCAGGTGACGGTGAAAGTGCTGCGGTCTGAATATACCTGTGACGAGGAATTTGTCGTCAGGTTCCGCCGGGAAGCCCAGGCGGTGGCCAAACTCTCCCATCCGAATATTGTCAGTGTTTACGATGTGGGTTTGGAAGGTGATACCCATTATATAGTGATGGAGTATGTGGAAGGGAATAACCTGAAGGAAATTATCCGTGAGGAGGGGGCACTGCCTGTCAACCGGGCGGTGGACATCGCCCGGCAGATTTGTGAGGGCCTGGACCACGCCCATGAAAACGGGATTGTGCACAGGGATATAAAGCCCCACAATATTCTGGTTACCGCCGGCGGCAAAGTGAAAGTAACGGACTTCGGTATTGCCCGGGCGGTTACTTCGGGTACCGTAACTCACGCCGGCACCATTGTAGGTTCTGTCCATTATTTTTCGCCGGAACAGGCCAAAGGTGAAAACACCGGGGTCAGGTCGGACATTTATTCGGCAGGCACAGTGTTATACGAAATGGTTACCGGTCAGGTGCCTTTCCAAGGCGATTCGCCAATCGGGGTGGCGTTAAAACATATTCAGGAACAGCCGAAAGCGCCCACTGAACTGAATAAAAACATTTCGCCGGAATTGGAAAAAGTGATTCTCCGGGCGATGGAAAAAGATATCCTGCTGCGTTATCAGACCGCCGGGGACATGGCCCGGGATCTGCGCACCGTTTTGTTTGGCCAAATCAGTGATGAAACCCGGTATATGGACACAGATGAATTTGCTACCAGGGTGCTGACGGCCCCACGGATTATCCGTAAGGAAAAGTCCGCTAATGAGGAGGAACCGGCACCCCGCCAGCGTCGCAAAAAGATGCGGCCCATGGTTAAGGCCATGCTGGCCGTGATTATAATTGGGCTCCTGGCCGGAGCGGCTACCGGCATTAATTCGTTTTTAAATGTGCCGGATGTTACCGTGCCCAATCTAGTAGAGATGCCTCTGGATAAAGCGGTCAGTACGCTGCAGGAATTGAAACTGAACTTTAAAAATGAACATCAAAATCATCCTACCATTCCGGTGGGCGATGTTATTTCTCAGGACCCGGAAGCCGGTAAACCGGTAAAGGAAGGATTTACGGTTAATCTGATAGTCAGCAAAGGACCGGAATATAAAACTGTGCCTGACGTACGCAAAAAGGAAGAAACGGCGGCCAAGGTAGAAATTGAAAATGCCGGCTTTAAACCTGATACTACTGAGGTTTACAGCGATGAGGTGGAGAAGGGGGCGGTGGTTGCCCAGACACCGGCGGAAAACACCCAGGCCATTGTCGGCAGTACCGTCACCCTGGAAATAAGCAAGGGGCGGGAACCGAAGTTTGTGCCGGTGCCTGATTTAAAGGGCCGGACTTTGGATGAAGCACGCCAAAAACTGAGCGAAGCAAATTTAAAACTGCTGTCTGAGCAGGTAACCCAGGCCGCAAGTCAGGACTACCTGGCTGGCTATGTTATGGCTCAGCAGCCTAATCCTGGCGAAGACCTGCAGGAAGGTGAAGCAGTGCAGGTAACACTAAGCAAGGGACCCGGACCGGAGGCTAAGACGGCCACTGTATTTGTGGAACAATTACCTGATGACAACCGTACGCATCCGGTGCAAATAGTGGTAACTGATGTAACCGGCACCAGGACGGTTTATGATGAAATTCACAATGCCGGGGAGCAGTTCTCGTACGTGGTCACATATTATAAGCGGGGTAAAATACAGGTATTGGTGGATGGCAATATTGTTGAAGAGCAAGCAGTCAAATAGGAGGGCGTAATGCTAACAGGGGTGGTTATTAAATCTTACAGCGGATTTCACTATGTGCGGGTTGCCGGACGGCTTTGGGAATGTTCTCTCAGAGGGCGTTTTCGGCAATCCAAACAAAATCTGCTGACGGGGGATCGGGTAAACATAACGGTGGTGGATGAGCAAAAGGGTAAAGGCGTGGTAGATGAAATTCTAGCGCGCCAAAGCCAAATGGACAGGCCGCCGGTAGCTAATGTAGACCAGGTAGTTATTGTTGCGGCCATAAAGGAACCGGAGTTAAGCCGCGAGCTGCTGGACCGCCTGCTGATAATGGTTGAAGCTTTACGGCTAACGCCGGTAATATGTTTTAATAAGGCTGACCTGGCGGATGAGGAAGAAATTGAAAAGCTGATGGGAATTTACGGTGCTGATTACCGGGTATTGGTTACCAGTACGGTAACGGACCGGGGGCTGGCAGAATTAAGGGCAGCGCTGAAGGCTCAGATTTCGGTCCTCGCCGGATCATCAGGTGCCGGCAAATCTTCCCTGCTAAATGAGGTTCAACCCGGTTTGCGCCTGAAGACCGGGGAAGTAAGCACTAAAATCGGCCGGGGTCGGCATACTACCCGCCATGTGGAATTGCTGGACTTGGATTTTGGCGGTATGGTGGCAGACAGTCCGGGTTTCAGCAACCTTTATCTGCCGGAAATGAAAAAAGAAGAATTAGCCGGCTGCTTCCCGGAGTTCAGAAAATATGAAGGGGCCTGTAAATATAATGGCTGCCTGCATTATACCGAACCCAACTGTGCCGTCAAGCTGGCAGTTACGGCCGGCAAAATATTTCCCTGCAGATATGAACATTATCTGCATTTCTTACACGAAATAGCGGCCAAGGAACGCAAATGGTGACTTCGTATTTAGCGCCGGAGCAAACAAGGGATGCGATGTACCCGGTATTGATAAAGAGGGGGATACAAAATGGTAAAACTAGCTCCGTCAATATTGTCCGCTGACTTTGGCAGTTTGGGCGAACAGGTAGCGCTGGTGGAAAAAGCGGGGGCGGAATACCTTCATATTGACGTGATGGACGGGCATTTCGTGCCTAATATCACCATTGGCCCATTGGTGGTAGAAGCATTACGCCCTAGAAGCGAACTTGTTTTTGATGTGCATCTGATGATAGAAAATCCGGATAGTTATGTTGAACAGTTCGTTAAGGCGGGTGCCGATATTATAGGTATCCATGTGGAGGCTGCGCCTCACCTGCACCGGTCTGTCCAATTGATAAAATCTTTTGGGGTTAAAGCATCTGTATCTTTAAATCCGGCTACATCCTTGTCAGCCATTGAATATGTTTTGACAGATGTGGATATGGTGTTGTTAATGTCCGTAAACCCCGGTTTTGGTGGCCAGCAGTTTATTCCCGGGGTCTTGGCCAAAATAGCTGCCCTGCACAGCCGGATTAAGGAGCTGGGGCTAAATGTAGACATCCAGGTGGATGGCGGAATTAATGCAGCAAATGCCGGCCAGGTGGTGGCTGCCGGAGCTAATGTGCTGGTGGCCGGTTCGGCTGTCTTTGGTGCGGCGGATATACCCGCTGCTTTGGCTACCCTGCGGGCCGGCTGTGGCAGTGTTGAAGGTGGTGGGGGGACATGCTCAGGGTAGGCTTGGTCTACGAACCTGTTTTTTTAAAGCATGATACCGGGGTTCATCCGGAGAACGCCGGCCGGTTGGAAGCCATTTTAGAAGTGTTGGGTGATTATGGCATGAACGACCGGCTGATCAAAATTGACCCGGTGCCGGCGACAAAAGAACAGCTTGTATTATTTCATACCTCTGCATATATTGACCGCATTGAGGTTTTTGGGGCTAAGGGCGGGGGGAATCTGGACGGTGATACCGTGATGTCCCGAAATTCGTATCAGGCGGCGGTAATGGCTGCCGGAGGCGTTATTACGGCAGTGGATGTGGTAATGCAGGGCAGGGTGGATAACGCTTTCGCCCTGGTGCGGCCGCCCGGTCATCACGCCGAAAAGGCGCGGGCCATGGGCTTTTGTCTGTTTAACAATGTGGCGGTAGCCGCCCTTTACGCCAAAAAACAGTACGGCCTGGAACGCATTCTAATCCTGGACTGGGACGTCCACCACGGCAACGGGACTCAGGCTGCCTTTGCGGAAGACCCGGAAGTTTTATACTTTTCCACTCATCAGCAGGGTGTTTTTCCTGGCAGCGGCTGGGTTTCGGACACCGGCAGGGGCGCCGGTGCAGGTTATACGGTGAATGTCCCCCTGGCCCGGGGCACTGGGGACAGCGGATTTTATTATCTTTTTACCCGCCTTTTTGCTCCTGTTGCCCGCCAGTTTAACCCTGAGCTGGTGATGATTTCGGCGGGCTTTGATGCCCATCACGCTGATCCGCTGGCCGGACTGGAGCTCACAGTTAACGGATACGCCCAGATGGCGGAAATCGTAAAAAAAGTGGCTGAAGATACCTGCGGCGGTAAAATTGTCATGGCCTTAGAGGGCGGTTATGCCCTTGGCACAGTAGGCTATGCCGCTGCCGCTGTGCTTAACGTATTCGGGGAGTTCGGTGTTAAAATTGACGAGCCGGGCATGACCCCGCGTAATGTCATTACGCCCCATACGCGTATTTCAGTGGATGAGGCCATAAAGGTCCAGTCCCGGTACTGGAAATTATAGAGAAATAAAACTGACAGGCAAGACCGGTCTGCCTTGATCTATAGCCATACCAGTAGCCATGTTAATTCAATTCTTGGTAACGAAGGTGATTACCACCTGCCATAGGAGGCTATGAATGAATCATTTTAACGAAACGATCGAAAACATTAGGAATCAAATAATAAAAAAGTTTAACCCGGTTGATGTTATTCTGTTCGGGTCACAGGCTAAAGGTTTAGTGAGAAAACAAAGCGATGTAGATATTTGTGTTATCACTGAAACAGACAACAAGAGAAAATTGGTTCAGGACATTCTGCTTGAGGTGGATTGTGATATTGACCTTGATGTAGTAGTATATACACCAACTCAATGGCAGCGATACAAAGACGATAAAGCGATGTTTGCCCATGTTATAAATAAGACGGGGGTGAGTATAGTTGGTTGATACGAAAAGATACAAGGATTGGTTTGATATTGCCGAAAAAGACTTGAAAGGTGCCAAGATACTTTTTGAACACGATGCTGACTATGGAATTGTCTGCTTTCATTGTCAACAGGCGATCGAAAAATATCTCAAAGGGTACATAATCTTGAAATCAGGAGAGTTGATTGAAGGGCATGGTCTTGTAAAACTGTGCAAGAGAGCAGCCGAATTCGACGGAACCTTTAAAACATATTTGAAGGATTGTGCTTTTGTGAATGCATTTTATATTGAAACCAGGTATCCGGCCGAAGAGCCTATGATAGTTACAAAAGAAGAAGTCGAAGATTGCTTTAAAGTAGTAGAAGCAATCAAAAGTAAAGTGACTTAAGAGATAGAATAAGCAGGTGGTTTCCCGGAAAAAGGAGAAAATGAGTTCACTCAAGAAGTAATGGCTCTGTAATGGTTGGCTTGACACTGAATGGTAAAATGTCATATAATTTTATATGTGAATTAAATACCGTTCTTCGGGGAGAGGTGAAATTCCTTACCGGCGGTAAGCCCTAAAGAGGGCAAGCCCGCGAGCCTTAGGGTTGATCCGGTGTGATTCCGGAGCCGACAGTTATAGTCTGGATGGGAGAAGAGAATTGCGCCTTATAGCGCGCATGTTGCTTGTCAGCACGCCCCGGAGTTAAACTCCCGGGGTTTTATTATTTCACCATAAGAAAGTATATATTGAATTCGATTACCTGGTATAAAAAAGGCTAACGCCGGCGCTTCGCGCCAGCGAAGCCTTTGTAATGGCGGTGATTACATTGGGTAATGAAAATAACCCTCAACATGAACACTATATGCGGCTGGCCCTCGAACTGGCGGCCCAGGCACGGGGGCGAACCAGCCCTAACCCCTTAGTGGGCGCGGTGATTGTCAGGGACGGCAAAATTATTGGTCAGGGTTTCCACAAAAAGGCCGGCACACCTCATGCCGAGGTGCATGCTTTAAGAGAAGCGGGAGAGCAGGCCAGGGGAGCCGTCATGTATGTCACCCTGGAACCCTGTTCCTATTATGGGCGCACCCCGCCCTGCAGCCAGGCGGTGGTAGATGCCGGTCTGGCCGAGGTTTATGTGGCCATGGAAGACCCTAATCCCAAAGTAGCCGGCCAGGGTATTCGGCAAATAAGAAATGCCGGCATTAGTGTAGCAGTGGGCATAATGGAAAAGGAAGCGCGGCGCCTGAATGAAGCTTTTATCAAATATATTACGACCCAAAAGCCTTTTGTGCTGCTTAAAGCAGCCATGACCCTGGATGGCAGAATCGCTGCCCGCACTGGCCACGCCCGCTGGGTAACCGGGCTGGAGGCCAGGCAAAGAGTACACCGCATCAGGGACGAATATGACGCCATCCTGGTCGGCATTAATACGGTTATCGCCGATGACCCTGAGCTGACCTGCCGCCTGCCCGGCGGTGAGGGCGGCCATGACCCGGTCAGGGTCATCCTGGACAGCCGGGCCAGGACCCCGCTTACAGCGTGGGTACTGCAGGTGGATTCTCCTGCGGCCACAATAATAGTTACCACAGATGCAGCGCCGCCGGAAAACGTAACCGCCCTTAAAGCCGCCGGCGCAGAAATCATCATCGTAACTAACCGGGACGGGCGGGTAGACTTGCCGGAACTGCTAACTGAACTCGGGCGCCGGGAAATCTCCTCCCTCCTGGTGGAAGGCGGCGCCGAAGTAAGCGCGGCGTTTCTCAATATGGCCTTGGTAGACAAGGTATTATGGTTTATTGCCCCGAAGCTTGTCGGCGGTAGGGACGCGCCCGGTCCGGTGGGCGGGGCCGGCCATGAACAAATGGATAAAGCGCTGGCACTGCGGGACATGACCTGGGGTCAGGTCGGGAATGATATTTATGTAGAGGGGTATCCGGATTATGTTTACAGGGATAGTTGAAGAACTGGGCCGGCTGAAAAAACTTGATAAAGGCGCTGCCTCGGCCCGTTTAACCATCGAAGGCGCCATTGTGCTACAGGAGGTCAGGCTCGGCGACAGCATAGCAGTTAACGGCATTTGTCTGACTGTGACAGCTTATCATGACCGTTTTTTCTTCGTTGATGTGATGGCCGAGACCCTGCGCAAGAGCAATCTGGCGGAATTGAAACCAGGGGACCGGGTGAACCTGGAACGGGCGCTCCGGGTGGGCGACCGTCTGGGCGGACATATTGTCAGCGGGCACATTGACGGTGTCGGGCAGATTTCCGGGCAGCTGCCGGAAGACATTGCCGTCCTGACCGAAATCACGGCTCCGGCGGAAGTGATGCGGTACATAATCAAAAAAGGCTCGGTGGCTATAGACGGGATTAGCCTGACGGTAGTGGACCGGACGGAAAATACCTTTCGCGTTTCCCTGATCCCCCATACGGCGAAGCTGACCACTCTGGGCTACAAAAAAGTGGGCGACCGGGTCAACCTGGAGAGCGATATTATCGGCAAATATGTTGAACAACTGATGGGGCTTAAAACCCCTGCGGCAAATGGCGAAAAGCCGGCTTTATCGCTGGAATATCTGGCGGAAAATGGATTTCTGTAAAATTCACGGGAGAGGATGAAGGTGTCATGAAATTTAATAACATTGAAGAAGCCATCGAAGAAATCCGCCAGGGGCGCATGCTGGTGGTGGTGGACGACGAGGACCGGGAAAATGAAGGCGACCTGCTGATGGCGGCATCCCAAGCCACGCCGGAGGCCATAAATTTTATGGCCGTGCACGGCCGGGGGCTGATTTGTGTGCCTATGACCGGTGAACGCCTGGACGAGCTGGAACTGCCGGCTATGGTGGGTAATAATACCGATTCTCATGAAACGGCTTTTACCGTTTCGGTGGATGCCAAACACAAGACTACTACCGGCATTTCCGCTTATGAGCGGGCGGCGACCATTCAGACCCTCATCGACCCGGCCACCAACCCGCGCGACTTAGCCCGACCGGGCCATATATTTCCACTCCGGTCTAAGGAGGGCGGCGTGCTCCGGCGGGCCGGCCATACCGAAGCGGCAGTGGACCTGGCCAGGATGGCCGGTCTTTACCCGGCAGGAGTAATCTGTGAAATCATGCAGGAAGACGGGACCATGGCCCGTATACCTGAGCTGACGGAGTTTGCCCGGCAGCATGCTTTAAAAATCATCACCATTGCTGATTTGATTGAATACCGCCGGCGTACTGAAAAGCTGATTGTCAGGGTTGACGATGCCAGATTGCCCACCAGATACGGCGAATTTGTTGCCGTGGCTTACGACAGCCTGCTGGACCGAAAAACGCACCTGGCTATGGTCAAGGGTGATGTGGATACTGAGCAGCCGGTGTTGGTCAGGGTTCACTCTGAGTGCCTGACCGGTGACGTTTTTGGTTCAGCCCGTTGTGATTGTGGTGATCAACTGGCGACAGCCATGCGCATGATTGAGCAGGAAGGCCGGGGGGTGCTGCTTTACATGCGCCAGGAAGGCCGGGGTATTGGGTTGGGCAACAAAATCAGGGCTTATAAGCTGCAGGACGAGGGCAAAGATACGGTGGAAGCCAATGAGTTGCTCGGATTTCCGGCAGACCTCCGCGATTATGGTATAGGTGCCCAGATTTTGGCTGACCTGGGCCTGAAAAAAATCCGTCTGATAACCAATAACCCCAAAAAGATACGCGGGCTCGAAGGTTACGGGCTGGAGGTTGTGGAACGGGTGCCGGTGGAAATAGAACCCAGTGCATGTAACGAATTTTACCTTTGCACCAAAAAGGCCAAGCTTGGCCATATGCTAAACATCAAAGAACAGGGAGGCGGTTTATCATGACCAAAATTTATGAAGGAAAACTGATTGCCCAGGGATTGAAATTTGCCCTGGTGGTAGGCCGGTTTAATGAATTTATTACCAATAAGCTGCTGGGTGGGGCTATGGATGCTTTAACCCGGCACGGCGCATTGGCGCAGGATATTGAGGTGGCTTGGGTGCCGGGGGCTTTTGAAATACCTCTGGTGGCCCAAAAGCTGGTGCGTTCCGGTAAATATGACGCCGTGATTTGTCTGGGTGCTGTAATCCGGGGTGGCACACCGCATTTTGATTACGTCTGTGCCGAGGTTTCCAAGGGTATTGCCAAAGTCAGTCTGGACTCCGGCGTACCGGCAATTTTTGGCATTATTACTGCCGACTCCATTGAGCAGGCTATTGAACGAGCCGGTACGAAGGCCGGGAATAAAGGCTGGGATGCCGCTGTAACAGGCATTGAAATGGCCAGCTTGCTGAAGGTAATGGAATAGCAGAAAAAAGAAAATATAAGAAAATATAAGAACTGCTCTCCGATGTGAAGAGCAGTTCTTTTGTTAACTCATATTATTTTTCATATTACTTTTTTTCCAGTTCGTACAGGATATCATCCAGCACATATAATTCAACCTGGTCATTTATTAAAAGGTTTCTGGCGGTTATGAGCTGAGGCCCGCTGTGCATATAGACACCGGCCGCCAGGTCATAACTGGTCCAGGTAACGGCATCTTTGGTAATAAAGATTTTGTTGCCATTGTCACTGACAGACTGGTATTTGCCGGTAATCTTTCTCATAATCCGGAAGGTTAGTGCGCCATCAGTTTTTTCTTTGACCTCCACCCGGTCACCGACAGCCAGTGCACTTAACTGAGTGCTTCTCTGCAGGCTGTTGATAACTTCGCTGCCAGTAGTAAAGGTAATGGTGCTGGCTGTCCCGGCAAAGGACTGCACGGTTACGGTATTGGCGTAAGTGTTGATGGCGGTAATCTGGCCGCGGGTTTCCGGCAAAACTTCAACTTTGGTCAGCTTGTGGCCAAGGAAGGTTGCTTTCACATTGTTGTTCACAGCAAAATCATCGATAGTAGGTGCGGTTTTTCCGGGCACAACAAATTCAATTTTACCGGTCAGATATAAATACCTGATGTTGCCGTCCCGGTCCTTAACCTTGAAATCCTTGGTGCTTTTAAAGATGTCGGTGATTTGATAAGCATATGTTTTACGCACATTTATTTTGGTAATCACATTATCATCCAGCCTTGCTTCGATATAATCATTTAGACTGATATCGTTGTAGTCCGGATTGCTGTCCCCTTCCAGGTCAATATCAACGTAATTGGCCAGGACGTATGTTTTAGAATCGGCATTGGTGGATTTCAATGTAAGCACCCGGCGGTTTTGGTCCAGCGAAATGACATTGCCCTCAACGGTATTTTTGGTTTCCAAATAAATAATTTTATTGTCGGCCAGCTGCACCTCAACCTTCATGTCTTTTCTAACCTCGGCCAGGTTATTGCTGCTGCGTTCATTGATTAAGAATTCCGCTCTGGAATTCACTTCATAGGCTTTCAGCTCATCTTTTTCGGTCTTCAGAGTAAGGATTTTATTGGTTGTATCTACGGCTGCTACCGTGCCTTTGACTACATTTTCCACCGTCCGGTTCTTAACGCTGATAACGGTGATTTTTCCCTGTTCAACAGTCAGTTCCACCAGGTCATTGACCAACAGGTTGCTAAGCTGAGGGTAGCTCAAGCCGGGTATTTTAATATCCACATTATCGGCTACCGGGAAGGCCTCCAAGGAGCCATTGTCTTTTTGTACGGTCAGAATACGTTTTTCGGATGAAATAAGCATTATTTTGCCGGTTACGGTTAATAGTTGTTTGGCCTGCACCAGTTCTATTTCCGTAATCAGGTCGGCTTCCACTTTAAGCTTTACTTCATCGCCCACCTGCAAATCTTTAAGACCTGGAAAACGCTGGTTAGCAATTTTTATGACCGCCTGGTCTGAATACTGGTAAGAATTGAATTTGCCGGCGGCAGTTTTTATAATCAGCAGTTTTTGCTCCTGATTGATATCGACAATAAAACCTGTAGTGCCGCCTGTAATGCCACTGCCGCTCAATATACGGACCTGTGTGACATCGCCCAGGCTATTTAGAGTTAACTCCACCTGCTGGCCCGTGGAAATCTGGCTTAAACTATTTATATCACTGCCTGGGGCACTAATTGTGGCCGTCGTTGTAAGCGTTTTGGTGTGAATTTTTTTGGCCTCGTCTCTGATCACAATAACTTTTTCCTTGGGAATAACCTGTAATACCGCGCCCTTAATGGTATTAACCTGAGTTGCGGGATTTGCCGCGGTTTCTGCCGGCAGTTGTTCAATATATTTAATGATATTACCGTCCAAAAGCAGTTTAATGTTGTCATTGGGCTTAAGATTTGTCCAGCCGGTATATCTGCCCTTATCATTAAAAATCCGTGTTTCCGTGGTCAGATAGTAATTTTTCGCATTGCCGTTGACGGTAACGGCCAGGTTAAGACCGGTTATACTAACAATTTTGGCAGTTACAATTTTATCTGGCAGGCTTAAATATTGTTCACTTCGGCTGAGCATGGAAACCATTTCTGACCGGGTGACGTTTTGGTTAGGCTTAAAGGTATAATCCGGATAGCCGGAGACCAGCTTGTATTTTAATGCGGCGTTAACATACCCTAAGGCCCAGCCGGGGATGGTACTGCCATCCGTGAAAGCAGGAGTCTGGTTGGCCAGTTGAACGGCTTCGCTGTTTTTATTAATCATGCGCACCATTAATTGGGCGACCCAGGCTCTGGTGGCATTGTTTGAGGCTGAAAAATTATTTTCGCCGGGTACCAGCAAGCCTTTTTCGATAGCCAGAAGCACTTCTTTCTTACTGCCCTTTTCTACCCAGGCAGGTACCGGAAAAGGCAGCGCCTGATTGGTATTGACCGCTGCCAACTGCGCTTCCGCACCCATATTATGTACAGCCATCAACAGGGCTTCTATCTGGCTGACCGGCTTGTCCGGCTGAAAATTGCCGTCATCGTAACCGGACACCACGCCGCGCAAATTCATTTTGACAATGTCCTTAATGCCCCAATGGCTTGTCTTCACGTCTCTAAAGGGGGTCATGTCCGCAGTCGGGATAATCTCGGCAGCGGCAATGCTGCCGGTGAGCATGGAAATTACGAAAAACAGAGCGGTGATGAGGGATGTTCTTTTTAAAAATCTTTTGGGCATGGGCAATCTCTCCTTTTAATATGATTATATATTTAATATTGACGAAAAACGGTGGAAAAAGTTTCTGCCAAAATTGATTTTCGACAGTGGTCGGCCAAATCCTGCCAGTACTAAAAAAATGCAGGGAAAAATACAACATCTGTCGAAGAAGTTCTTAATATATTATAGTAGGGGCCTGCTGGTGCACAGTGGGTCTTTGGTTTTTCAGAGTAGTTCGACATAATTAGACAATTATATTTGTTAAGCAAGGGAACCCTTTGCCATTAGTTTTCGTCTAATTGATGTTCGCAAAAGAATTTGCAGATAAGGGGGATAACGTATGTTTTTCTGGGGGAGAAGATGGCTGCTGTCGTTTTTGGCCGGCCTGCTGGTTTTATTGCCGGCTGTTAGTGCAGCGGCCGCACCGGCCGGCGATAAAAAAACGGTTGTAACGGTTAAGGCGACAGGGGCTTTTGGCAATCATGCCAAACAGGGGGCCTGGCTGCCTCTGCAAGTGGAGGTCACCAATAATGGACCGGATCTGCAGGGGAAACTGCGGCTGGTTTACAGTAATAAAGAAGAATTTTTAGCGGATTACACCAGTAAAGCGGTGGTGCCCCGGGGGGCTACCAAGCGGTTTGATATGTATGTACCGGTTAATCAGTTTTTAGGCGGGCTGAGGGTGGAAGTGGTCACTGACCAAGGGACGGTGGCCAAAGGCAAAGTGGATATTAATTTTCATTCTTTTGATCAGCCGGTGATTGGCGTATTGGACCGGCCGGACAGTGAATTCGGGGCCTTAACCGGGATGCGCCTGCCCAATGGAAATACCCCGGCGCTAATTACCCTTAAGCATGAAAACTTTCCGGATAAAGCGGAATTATTGGCTTTTTTTGACGCCCTGGTGTTTGCTGATGTAAATCTGCAGCTTAATGCCGGGCAGACCGGGGCACTGATACGCTGGGTCAATCAGGGCGGTACGCTGGTACTGGCCGGTGGACCTGGCTGGGCAAAGGTGCTGCCTGGTTTACCACCGGAGCTGCAGCCGGTGGAGGTTACGGGGACAGCGGCCAAAAAACTGGACTCGCTGCCTTTGATCATGGGCAAGGGATCAATGCAGCCACCTGCTGGGACGGTACAGGTGGCAAATATTAGCAGTGCTAAAGGCAAAGGTATTTATGTGCATGCCGGGGAGCCGCTGGCAATAGAACAGACTGTCGGCAGCGGCAAGGTAGTGTTCCTGACCTTTGATCCTTTTCTAGAGCCGCTGGCCGGTTGGAGCGGGACCAAGTTCATCTGGCAGGACCTGCTTTTAGCCGGCAGGGAAAATATGACTAAAGCAGGGTACGGTGGGGCTGGCTTTAAAGGACTTTTTGGCGGTAACAACTCATGGGCGCTGTCTGAAGCGTTAAATACCATCCCGGCCATGGAACTGCCGTCCCTTAAAGGTACAGTTATATTGTTGGTATTATATGTTTTTATCGTCGGTTTCCTAAATTACCTGATTCTGAAGAAACTTGACAAACGGGAGTGGGCCTGGTTTACGGTGCCGGCGCTGGCCTTTGTTTTTGTGGCGGTTATTTATGTGGCCTCATTTCAGGAGCGGCGTAGCGAAGTACTGTCTCATCAAATCAATATCGTGGATTTGCATGCCCAAAATACCCAGGCCAGGGTTACTACTTTAACCGGGATTTTTGCCCCCAACCGCAGTAAATATGTAGTGGATTTAAAAGGCAAGCAGTTGGTTTATGCCTTGCCCGCCAATGGTGAACCGCCTATGCAGGTTAGCGGTAAAATGCCGGCGGCCAGGGTAATGGTGGAACAGAATGTCGAAACGACCAAGATTGAATTGCGGGATATGCGGTCATGGATGATGCGCGGTTTTGGCACCGCCGGTGAAACTAATCTCAAAGGCGGACTTGTCGGGGAAATCACCCGGCAGGACAAAAAGTGGCTGGGAGTGATTACCAACAATACCGAGTACGATTTTACCGACGGGCTGCTCCTGTCTCCTTTTGGTTATAAGAAGGTAGGTGCTATAAAAGCGGGTGGCAAGATAACCGTGGAAATCCCGTTGCTAAAAGTCAACCAGCTTAGTTCCGGCATGCCTTTTTATCACCAGATTTATAACCCCGCCGCCAATTGGCAGGGTCAGGGCATCCCGCCGCTGCAAAACCAGCAGGATTTCCTGCGGCAGCGGGTGCTGGAATCCCTTTTTAGTGAAGAAGGCGGGCAAGTTAACAATGGCCGGTTGTTGTTCCTGGGGTGGTCTGACCAACAGGTGCGGGGAGCTTTGACTTTACAGGATGAGGGGATTAAGAAGTATTACACTACCTTGTTTAAAACTTCCCTGTCGCTGCGCACAGACCCAAATAATTTGCAGGTACCGCCAGGGTTTATCAACGGGCGTTTGATGGATTCCAAAAATGTCGGCATAGGTCCGGGGACCATTCATCTGCAGCCAAATTCGGAGGTGGTTTACCAGTTGGAACTCCCGGCCGGTAAAT
>CAZWUW010000015.1:0-936 GCA_964636895.1 uncultured Eubacteriales bacterium
GGTAGACGGTTCCGCCAGGGACGATACCGTGCGTGTGGCAGTGGCCCGCGGGGAGGTGCGGATGCGGCCGGAAACACTGGAAGCTGTCAAAGCCGGCCGGATAGCCAAGGGCGATGTGCTGGCCGTGGCTCAGGTGGCCGGTATTATGGGGGTTAAAGAAACCGGCCGGTTAATTCCCATGTGTCACCCTCTTTTGATTACCGGGGCTGACCTCAGGTTCCATATTGATATGGGCGAATCGCGGCTGTTAATTGAAGCCGTGGCAAGGACCACCGGTAAGACCGGGGTGGAAATGGAGGCGCTGACGGCGGTAACGGTGGCGGCACTGACTATTTACGATATGTGTAAAGCCATAGACAAAGAGATGGTTATCGGCAGCATCCGCCTGGTCGAGAAACGGGGCGGGAAAAACGGTGTTTTTGCCAGGGCCGGTGAGGGGCCGTGGCCGGAGGAGGTAGAATATGGCCGGTAAAATAGTAGCGGTTTGCAGCAGCGAAAAAAAAGGCATGCGCAAAAAGAACATATTTAAGGGAGAACTGCTTCCGGACTTTGGTCTTGCCGGAGATGCCCATGGTGGGCCGTGGCACCGCCAGGTGAGTCTGCTGGCCCTGGAAAGCATTGAGAAAATGCGTTCCCTGGGACTTGATGTGCATCCCGGTGATTTTGCCGAAAATCTTACTACAGAGGGGATTGTCCTCCCTGCGCTGCCGGTCGGTACCCGGCTGCAAATCGGACCGGCGGCGGAAGGTGAAGTCACTCAAATCGGCAAAGAGTGCCATGATCGCTGCGCTATTTATTACCAGGCCGGCGATTGTGTCATGCCTAGGGAAGGGATTTTCATCAAAGTGCTTAAAGGCGGTCCGGTCCAGGTGGGTGACCTGGTGGAAGTGCAGGCAGTGGGAGCTGCAGCTAAAGCAGAGCAGGCAAATGCTGAAA
>CAZWUW010000015.1:1036-41424 GCA_964636895.1 uncultured Eubacteriales bacterium
CAACTGCTGAAACAACTGCTGAAACAACTGCTGAAACAACTGCTGAAACAACTGCTGAAACAACTGCCGGGACAGGGAAATCCGGCGGAGGTGGCCAAAATGTTTAAAGTAGGGATTATTACCGCCAGTGACAAGGGTAGTCGCGGTGAACGGGAGGATCTGAGCGCTGTAGCTATCCGGGAAAAAATCACCGCCGTTGGGTGGGAAGTGACGGATTACACCCTGGTGCCCGATGAGCGGGAGGTCATTGCGGCCAAGCTGCGGGAATTTGCCGATCAAAAAAAGCTGGACCTGGTATTGACTACCGGCGGTACCGGCTTTGCTCCCCGGGACGTTACCCCGGAGGCTACCCTGGATGTGGTGGAACGGCTGGTACCGGGCATTCCTGAACTCATGCGGTCGGAGAGTTATTGGATCACCCCCCGGGCAATTTTGTCCCGGGCCACAGCCGGAATCCGCGGCGGCACTTTGATTATCAATTTGCCGGGCAGTCCGAAAGCAGTAATAGAAAGCCTGGACTGGATTCTGCCGGTGCTGCCGCACGGTCTGGAAATATTAAAAGGAATCACCGGGGAGTGTGCCCGGTAACAGGGGGAAATCGTATTGCCTAATCTGCCTGGTAAGGATAATAAAGAAAAATTTGTGCGGGAAATGTTTAATTCTATCGCCCGGCGTTATGACCTGATGAATTCGCTAATGTCCATAGGTCTCGACAAGTCCTGGCGAAGATATACGGTACATCGGTCCGAGATTAAAGCCGGCGGCTATGCTCTGGATGTGTGCTGTGGTACCGGGATGCTTGCTATGGAAATGGCCCGTGCCGCCGGCCCAAAAGGCCGGGTGGTGGGCCTGGACTTTTCGGAGAATATGCTGGCTGTGGCCGGTGAAAATATAAAGGATTTTGCATTAAGGGATAATATCCGGTTGATTCAGGGCAATGCCATGCAACTCCCTTTTGAGGACAACATTTTTGATTGCGTAACAGTGGGCTGGGGGCTGCGAAATGTACCGGATATTTTAACCGCTCTAAAGGAAATGACCAGGGTGGTCAAGCCAGGGGGGAAGGTGGTTTCCCTGGATATGGCTCAACCGGAAGCCCCGGTTTTTAAACAAATGTACTGGCTGTATTTTGAAAAGCTTATCCCGGCCATGGGTAAGCTCTGGGCCGGAAACAAGGGGGCATATGGCTATTTGCATGATTCGGCCCGGGTCTTTCCACATCAGGCAAAGTTGGCCGAAATATTCGGCCAGGCCGGGTTGGCAGAAACCGGCTACCATAATCTGATGGGCGGTATTGTGGCGGTGGTGGAGGGTCGCAAGCCGGAAAAAAAGGATTTATAAATAAAATGTCGAACAAAGCAGAATAGTTAATAATTATAAAGACAGGCTCACCTGTCTTTATTGCATTATTTACAGGATGCCGAGGTGGATGGAATGGGTGTAGTAACAACCATTAAAGAAAAGTGCCAGACATGTTATTCCTGTATTCGTAATTGCCCGGCCAAAGCCATTAAAGTCGAAGAGGGACAAGCCAAGATTGTAGAAGAAAGATGTATCAGTTGCGGTTACTGTGTCCGGGTATGTGCCCAGCAGGCCAAAAAAATTGACAGTCAGGACCTGGATGCAGTGCGGGTTTTTTTGCGCACGCAGGCTACTATTGCTGTTATTGCCCCGTCTTTTCCGGCAAGTTTTCCGGACACGGATATAGAATTGCTTACAAAATACTTGCTGGAGCTGGGTTTTCTCGGTGTTCAGGAAGTGATTGCCGGCATTCAGCTTACGGTGCCCAAATACCGGGAATACCTGCAAAATACCGACGGGCCCGTGATAGCGACATACTGCCCGGCGGTGGTAGGAATGGTGGAAAAACACTACCCAGGGTTAATCCGCTACCTGGCACCGATAGATTCGGCTGTCATGGCAACGGCAAAATATGTTCACAGAAAGCATAAATATGCCCGGGTGGTTTTTATCGGCCCCTGCGTAGCCAAAAAAGAAGAAGCGCGTAACGAAGGGCAGGGTATCATCAGCGCCGTGCTAACCTTTAAAGAGTTGAAGCTGCTTTTTGCCGAAGCCGGGATAAGCTTACCGCAGCGGCCGTATAATACAGGAGTCCACGAATCCTGCCTGCCCCAAACCTTCCCCGTTTCCGGCGGATTACTTAAGAATCTTGGCCCGGATTTGCAAATTACTCCGGAGCTGTCGGTTATTGAAGGCAAGGATGATTGCCTGGAGGCTTTGCAAAGTATAAATGACGGATTGATTATGCCCCGGTTTCTGGATATTTTGTTTTGTAAAGGCTGTATTGACGGTCCGGAAGTGGCTTCCGAACTGGACCAGTTATCCCGAAAGACGGTGGTGCTGGATTATGCCCACAAGTCCGGCAAGCGGCTAATAAAGAATTTGCCGGAAATGGATCTGGCCAGGAGTTTTCAGGACAGATCCAATCCCTTGTCATGTCCTACAGAATATGAAATAACCGAAATTCTGAAACACACTTTTAAGACCCGTCCGGAAGACGAATTAAATTGCGGCGCCTGTGGTTATGACACCTGCCGGGAAAAAGCGGTGGCTGTTTTCCAGGGCCTGGCGGAGATTGATATGTGCCTGCCCTATTTGCTAAGTAAGTCCAGGGGTGAAATTGAATATTACCGGGACCGGCTGAATATTGCCTCGGCCAGGAAATATGTACTGGACGCTATGATTGGCGAAAGTCCGGTCATTATATCTTTGAAACGGATTATTGAAAAAGCTGCTCAGGGGAGCGTCACCGTGCTGATTCAGGGTGAAAGCGGGGTAGGCAAGGAAGTTGTAGCCAGGGCCATACATAATTTAAGCCCCCGGGCCGGGAAGCCCTTTATTGCCATAAATTGTGCCGCCTTGCCGGAACTGCTGCTGGAATCGGAGCTTTTTGGCTATGAAGAGGGAGCCTTTACGGGTGCCCGAAAAGGCGGCAAACCCGGGAAGTTTGAGCTGGCCAACGGGGGTACTATCTTGCTGGACGAAATTGGCGATTTGCCGCTGCTGATGCAGGGGAAGCTTTTGCGCGTAATTCAGGAGCGGGAATTTGAACGCGTTGGCGGCACGAAGACGCAAAAAATAGATGTGCGGGTGATTGCTGCGACTAACCGGGACCTTAGAAAACTGGTGGCAGAAGGGAAGTTCCGGGTGGACTTGTTTTATCGCCTGAATGTGCTTCCTATTTATGTGCCGTTGCTGCGGGAGCGTAAGCAGGATATCCCCTTGTTCATCGGCCATTTTATTCAAAAATTTGTCCGGGAAAAGAATATTTCCCCTAAGGTTTTTTCTGAAGAATGTTTGGAGGCGTTGCTGCAATATACGTGGCCCGGTAACGTCCGGGAACTGGAAAACATCATTGAACGCAGCCTGTTTTTGGCCGAAGGCAATATCATCCGGCCGGACGTATTGCCTTCGCATATCAGGGAACTTTGCCGCCGGCCTAACGGCGGGGAGATTGTAGCAATGAAGGACGCGGTCAGCAAAGTGGAGCGCAAGATGATTCTGGATGCCTTGGCTATAACCAGGAACAACAAGCAAATGGCGGCAAAAATGTTGGGCATTACCCGGGTAACCCTGTATCAAAAAATTAAAGATTATGGCATAGAACTACGATAAAAAAATCATGGAGCTTTTTTCAGGCCATGTGAAAGTTGTAACAATCTGCAAGGAAACCAAACATGCCTCAAATATGCAGTAAATTCCTTGCTTTACAGGTGCGGAGGAAAACAAACCCAAGATATCCGTAATATGCAGCAGCGCATGTGACCGATAGTACTAGTGATGAGCAGGGACAACTGCTTTGCATAATTAATGTACACTTTTGACAAACAGGGGCAGGGACTACGTTTGTAGTAATGGCGTGTAAAGAAACTATACATCCTCCCGGCGAAAACACCTGGAAATTCAGTCAAATAGCTTGGCACGGTATTTGCATGTATATTATAAATACAATTTTTTTAAAAAATAAAGGCCATATCACTAGGAATGCGCTGCTTTAGAGCCTGATAATAATCCGGGTTAATTCTTTGCGTTTACCGTGATATACCTTGGAAGGGGTGGTGATAAGCGTTAGAAGTTTACCCGGATTTTATTATGCGGAAAAAAATGCCTTAATGACGTAATGGGGGTGAGTGGAAAGCATGAAGGGAATTGAAAAAATGTTTCAAAAAGAAATAGCCAGAAGAGATTTTCTCAAATACAGCGCCAGCATTACAGCTCTGTTGGGATTATCCAGCATGTACGCGCCACAGGTTGCCAGTGCCTTAGAAAAAATTGGTGCCGGTAAAGTGCCGGTGCTTTGGTTAAACGGGGCCGGTTGTACAGGGTGTACGGTTTCCTTTGCTAACTCTGATTATCCTGGAGTCGCGGAGCTGGTTTTGGACAAAATCTCTCTGCGGTATCACGAGACTTTGATGGCTGCCAGCGGTGTGCCATCGGATGTTGCCTTGCATGATACCATCAAGAAGTCGAAAGGAAAGTATGTACTAATCTTGGAGGGGGCCATACCTACAAAAGACGGCGGTATTTACTGTAAGGTCAGCGGCCGTCCTTTTGTGGACATTATAAAAGAGGCTGCGGCGTCGGCCGCTTATAATGTAGCCATGGGCACCTGTGCTTCCTATGGTGGCATCCCCGCTGCCGGCCCAAATCCCACCGGGTGTAAAGGTTTAAAAGATGTTGTCGGCGGCACTGTAGTCAACATTCCGGGCTGCCCGGGACATCCGGACTGGCTGGTAGGAACCCTGGTTAATATTTTATTGTTTGGCAAAGTGCCTGATTTGGACCAGCTGGGCCGGCCTAAAGTATTTTTCGGCAAGCTGATTCATGATAACTGTCCGCGCCGGGGCGCCTACGAACAAGGTGAATTTATCAAAAATATTGGCGAAAATTTGCCTGATATTGAAGGCTGTCTGGGTGCCAAAGGGTGCCGGGGACCGGTTACTTACGCAGACTGCCCGAGCCGGCAGTGGAACAGCGGAACAAGTTTTTGCCTCAAAGCCGGGGCACCTTGTGCCGGTTGTACAGAGCCGACTTTTCCGCAGGCTTCTCTTTACGAGCCGGTGCCTGAGGTGGCCAAACTGGTTAAGGCTAAAGCCACCGATGAAAAGCAGTCCGCCATCGGTACCTTCGGGGCCAGCCTGGGCGGGGCCGTCGCCGGTGCGGCAGCCGGTGCCGGGGCCATCTATTTTGCCAATGAAAAAGCTAAAGAGAAAGAGGGTGTGAAATAGTGGCACAAACAATTGTCATCGATCCGGTCACCAGAATTGAAGGTCACCTGCGGATAGAAGTTGAAGTGGAAGGCGGCAAGGTAGTTGATGCCAGATCCATCGGCACCCTCTGGCGGGGGTTTGAGGTTATTTTGCAAGGCCGGGATCCTAGGGATGCCGGGGTAATCACTCAGCGCATCTGCGGAGTCTGTCCGGCAGACCATGCCCTGGCTTCTGTTCAGAATCTGGACATGGCTTTTGGTGCTGATGTGCCGGACAACGGCCGGATTATCAGGAACCTGGTAGCGGGCGCCAATATTATCCAGTCCCATATTCTGAACTTTTACCACCTGGCGGCCCTGGATTATATTGATATCATGGCTGTAGCCAATTATAAGGGGATCAATCCGGATCTGCTAAAGGTCAGAGATAAAATCGTTGGTCTGGTACAGGCCGGGGATACCGCTCCTTTTACACCGCGCTACAACCCGGACCAGTTCTGTGTCAATGACCCGGAGATAGTAACTATGGCTGTGCAGCATTATATCATGGCCCTGGAAATGCGGAAATTGGCCCATGAAATGCTGGCTATTTTTGGCGGTAAAATGCCTCACCATGTGACCTATTATCCTGGCGGGGTTTCAGTTGAGGTTACGCCGGACCGCATTGCGGCTTTCCAAAGCCGTTTGCTGAAGCTAATTGACTTTATCAATAATATTTACCTCAAAGATGTACTGTTGTTTGGCACCGGTCCTCTCAAGCCGCTGCATGATGCCAAAGTGGGCTTTGGTTGCGGGAACTTCCTGTCTTATGGGATGTTTGATTTGGGTAAATCGGGTGATTTCAATAAGCGTTTCCTGAAAGCCGGCGCTATATTTAACGGTGATATTGCCAAGGTTAATCCTCTCGACCCCGGTAAGTTAGCGGAACATGTTAAACACTCTTGGTATAATGATAATACTTCCGGTAAGCATCCGTCGGAGGGCGAGACATTGCCTGAACCAAACAAAGAAGGGGCTTACACCTGGTTGAAAGCACCCCGGTACGACGGCAAGCCCATGGAGGTCGGCCCGTTGGCCCGGCAGTTGGTTAATCAGGACAAAGGTTTTATGGACCTGGTCACCAAAATAGGTGCCTGGCCTTCCGCGGTTGCCCGTCACGCTGCCAGGGCATATGAGTGCAAACTGGTGGCCGAAGGTATGGTCGGCTGGTTGACCGGCCTTAAGCCCGGTGAGCCTGTATGTAATGAAAAACCGGTACCGCAAAAAGGCAAGGGCATGGGGCTGGTGGAGGCCGCCCGCGGCGCCCTGGCACATTTTGTGGAAGTCGACGATTACAAGACGAAAAACTATCAGTGTGTGGTGCCAACTACATGGAACTGCTCGCCGCGTGACGATAATGGAGTTAAAGGCCCGGTGGAACAGGCGCTGATTGGTGCGCCGGTGCCAGACCCCAATAACCCCATTAATATTGTGCGGATTATCCGTTCATTTGATCCATGCCTGGCTTGCGCCGTGCACCTGATTCATCCGGACACCAATGAAATACTAAAATTCAGGGTTGTTTAATCATGGCCGGTGGTTGCGGCCGCTCTAAAGTTTTAGTGCTGGGCGTGGGCAATGTTTTATTAAAAGATGAGGGTATCGGAGTGCATGTAATCAGGGCGCTGGCCGACCTCCAGCTGCCCGGGCATATCGTCTTACATAACGGGGGCGTGGCGGGTATCGATTTGCTGGAGATTATCCAACAGTTTGACCGGCTGATTATAGTCGACTCGTTGGAGGCCGGTGCTGTGGCGGGGACGATATTCAGGTTTCAGCCTCATGAGGTGGAGAACATGTTAAGAGAACACAAGACCTCCCTACACCAGGTAGACCTGATGGAAACCCTGAAAATTGCCCGGTTCCTGGATCAATGCCCGGAAACCGTCATAATCGGGGTGCAGCCGCAGGATATGACCTGGGGTTTGGAGTTAACGCCCGCGTTACAGGAGAAGATACCTCAGATTATTGATATTGTTCGCAAAGAACTGGAATTGTAGAGAGATAAAAAAGGAACGAAAGGAGTGAAAACATGGGAATAGACCGGCGTTCATTCCTCAAGCTATCCGGGATAGCACTGGCCGGCTCCGCTGCAGGCGGATTGGCAGCTCCGGCTAAAGCGCGGGCTGCGGAAAAAGGCATCCCCGGTATCGACAAAAAGGGGATGTTAAATGATACCTCCAAATGTATCGGTTGTCTCAGCTGTGCCATCGCCTGTAAGGAAGTAAACAAGCTTCCCGATGTATATAAGTATGCGCCCGCTACCGGCGGCGATACATACACAACCGTTAGAATTACCGAACGCGGTGAGAAGGCAAAGCCGCAGTTGATCAATCTTAAGGTCCAGTGTATGCACTGCAGCCGGGCCAGTTGTGTGCAAGTATGTCCCACCGGCGCAGCTTATAAAAGGGAGGACGGCATTGTCATAATTGATCAGGATACGTGTATTGGATGTAAATACTGCGTTTTTGCCTGCCCCTATAATGTTCCCGGTAAATCTTTGGAGACCGGCACGGTGCGTAAATGCATATATTGTGAGCCGCGTCTTAAAGAAGGAAAGATAACCGCTTGTGCCGAGGCCTGCCCGGCTAAGGCTATTGAATTTGGAGATTATGAAGAGCTGTTGGAAAAAGCCCAGTTACGGGTTAAGCAACTTAATTCCGACGGTTATCCAAATGCCGTATTGTACGGTCAAAAGGAATTAAGCGGGTTAAAAATTATTTATGTCCTGCCTGATGCCATTACGCAAAGCGGGTTACCCGAAAATCCCCGGCCGGCTACCGGTGATGCTTTGACTAAGTGGGCAGTAGGCTTGCTGACAGTCGGTTTCCTGATTTCCGCCCCCCTGCGGTCTGTTTTTAAGGATAATGACGGGGAAAAAACCAATGTACAAAGCGGGGTGAGTAAAGATGCTTAAATTTACCACCTGGGGTTTTCCGGTGGCTTTATATCTTTTCGTGGGCGGTCTTTCAGCTGCAGCTTACTATGTGGGGGTAATAGCCGACCTGGTAAGCAAAGGCAGGTTCCGCAACATGGCCAAAGTCGGGTCTTACATAGTTCTTGCCCCTATTTGTCTGGGGCTGTTTATGCTGCTTATTGACCTGGGCAAACCCCTCTCATTTTGGCATTTGCTGGTGCAGGCCGGTCCGTTGAATAACGGATTGATTTTCCGGGCATCTTCCGTTATGTCTGTTGGTACCTGGTTGTTAGTTGCCTTTTCGCTGCTCTGTGGAGTTGCCTATCCCTTGATGTGGCTGGCGGAAGACAAAAAAATCCCGTTCTTGTCAGGTTTAGCCGGAAGAGAAGGACTAAGACGGACGGTGGGAATTCTTGGCTTACCCTTTGCCCTGATGGTAGCCGCCTATACCGGCGTGTTACTGGCAGTCAGCGCCAAACCGGTTTGGGCCGATACGCCTTTGTTGCCCATGTTGTTTGTCGTTTCAGCTACCTCTACCGGAATAGCCGCTATTATTCTGGCACTTTACTTTTTTAAACAAGATGACTGTGAGTCCATCAAGCGCCTGGAAAAAGGGGACAGTATTCTGATTAAACTGGAGTTGGCGGTAGTGGGTATGCTGACTGTATGGCTGTTATTCTCTCCTTCCGCCGCCGGGCTGATGAAAAACCTGCTTATCGGGGATTACGCGGTTTTTCTATGGCTGGGTTTCATCATACCGGGGTTGCTGCTACCATTGTTAATGCAGGGATACAGTTTGCGCAACCACGGGCGAGCGCCAAAAACCCTGGCTGTTGCTTCAGCCCTGTTGGTTTTAGTCGGCGGGTTCTTTCTGAGGTATGTCGTAATATTGGCAGTGTGAAATAAAGGCGGGGTAGCAAAAAATCCACTTAAACAGGCTTTAGTCCTTGCGGGAAACAAGGGTTTAAGGCCTGTTTAGCTTTATTTTGGCGTTAGGCAGTTTTTTGTCAATAATATAATTTTGGTAACAGGATGTATAAAAATGCGTAGTTATGGTAATTATTTTTGGGTAGGATAATTTATTTTCCCATTTTATGATTTCAGAGTAATAGCTTGCTACTACAAGAAAATAAAACCTCTTGCGAGATAAAATGTGGTTTTTGGGAAATGCGGCCTAAATATCGGCCAATAAAGAAGTTGATTTTCTCATACGCATTTTATATTATAGATAATGTATTAGCACTCGTCTCAGATGAGTGCTAACAATAAAACAAACACACCTTATTTAATTAAAGAAAAAAAGGAGGGGTAATTTTTATGCAACTCAAACCGCTAGGGGACAGAGTGGTGATTAAACCTTTGGCCGCCGAAGAAAAAACTGCCAGTGGTATCGTTTTGCCGGAAACCGCCAAAGAAAAACCTCAGGAAGGCGAAATCATTGCCGTGGGTAGTGGCAAAATCTTGGAGAACGGCCAGCGGGTCGCTATGGAAGTGCAGGTTGGCGACCGGATTATTTACTCTAAGTATGCCGGCACCGAGTTCAAGATTGATGGCGACGAGCACCTGATCCTCAATGAGAGGGACATTTTGGCTATTGTACAGAAGTAGTACTAATCGGAAAAATATAGTTTTTAGGAGGTAATAACCTTTGGCAAAAGAGATTCTTTTTAGAGAAGATGCCCGCCGGGCCCTGGAGCGGGGCGTTAATGCCCTGGCCGAAGCTGTAAGGGTTACCCTTGGTCCCAAGGGCCGTAATGTTGTACTGGATAAAAAATTTGGTTCCCCGCTGATTACTAATGACGGTGTGACCATTGCCCGGGAAATTGAGCTACCCGATCCTTTTGAAAATATGGGTGCGCAGCTGGTAAAAGAAGTTGCCACCAAGACCAATGATGTGGCCGGTGACGGGACCACTACCGCTACTGTACTGGCTCAGGCTATTATTCGTGAGGGCTTGAAAAACGTAGCTGCCGGTGCCAATCCGATGATTATTAAAAAAGGCATTGAAAAGGCAGTTAATGCCGCAGTTGAAGAAATCAAGAAAAGCGCAAAACCTATCGAAGATAAGAACTCCATCGCTCAGGTGGCGTCCATTTCTGCCGCTGATGATGAAATTGGTCAACTGATTGCCGAAGCTATGGAAAAAGTGGGCAAAGACGGTGTAATCACAGTTGAAGAATCCCGCGGTATCGGTACTACCTTAGATGTTGTAGAAGGTATGAACTTTGACCGGGGTTATATTTCTCCTTACATGATTACTGACCCTGATAAAATGGAAGCTGTCCTGAATGAGCCGTACATACTGATTACCGATAAGAAGATCGGTGCTATTGCCGATATCTTGCCGGTTCTGGAAAAGGTTGTTCAGTCAGGCAAATCGCTGATGATTATTGCCGAAGATGTTGAGGGCGAAGCCCTGGCTACCCTGGTTGTAAACAAACTCCGCGGCACCTTCACTTGTGTTGCCGTGAAGGCACCGGGCTTTGGTGACCGCCGGAAGGCTATGCTGGAAGACATCGCCACCCTTACCGGTGGGCAGGTTATTTCCGAAGAAGTCGGTCTGAAACTGGACGGCACTAATATCAACCAACTGGGTAAAGCCCGTCAGGTTAAGATTAAGAAGGAAGAGACCGTAATTGTTGGTGGTGTGGGCAATCAGGCTGATATTGAAAAGCGGGTGGCTCAAATCAGGACACTGATTGAAGATACCACTTCCGATTTTGACAAAGAGAAGCTTCAGGAGCGCTTGGCCAAGCTTTCCGGCGGCGTAGCCGTAATTGAAGTTGGCGCTGCTACCGAGACCGAGATGAAGGAGAAGAAGCTGCGCATTGAGGATGCTCTGAATGCTACCCGGGCCGCTGTTGAAGAAGGTATTGTGCCTGGTGGTGGTACCGCTTATGTTAATGTGATTAAAGCACTGGACAACGTTACAGCCGAAGGGGATATTAAGACCGGTGTGGAAATTGTTAAAAGGGCGTTGGAAGAACCTGTTCGGCAGATTGCCAATAACGCAGGTCTGGAAGGCTCTGTCATCGTGGAAAAGGTTATGAATCAGCCGCCGGGGGTTGGCTTCAACGCTGCCACCGAAGAGTATGTGGACATGGTTAAAGCCGGTATTATTGACCCGGCCAAAGTTACCCGGTCCGCGCTGCAGAATGCTGCCAGTATCGCTGCTATGCTGTTAACTACTGAGTCTATTGTAGCCGATAAGCCGGATAAAGACGGCGTGGGCGGTGGTATGCCCCCAGGAATGGGCGGCATGGGCGGGATGCCCGGCATGATGTAGTTATTAACAAACAAACCTCCGCTTGCAGAAGCGGGGGTTTGTTTTTTAGATGCTATCAGCCTTTTGATGAAAATATGATGATAACATAATGGACATTGAAAAACCCGGCTATGGGTGATAAACTATATATCAGATAACCCTATATGTTTAGTAGGGATAAAGAAAAAGATGCAGGAGGTTGATTATGGCAAACATTGCAAAGAATCTTACTGAATTAATTGGCCGGACACCGTTGCTGATGCTAAACAAAGTGACGGCAGGTACTGGGGCCACCGTGCTGGCCAAGCTTGAATCCTTTAATCCGGGCGGCAGTGTAAAAGACCGGATTAGCTTTAACATGATTGAAGAGGCGGAGAAACAGGGTCTGATCAAAAAAGGCAGTGTTATTATTGAACCCACCAGTGGTAATACGGGCATTGGTTTGGCTTTTGTATGTGCTGCCAAAGGCTACCGTTTAATTCTGACCATGCCAGATACCATGAGTATTGAGCGGCGCAATATCCTCAAGGCTTATGGGGCGGAACTGGTGCTTACTCCCGGTGAAAAAGGGATGCGGGGCGCGGTGGAAAAGGCTGGCGAGCTGGCCCAGGAAATCCCTGAGGCTTTTGTTCCGCAGCAGTTTCAAAACCCAGCCAATCCCGATATTCACCGGCGCACCACGGCTGAAGAAATTTGGCAGGATACGGACGGCAAGGTGGATATCCTGGTGTCGGGAGTTGGGACAGGCGGTACTATTACCGGCGTTAGTGAAGTAATCAAACAGCGGAAACCCGATTTTAAAGCGATAGCTGTAGAACCGAATGATTCTCCGGTGTTATCGGGAGGGAATCCGGGTCCGCACAAAATTCAGGGGATTGGTGCCGGTTTTATACCCGATGTATTAAACCAGGAAATTATTGATGAAGTTATTAAGGTGACAAATGACCAAGCCTTTAATATAGGGCGGCGTTTGGCTACCGAGGAAGGGTTACTGGTGGGGATATCTTCCGGCGCTGCTGTTTTCGCGGCTTTGGAAGTAGCTAAGCGACCGGAAAACAAAGGCAAAACCATTGTTGTAATATTGCCAGATACCGGTGAACGGTATCTGTCCACACAGTTGTTTAGTTAAGCTGTGACTAGTGGCAAGCGGGTAGTCCCTCCTGCCACTTTTTTTGTGAACAATTGACAGCAAAGAAAAAGCTGCCGAAGTCAATTCTCTTGATAAGGGAGGAATTTTCTGGTTGTGACTAGAATAATGCTCAATTAAGCGGGTTATGACCGGCGCTGCAAACTTAGGTGCGAGGTGGGGAAGTCGTGGCCAAAGTCTTAACGGAAAACCTAATCCCGGGGATGGTCATAATCAAGGCAGTGTATGCTTCTGACGGCATTCTCCTGTTGCCCCCGGGAACCCTGTTGGAGGCTGCTCACTTAAAGCAGTTGCGGGAATCGGGGATAACCGCCGTAAATGTAAAAAGCCGGTCCTGCACCCGGCAGGCAGGTGATTTTACCGGTGCAGAACAGGCTACCCTGCATACTGTGAAATATGTTTTTCGCAAACTGACGCTTAAAGACTCGGTGTCAGCGGATGCGGTTAAAGCTGCTGTGAGTGATATCTTGTACGGAGTAGTCAGGGACAGGAACGCCATGATGCACCTTACCGATGTCAGGTCGGTGGATAACTATGTATTTACACATTCTGTTAATGTTTGTATGCTTTCGTTATTGATAGGCTTCTTTATGAAACTGCCGGGGGACCGCCTCAAAGAGCTGGGTATGGCCGCATTACTGCATGATGCCGGCCGAAGTTATATTCCGCAGGACTTGTTGTACAAAACAGGCGGTTTAACGACGGAAGAATATGATATAGTAAAAAAGCATACGATATACGGGTATGAACGGCTGGTCGGTTCCGGTCAGATTTCGGATGCCGTTGCGCAGGTTGCCTGGCAGCATCATGAACGTTTTGACGGTTCAGGTTATCCCCGGGGTTTAAAAGATGATGAAATACATTTTTTTGCGCGGATTGTTGCCGTGGCCGATGTTTTTGATGCCTTGCTGGCGGAACGCCCATTTCGCAAATCTTTTTTTCCGCACCAGGCGGTGGAGATAATTAGCCGGCATAGTGGTCAGTTTGACCCGGAGGTCATCAATGTATTTCTTAATAATGTGGTAATATATCCGCTGGGGAGCGTAATCCGGCTGAATACCGGTGATATAGGTGTGGTAGTGGATATGAACCGGAGCTGTCAGACCCGGCCTATAGTCCGCTTGATTTGCACTAAGGAGGGTGACCGGATAGCTTCATTATTTGAAATTGATTTGTCTAAATCCCAGGAAACGTATATTGTGCAGGTATTAAAGGAAGAACAGGTGGAGCTGCTGTTTTGATGAAAAGGTTTGTTTTATGCAACGCACGATATTTTAGTCCGGTTTAATCTTTTTATCAATAAATGCTATCATCGATTCCCATTCAAAACTTGTTTTGATGACATTCTTTTCAAAAAGCAGAATCAGCAGAATTTTTTCGGCCGTCTCTAATTGAAATAATTCATAACTTCCGTGATGCCAAATTTTTTTTATGTTCATCCAATATCCCACCTTATAAAGCATATTTCGCTTATCGCTTCCAATTTAGTTATAATTTTACAGCATAATGGCGCTTATGGCAACAAAAAATAATGCCACTAGCATATTTTATTGCTTTCATGCAACCGCTATAGTAACATATAGAGGAGTTGAGGCAATGAAATATAGACTGTTAGGTGAACGAATTAAAAAGGAGCGCATAGAGAATAATTTAACCCAGGAAAGACTGGCCGAAAGAGCAAATCTTTCGGTATCATTTTTGGGTCAGATAGAACGCGGTGACCGCAAACCCAGTCTGGAAACAGTTGTCAACATTGCTAATGCACTGGGCGTAACGGCGGATTTGCTTTTACAGGACAGTTATAAAAAAATGGCCAGACCGGTAAGTTTTAAGCAAGCCACCGGTACAGTCGATTTTTTGTTAAAAGAAACGGCAGAAACTGATTTTGAGGCCGCTATGGCGGAATTGGCTCAGCATTTAAAAAAAAGAAGGCCGGAGGAAATCAGTGCGATATTAAATATAAACAGGATTATTCTTGAACTGCTTGATAACAATAAACAGTAATTCCGGCATCTGCCGATGTAGCTCAGTGGTAGAGCAACGCACTCGTAATGCGTAGGTCGTGAGTTCAACTCTCATCATCGGCTCCATAGGAAGTCTTACACCCGCAGGAATTTGCGGGTTTTTTATTTTTGCCCAATTTTATCGGGAGCGGCTATTTGGTGTTAATTAGGCAGCTTCCTCCAGAAATATTAAATAAGACGGTCCAAAAACGCAGTAAATTTGCAAACAAGAAAAGCAGTCCGTTAAGACTGCTTTTTGTAAGGGGAGCGGGTTATTCCAAGATGTTTTTTCAGGGCATCTTGGAGTAGATGCGATACATTTACCTTCTCTTTTGCGGCCAAGTCGCTTAACCATTTAGGCAGCGTTACCATTTTATTAACTGCTTTATTGGCCAACTTGTCACGGATGGGCGGCATCCAGACTTCGACCAGGCTTACGAATCCGTCTTTCGGTAAATCAATCTTATGCGGAGCGGTGGGCTCTGGAATCTGATCACCATCATCCTCGAGACCCCAGAGGTGGAGAGTGGCCGCCTCCTTAGCCATCTTATAGGCCTCTTCCAGCGTATCCCCTTCGGTAATGCAACCGGGCAGATCCGGGAAGGTGATACAGTAGCCGCCTTCTTCGCAGGGGTCAAATACTGCCGGGAAAATGTAGGTATCCTTTGAGGTATTCATAAAAATCATGGCGCAAACCTCCTCGGTGTGGCAGGGTCTTATTCGAGCCCTGCTTGTTGTAGTATGTTCATTTGTGTTTTAAGTTTTAAATCCTTATTCGGGTGAGGGACTGTAACCTTGCCTTTTTTGGCCGGGTGGGTAAAGTGGTGATGTGAGCCTTCAACTCCTTTTAGTATCCACCCGTCATCCTTAAGTAGTTTTATTATTTTCCTCGATGATAATGGCTTCATCCGCAGCACCGTCCTTACAATCAATATATTAACATATGCTAATACATATGTCAAACTCCCGCCCCTTCAAAATCCCAAGCGAAAAGGCTCTCAGCACAGTGGGCGCGAGGGGAGATTACAGGCTCAGCAATGAAAGCTGCACTTATTGCAAAGCATAAACGTCCAGAAGAATCATTTGATACCACTTTACAAACAACCACCGGTCGTGAGTTCAACTCTCATCATCGGCTCCATAGGAAGTCTTACACCCGCAGGAATTTGCGGGTTTTTTATTTTGCCCATTTTATCGGGAACGGCTATTTGGTGTTTATTGGGCAGACTCTATTCCAAAGTAAAAAATGTGGTCGATGAAGCAAAATCCCAAGCGCTTGGGATTTTGTGTGTTCGGTAAAACGAAGACGAAAGGCTTCTTTGACAAGACCCGCGTCCCGGCTCCGGAAGAGGAATGGACATATAGTGGACAATACGCTCATGAGCCGATTATATTATATCCCAAGAGCTCTGGGACACAGTGCATCAGCTGATGAAAGGCCGCAGGAGAGAAAACGCCAGCGGAGAGGTCCAGAAGTTTGCGGGGCTGGTCAAATGTTCAACCTGCGGTTCGTCGCTTAACGTCAGTTTCGATAAGAAGAAAGGTAAATACACCGGCTTTTCCTGCTGGGTATATAAAAACTACGGCAAGGAGCGATGCACATCTCACGCCATCGGCTGGAAAACCATGAATCAGCTTGTGCTGGAGGACATCCGGCGTAATGCAAAGGCGGCGAAGCTAGCGACACCGAAATATAAGGACATGCTCATCGCCGCCAAGACGGAAAAGAAAAGGCAGGAAACCGAAAAATGCAAGCGCGAGCTCAAAACCGTGGAAAAAAGAATCGCAGAACTGGACAAGGTACTGAACAAGCTCTATGAGGACCTGGTACTGGAAAAGCTCGCGGAAGAACGGTATCAGGTCATGTCCAAACGCTATGAGGAAGAACAGGCAGGGCTGAAGATGTGGCGAAATCAACTTACTGAAATGATTACGCGCGCCGAGTCGGTATACGAGAACATTGATAAATTTCTGCCGATTATCCAGAAGTACACCGATATTACCGAGCTTAATACACAAATCCTCAATGAGCTAATACAGAAGATTGTGGTCCACGAAAAGACGGATAACCCTGACGGTAGTAAAAGCCAGCGGGATAGAATATGGATTGAGAATGCAGTAATATTTGGTATAATAGATAAAAAGTGAAGCACTTTTACAGACAATGGGAATAGTGAACTCAACGGGTAAGGATTTGAAGGAATTTATAAAGACGAGGAATTGCAATCTGAGGCAACTCACAAGAAATTCTTGTTAGTTCAAAAAGAGGGAAACCGTAGTGTAAAACGAGAAGTTTCGCACTACAATCTTGATATGATAATTGCACTTGGTTATCGTGTTCAGTCGCAAGTCGCCGCACGTTTTCGCAGATGGGCCACGGAACGCCTGCATGAGTATATACAAAAAGGCTTTGCAATGGATGATGAACGCTTAAAACAAGGTGGCTCACGCTACTTTCGCGAGAAAATCGCAAAAAATTATCTCTCTGAAATCGAGTTGCAGCGTTTGAATTTACTTGTATCGCAATTTCTGGATTTTGCAGAGTTCCAAGCCTTGGAACAGAATCCTATGACCATGAACGATTGGATTGAGGCACTGAACAATCAAATACTCGCACTGAAGCGGAAAGTACTGGCTGGAGGGGCTCAATATCACATAAACAGGCAATCACAAAAGCTGAAAAAGAGTTTGAAATTTATCGTGCCCGGGAAATGAAACAGCTTGAAAGTGATTTTGACCGGGCGGTTAAAGAGCTTACGCAAAAAAGAGACGAGAGTGACAGCGAGTAAGGCGACAAAATATACCAACTTACCAACAACCACCGGTTGGAGGTTCGATTCCTCTCACCAGCTCCAATGCAAAAACCGTGTAGTTTTAACGACTGCACGTTTTTTATTGTAATTTTGTTTTTCCATTAATTAGGAAAGATTATCTTGTTTTGTTCGCTTGAGAGATGTATAATAATGCTGACACAATTCGACAGGAATTTTTTGCCATGGATTATGTTACGCCCAAAGACAAAGCAAATGAATGGGGTCTCACACAGCGCAGAGTTGAAGTGCTCTGCGATAAAGGACAACTTCGACGACATTGTACCGGAGGAAATTAGAACTACAATTGAAACTGCCGAACCTAAGAATGATGCAATTACGGCAATGGTGCAAGAAGCTAATAAACAAAGTGAGAATTATAATACTGAAGTGTCAGCGAACGAAGGCAACGGTTTTCTGGGAGGTGAACTTGGTGATATGATTAACCAATTTGAAATACAGTCGCAATTTGCGGATGAGGCTCTGGCTCTCAAAATCCCACAGTTTTATTTGCGAACTCCCCCCAGTATGTTTGGTGGAGAATATACGCTACTTACTAAAGAAGCTCTTAGTGACGGTTTCTCCCTTAGCGGTCAGGATGCCCAGGTTAGCTTTGAGCTTGCTACCGGTGATATATCGCGAAAAGCAATTCAATCGTATGATTGACAGTGGAGTCATTGTTTGTCGTTCCGCCTATGCTCCGCCGAAGGTCATAACTCCTGTTGATAAAATCGACTCTATCCCTTTGTCTCTTTATGAGGCAGAGAAAAATGATATGAACGATTTTGAATTTGAAGTCATCAACACGGTTGGGCTTTGGCAATATCAAGTGGTGGCACAGAATAATAGACCGCAAGCCCAGAGAATTTGTGCTCAACGGATTTATTAATCATTATGCGGATTTTATGGTGATGACCAAAAGTGGTTTTCTAGTATTGATCGAAACAAAAGGTGATCATCTCTGGAATGATGAAAGCAGGGCCAAACTTCACCTTGGTCGCATGTGGCAGGCTCAAGCTGGGGGACAATATCGATACTTCATGGTGTTTAAAGAAAAGCCCGTGAGCGAAGACGGCGCATACACGCTAGATGAATTTGTGGGCGTGATGAAAAGCCTGTAGAAAGAATGTTTTTGCAACCAATGAAAAATTAGTAGCTATTCCCCACAGGCTATGGTATCTTGTGTCCTTGAAAGGGGGACATATAAGATGGATGGTGTTTTCATAAACAAATTATTTTATAATACAAGAAGAAGAATTCAACTTGTGCATAATTTGCACAGATTCAAATATGTTAAGCGGAAAAGGACGAAAGCTATTGCCTCGAATTCGAGGCAATTAAAACCTATTTAAAACACCTCGATTTCGAGGTGTTTAGGAGAAAAAAATATGAATTCAGAAATGCAATTGCGTCGGTTAGAAGCAGAAAAACTTGCCGATGCCATTAATAAAATTGAAGGAGTACCGGTTTCGGCTTATGCAAAAAAGCTTTCAGCACAATGGGTGAGTGGAGAGATTACTGGCGAAGAGATGAAAGCCGCATTAATTTCAGTACATAAGCGATTACGACGGGTTTAGAAATTCGAAAAGGAGTATAGACTTGATAACGATTACAAATACCCCAAATCTCACAGGAGTAACCATTAGCGGCGACTTTAATGACCTGTATAATCTTGTTGAAGCATTTCATGAAATCACCATAAATGAATACTCAGAAAAACATCACAGATATATCGAAATCTCCACCCGTGTGCTTGGGCTTTGCTATGACATCAGACATGCCTATCAAGGAGACCGGGAGATCGAACTTATGGAGGCGGCAAAGGAGCGTCGGTGTGAACCGGGGGCAATAAGGTTGCGGGGGATTGATTATTCGGATGATTTTGAATGGTGAGCGTGCTATCTTTTTACAAGTCAATCGGGAGTGTTTGAGCTTGCTGAAGTCTTAGAATATGTCCAATTAGATCCAAAATGGAAATAATTCATCCAACTATTAAGGATTTCTTAATAGTTCAACTAAACCCCGAATCATTTTGTTGAGGTTAACAAAATGGTATCGCGTGATTGACTATTTGCGCATAAAATGTTATTATAACGTTAATAATAACACTAAATAACAACATGATAATAACACGAGAAAGGAGTCTTTGTCCATGGAACGTCTTGGATACGGTAATTTTATCATGAATATAATAGCAGATATTCCATATGGGCAGTCATTTCAGACCGACGTTATAGCGGAAGCCATGGCCGAGGAATATACAATTCCTATCCATAAGGCCAAACCGATTATTAACGTCACCTTGAAACGATTGGCGGACAAAGGCCGGATTGAGCGTTTCCAAAAAGGTGTTTATTATCGCACCAAGCAAACGGTTTTCGGCAAGGCCCGTCCGAGCGCAGAAACCTTGGAAGCACAGCTTTTGATAAGGCGAGGCGATGATATCATTGGCTATGAAACAGGCGTATCCCTTATGAATCAGATGGGTCTGACCACGCTTGTCCCCAGGAAGCGCGAAATCGCTACCAACGCCTATCGAAAAATTATTAATGATAAATACATCATAGTTAGGAAGCCGGTTATTACAGTTAATGCCGGAAACTTCCGTTATTTGCAGTTTCTCGACGTTATAAGAGATTTACCGGAGGCACCGGTCGATGCAGAGAATCCAAAAGCTTTGCTCCATGCTTTTGCTGAAAAGAATGGGCTGGATACGGTAGAAGCCCTGACATATGCCAGACAGCACTACCCTCAAAAGACGCTGCTTAACCTGGTCGATGTGCTTATGGAGAGGTGAACGATATGAAGCTGCATATAGACCGGGATGCTTTTCAGTCGTTGCTTTCGATAATATCAGAAAAGACAGGTTTTCGGGAAGATATTATAGAAAAAGATTACTACCTTACACTGCTTCTTTCTGAGCTTGCTGTATGGCAAACAGAACTGCCTGCGTATTTTAAGGGCGGAACTGCATTATACAAAGCGGTCGGGAGCTTGAAAAGGTTTTCGGAAGATATTGATTTGACGGTTGAGGTGCAGGGCTGTTCAAAATCTCAGGGCAAAAAGAGGCTTGAAACTGCGGCGAACGGCTATGCCTCTCTGCCAAGGACAAGCATCAAAACCCGAGAAAGCAATACCAAAGTGAGCATAACCAGTGTTTATGAATATCAGCCGGTGACCCAAATTGATAAAGAGGATGAACTGCAGCGTTTTGGCTATGTGAAGGTCGAGGCAACTTCCTTTACAGTAAGCGAACCGGTGGAGCCGTTATTGATTGCTCCTTTACTGTATACGGAGGCGAATTCAGAGCAGCAGAGTGTCCTCCGAGATAACTACGATGTATATCCATTTGAGATTAAGACCATCAAGATGGAACGGATTTTTGCTGACAAGATTCTGGCGGTTGAATTCTATTATCAGAGGCAAATGCTGTTTGATGCTGCAAAGCACTTATATGATTTGACTTTGATGATGAAAATCGAAAGAATCTCAGCGCTTATTTCCCGGCAGGATGAGCTGTTGAAGATGCTCGAATACAAACGACGGGAGGAACAAAGCAGAATCGGCAGCGATTTGGCTCAAAAGCCGTTTGCCGTCTTCCTGATGTTTAATGCTCTCGAAAATGATGGCAAGATTCATTCAACGTTTTCTGAAATGCAGAGAATCTATGTTTTCAACGATGCCGATATAATCCTGTTTTCAGAAGTGAAAAAGCAAATGAGTAAACTCTATAAGATATTACTGGGGCTGGAAAGGGAGCCGGAATAAACCTCTCAACTCCAAAAGATTCAAAAGCGCGCATAATAGATACCTTATTATAACGCACCGGTCGTGAGCTCAAATCTCATCATCGGCTCCGCTAAAATATATTTGCCGCCCAAGATAACGGGCTGATAAGTTAAACAATACAATGCATTTGCACGCACGTGTAATGAGGAGGAAAATAGCTTGATTACCCTTGAAGAAATAAAACAAAACCCCGAAATTGATACGTATTTTCGCAAGACCAATAAGTATCTGGGCAAACTTGGGGTTATTGAGCATGATTACGGCCATGCCAACAACGTGGCCGAAAACAGTTTTCGTATTCTGAATCAACTTGCTTTTCCTCAAAGAGAAGCCGAATTATCCAGGATTGCCGGTTACTTGCATGACATTGGCAATGTTATCAACAAATATGATCATGGCCGCACCGGCGGAGTACTGGTTTTTTCCTTTTTAATGAAAATGGGCATGCCTCCTGAAGAAATAGCTACCGTTGTTGCCGCTATCGGTAATCATGAGGAACATACCGGCAGTGCGGTGAGCAATGTGGGTGCGGCAGTACTCATTGCCGATAAAGCGGATGTGCACAGGTCCAGGGTACGGAAAAATGATTTTGCTACCTTTACTACCAGGGATCGGGTGAATTATGCCGTTGAGCGCTCTGAATTGCGTATCGACCCAATACCGCGAAAAATCACCATGGAGTTGACTATCGACTTGCAGATAAGTTCTGTTATGGAGTATTTTGAAATATTTCTTTCACGTATGATATTGTGCCGGCGGGCGGCTGAACACCTGAAATGTAATTTTCAGTTATATGTTAACGAAGCCAGGTTTTTGTAACAGGTATAGAATTTTCTGTACCTGTTTTTTAATACTTGGGTTAGGTATCAGTGTGGACAAAATGGAAGGATTTTCTCGATTTATGTCGAATTAATGAAATCAATGCAAGGCTCAGGACGATAAAACGGAAACAAGGAACCAATTGGTCCCTTGCCACCGTGTGTATATTTTTTTCTAGTCTGCCCTTTTCCTTGGGGGGAGAGGGCTGTTCTGCTTCTAGTTTATCAAAACCTACGGTCGTAGTAATTATATTTTTCGTCAATTGCAAAAAAAGGGGGTTGAACGGTTGTTTCTTAAGGCTTAATTAACTACGTTTGTAGTATTATATTCCTAGACATAAATTCTTTGTCACGTTCGTAAGATTAATATATAGGTGATTTGGAGAGGAGGGGTGGAGAATGTTTGGTTTTGGGAGAGTAGCTCAAAATCGGAGGGCATTATTTTCCCTTTTTGGAGCGCTGCTGGCATTGGTTTTTTTAGGTTATCAAGCCATCCCCGAAAAACCTGATCTGTCACCCCGGGTTGCTTTTGCCAAGGCTTTAACTGTTACTATGCAGGCTGAAAGTTATCGTTATAGAATGGCAATGAAAACCGTTAATAATAGTGAAGAAGATTTTTTTAGCTCCATCAAAGGGGAAAAGGCTGCTATCGATATGATTCATGTATGGGGTAAAATTAAAGAATCTTCAATGGATTTTTATCAGATTAAGAATACTTCATATATAAAAGATGATTTGTCCGGTGAATGGACCAAGTCTGAGAACAACGAATTAAACCTGACGGAAATTTTTCTGGTGGAAATCAATCCCTTTTATAACCTGGGCTATAAAGAGTTAACAACTGTTGATTTTAAGGGAAATAGTGAGATTGCGGGGGTAAAGTATTGGCATTATTCAGCCCGTCCGGTTGTTGATAATCCGAGCCGGGAAGCGTTGTGGCGTGATTTTAGCTATGATATTTGGGTAGAACGGGACAGTTATCGCATCCGGAAGGCTGTGGTGGAGGCGACAAGTAAAAATAATGCCGATTATAAGCTAGTGCTGACTATGGAATTTGCAGATTATAATGAAAATATTGAAATTAAACCGCCTGTGTAAAAGGGGCGGTTTTTTTATGGAGGAATTAGACGGGAATTGTCGAATTTATTGTTAGTAAAGGAATAATGTGGCAAGGGGTGTTGGGATGGATGAGTTACTGGAGTTGAGCGAAAAATTAACCCGCAATATCCAGCAGGTGATTGTGGGTAAAGAAGAAGTTGTAAGGCTGATTTTGCTTTGTCTGCTTTGTCGGGGACACATGCTGCTGGAAGATGTGCCGGGCATGGGCAAAACAATGCTGGTCAGAACCCTGGCCAAGTCTCTGGGGTGTTCATTCAAGCGGATTCAGTTCACCCCCGATTTATTACCTTCAGATGTTTTGGGGGTATCCATTTATAACCAAAAGTCGCATGAATTTGAATTCCGGCCAGGTCCGGTGATGGCTCAGATGATCCTGGCGGACGAAATCAACCGGACGTCTCCCCGTACACAGGCGGCTTTGCTCGAATGTATGGAAGAAGATACGGTGACGGTGGACGGAGTAACTTATAGTCTGCCGCGGCCTTTTATGATTCTGGCCACGCAAAACCCTATTGAATATGAGGGGACTTATCCGCTGCCCGAGGCTCAGTTAGACCGGTTTCTGATTAAAGCCCACCTGGGGTATCCGTCTTACGACGAGGAGCGGGAAATTTTAGAACGGTTGGAACAGCGGCATCCCATCGCGGAAATTGGTCAGGTTTTTGAGTTGGAGGAGTTTATAAAAATGCAGAATATTGTGGCTGCCATCGTTTTGGATGAGACGCTTAAAGATTACATCGTCCGGATTGTGCATGCTACCCGGGAACACCCTGACGTTGCATTGGGGGCCAGCCCTCGGGGGTCGTTGGCATTATTGAAAGGCAGCAAAGCAATGGCTGGTCTGCAGGGTCGCAATTATGTCCTGCCTGATGACATTAAACGACTGGTCGTGCCTACTTTGGCCCACCGGTTGGTATTAAAAGCGGAGTCCTATCTAAAAGGCAAAACCACAGAAACAATTATAAAAGAAATTATTAATCAGACGCCACTGACCCTATAGGGGGAGTATCATGGATTATCTGGGGATTATAAAATGCGTGGCCTGGCTGGTGGTAACGTATATCTACGCCCATATAGTTGGCGGCCAATTGCCTTTTTTTATTTTTTATATCAGTGCCATAATTATCGGTGTTTCCGTATTGTGGTTAAAAATCCTGGCGGGGGTAGATATTAATTGCACCCTGGACAGGGAAGAATCGCAGGTTGGCAGGACCGTACGGATGCAGATAAGTGTCAGGAATAAGACTATTCTGCCCATACCCTGGCTACGGTGTTGGATTGAACAGCCAACTATGGTTCAAAGCGGGGACCGTTATAAGTGCCATTTCCTGTCTTTACGTCCCCATGAGAGTTGTTCTTTTACTGTGGAGATCCCTTGCCAGGTGCGGGGTGAGTTTCTCATGGGAAATATGGTGATACAGTCCGGCGACCTGTTCGGAATTTTTGGGGACCAACGAAAATTTGTGTGCCCGCAGTCATTGCTGGTCATACCTGAGGTAATACCGCTGCATAACCAGGGATACGGGGAAACTGTCCACATGATAGGGGACCACATTGTCAATCTTAAAAGCAGTTTGCGGGGTGCGGGGCTATTTGGGGTCCGCAATTATTACAGTGGGGATGCGATGAACCGCATTCACTGGAAAGCTTCAGCCAGGGTGCAGAAATTACTGGTAAAAGAATTTGAGCGGCAGCGTTCACGGGAAATAGCAGTTGTTATTGACCTTAATAAGGACGGTTGTATTGGGGCGGCACCGGACACCACTCTGGAAAAAGCGGTAACTATTGCCGCATCCCTTGCCGCTGCTGGATTGAAAGAAGGCTATCAGGTGGGGCTGGTGGCTTTGGGCCAGGAGCGGGTTTATCTGCGCCCGCAGACTGGCCGGGGGCATCTGGGTTTGATTCTGGAGCGTCTGGCCCGGGTTAAGGCCGATGCAGAAGACTGTTTTGCAGATGTTGCTTACCGGGAGAGTACAGGTTTTGCCAAAGGCACTCGACTGATATTAATTACCTCCCGGATTAGCAACGAGCTGGTTGATCGGCTCTTCCAAATGGCGGCCAGGGGATATAATTGTTTGGTCATATTGCTAAAAGCAGAGACTTTTGGCGCGGATGCCGGCGAAGAGTGCGTCCGTATGAGCCTTTTAAGCCAATTGCAGGGGAAAATTCCTGTTTTACTTGTAGACCGGCAAAGTGATTTGCGGGTTACGCTCGGAGGGTTGGAATATGGAGCAGGTTAGGTCAGGGTATGAATGGTGGTTGCCCCTGTTGATTTTCGGTTATTTTGAATCATTGCGCCGCACAACTTTTTTGGCTTTTGGCTGGGTGGAACACGGTATAACTTTTATTGCCATTACCGTACTTATTATTTATCTTGCCACCCTGGACTTAGCGCCGGTGCAAAAGCTCCGGTTATGGGCAGCCAGGTTAATGATTTTGGCTTATATGGGCCTGGTTGGGTATTTTTCCTATTTATACGACCCTGCCCATAAGTCCTTTCTGCCCAATCTGATTTTCGGGGTGCCGGATTTTGGCCAGGGAACTCTTAGCCATACGGAATCGGCCACTTTTGCTTTTTTTTTAGTTTTCGGTTATGCCGTACTGGTGTTTTTGATCAGTAACTTTATCCTGGAAAAGAAAAGCTATCTTGAGATATTTGCAGCCAGTGCATTGATGCTCGGTGTGGAAATTGCTGTAGCTGACTATAAACTGACTGTGCCTGTCCTTATCCATGTGTTTTTTATCATGTTGCTAAGAAATCAGCTTTGTCTGCAAGAGGCTGCGGATGTTCCGGATATCGTAATCGTGAAAGGCAAAAAAAGTGTTCATGCCGGCTGGTATGTTGCCGGTGCAGCGCTGACCCTGGCGGGAATGGGGGTGGCCTTGCTGCTCCCGGCTCACGATGCCGATAGGCAAGAGCTCTGGGCGCAGTTTAAACCTGCCCAAAAGGCTCAACAGGCGGCATCTCAGGCTGTTCGCACCAATGATGATATAAAGCAGGATTCATTTTATTATTTTTGGGACCGGCTAAATGATTTTGAAATGCAGGGCAGCTTGAATATTACTGATATCCCGGCGCTATGGGTGAAAGCCGGTGAACCTTTTTACTGGCGTGGCGAGACTGCTGATTTTTATACCGGCCGGGGCTGGCGCTCTACTGCGCAGCTTGAGGGTGAGAAGGCATCCGGCCAGGGACTGCCCAATCCTTATTCTAAACATGCCGATGTGAGCAAGGTGGAGCAAACCTTTATACTGGCCCCGGGCATGAGTTCAAGGTTGGTTTTTGCCGCCAATACGCCCGCTTTTGTGGAGTTGCCGTCCGGTAAATTCAAATGGGACGAGGCAGATAACGTATTTGTTGATTATTTATCACCCGGCAGCGGTTATAAGGTGGTTTCCTATGTGCCAAAATTTGATGCCGGTAAATTGCGGAAAACCGTCATGTCTTATCCGGTGGAAATCAGAAAAAAGTATTTGCAGCTGCCGCCCAAAATATCGGCCCGCGTGAAGAACAAGGCCCGTTCAATAACAACCCTGGCTGATAATGCTTATGATAAGGCAAAAGCTGTGGAAAGATACCTGTCGGAAAATTACCCCTATGAGTTGACCGTGGCAGCAACACCAAAGGGTAAAGATGTGGTGGACTATTTCCTTTTTGACCTGAAAAAAGGTTATTGTACATACCATTCTACGGCTATGGTGGTAATGCTGCGTTCCGTTGGCATCCCGGCCCGCTGGGCAAAGGGCTATATGACCGGCAGTCTGAACCCGGAAACCGGGGTTTATGAGGTCAGTCAGGCTGATGCTCATGCCTGGGTGGAAGTGTATTTTTCTGACTTTGGCTGGATACCTTTTGAACCTACCGCCTCCTTTAGTTTGCCGGAGACTCAGGCGGCCACTGCGGAGACGGAGCAGCTGACGGAGGAAGCCGGAGATGTTCAGGTGATTACCGATCCGGCAGCACTGCCGCCGGAGGAGTCGGAGCGTGTGGCCCGTTCTCTGATATTCCTTGCGTTTTTTGCCATACTAAGCGGAGGAGGCATGTTGTGGGTCTTTTTTATCCGGAAAAAGCGTTTTAAGGCCAAACAAAATTATGACCAGGTACGCGATGTCTATCTGGACCTGCTGGCGCTTTTGCAATATAAAGGATTTCCCCGGGCAGAGACGGCAACCCCTTACGAATATGCACAGTCTCTGGCGGTCCGGCTGCCTGAGGAGTACCCGGATATTATGGCTATTACCGAGCTTTATATTCGTTACCAGTACAGTAAAACTATGCTTACAGAGGCTGAAACGGAAGAAGCGATGGCAGTCTGGCGCAGGTTGTCGGATAGGTTTTTGCAAAAGCAGAAGGATTGATATCAGTTTGTATTTTTGATATAATTACAAGATTCCAAGTGTTATGGAGGGAGCAAAATGCATCCGGATATGGCTGAATGTTTGATTTCAGACCGGGATATAAAGGACAAAGTGGCGGAGCTGGCAAAAAGGATTTCTGACGATTACCGGGATAAAAATCTCTTAGTAGTAGGTATCCTTAAAGGGGCCGTGCTTTTTATGGCCGATTTGGTAAGGGCGCTGGAAATACCGGTTTGCATTGATTTCATGGCTGTTTCCAGTTATGGGTCCTCCACTGAGTCTTCCGGTGTGGTGAGAATTTTAAAAGATTTGGATCAGAGTATTGAAGGCAAGCATGTTCTGATTGTGGAAGACATTATTGATACCGGGCTGACGCTCAAATACCTGGTGGAAAACCTGGAAACCAGGCAGGCTGCATCTATACAGGTATGTACGCTGCTGGACAAGCCGGAGCGGCGCAAGATTCAGGTGGCGGTGAAATATAACGGCTTTACGGTGCCGGATGAGTTTTTGGTGGGTTTTGGCTTGGATTATAATGAGCGGTACCGGCATTTGCCGGAGGTATATATTTTGAAAAAGGAAATTTATGGTGGTTAGGAGGCGCATAATATGACCCAGCAAAAAGAAATGGTTTTGGTATTGGATTTTGGCGGTCAGTATACCCAGCTTATTGCCCGCCGGATTAGGGAATGTAAAGTGTATTGTGAGATTATGTCATATAAGACACCACTGGCAAAAATAAAAGAACTGGCGCCTGTGGGAATAGTTTATTCCGGCGGGCCTGCCAGTGTATATGTGGAAAACGCCCCTGTTTCCGACCCGGCAATACTGGGTATGGGTATTCCGGTGCTGGGGATTTGCTATGGCATTCAGTTGATGGCGCAGCAGTTGGGCGGGCGGGTAGGCCGGGCCGAGAACCGGGAGTATGGCAAGACCTGTCTTAATGTTATTAAATCCGATGATTTGTTGTTTACCAGTCTGGAAGCTGAATTGCAGTGCTGGATGAGTCACGGTGATTATGTCGAGTGCCCGCCGCCCGGTTTTGCAGCTACGGCCAGTACCCAGCATTCACCGGTAGCCGCCTTTGCCGACCCCCAAAAAAAGTTGTATGGAGTACAGTTTCATCCGGAAGTGGTGCATACACCACGGGGGAAGGAAATTTTGCAAAAGTTTTTGTATGACGTCTGTGGATGCGGCGGCAACTGGACGATGGAGTCGTTTATAGACCAGACGGTTGAAGAAATCAGGGCTCAGGTAGGTGACAAAAAAGTACTTTGTGCCTTAAGCGGCGGGGTGGATTCTTCTGTGGCCGCTGCGTTGGTGCATAAAGCGGTAGGGAACCAGCTTACCTGTGTTTTTGTTGACCACGGTCTGATGCGGAAAGATGAAGGTGCCCAGGTAATCAAGACCTTCCGGGACCAGTTCTACATAAATCTGATTGCCGTCGATGCACAACAGCGTTTTCTGGGTAAACTGCATGGGATAACCGAGCCCGAACAGAAGCGAAAGCTAATTGGTAACGAGTTTATTCGGGTGTTTGAGGAAGAAGCCCGTAAATTGGGCGAAATTGATTTCCTGGTACAGGGCACCTTATATCCCGACGTGGTGGAAAGTGGCACTGACACTGCCGCGGTAATCAAATCTCATCATAATGTCGGCGGCTTACCGGAGGACATGCATTTTGAGTTGGTGGAACCCTTAAAATGGCTGTTTAAGGACGAAGTCCGGCTGGTGGGAGAGGAGCTGGGCTTACCTGAAGCCATTGTCTGGCGTCAGCCTTTCCCAGGTCCGGGTCTGGCTATCCGGGTGCTGGGCGAGATCACCAGAGACAAGCTGGATATCCTTAGGGAAGCAGACGTTATTCTTCATGAAGAAATCATCAAAGCGGGTCTTTATCGTGAAATTTGGCAGTTTTTTGTGGTTCTGCCCAGCATGCGCAGCGTAGGGGTTATGGGCGACGAACGGACCTACAGCTACACCTGTGTCGTCCGGGCGGTGACCAGCCATGACGGCATGACTGCCGACTGGGCCAGGATACCGTATGATGTGCTGGAAAGCATTTCTTCCAGGATTGTCAACGAAGTAAAAGGCATCAACCGCGTCGTGTATGACATTACCTCCAAGCCTCCGGCGACTATTGAGTGGGAGTAGGAGAAAAGTCAGAGAAATAGCGGTTGGTTCCTCAGGGACTACTTTTTATAATATTTAACCGGTGGTTTAGAATATTGAGTGTTTTTGCTCACTTCTAAGCCACCGGTTTTAATTATTTATTCATGAAGTTAGTTGAATAAGTGTTTGATAAACGATTATAAAAGGTAGTGGAAATGGTAATCATAATTATGAATAATCCGGGATAACCGAGGGTGAAGGCAAAATTGAAAATCAGTAAAGAAACAAGTAATTAAGAAAGAAGATGTTCAAAATGTTAAAAGACCGTATTCTTGCAGGAACAATTGCCGGGATGATTGCAACCTTTATTAAGACCACGCCAAATATCATCCTCTGGAAAATGGGCATAGTAGACCACTTGTATTTTCATATTGCTTCCTCCGCATTGATAAGACCCGAAGATGTAGATACAATTTGGGGTCTGATGATCGGCATAATTGTCGATATCATCACGGGTGGCACACTTGGTTTATTGATAATATACCTGTTCAAACTTACTGGCAGGGATTACTGGTGGTATAAAGGTTTGATAGTGGGCAATTTGATTTGGTTATGGGGTATGGGGGTTACTATTAATTTTGGTGCCGCCAGAATTGTTCCACTTGATCCAATATACAGATTGACCTCACTTGTAGAACATCAGATCTTTGGACTTAGCGCGGCCTACTTGATTATAAAATGGTATCCTGTAAAAAGTGAGCAGGCAAATCGGCATAATCAAACGACCGGTTTTACTCTAAGAAGGCATTTATTACCTGAACCGGCAAGAAAGCGAGAAGAAAAACAAAGAAGTGTTCGTTTCCAGAAGCCGAAAAAGTTATAGTTGAACAGGAGGCTGCTCATGCTCGAAAGGAGAAGTGCCGGTAAAGCAAAAGAGATGAACAGGAGGTTTTTGTTAAATGGACAGGTTTTCTAGAGGCTTGGTTAGTGGCATAGCTGGCGGGGTAGTGATGAATATATGGAGTTTGACGGCATATTATTTCTTGCATGTTGCCAACCGGAGGTTTCTGGATTGGGCAGCAGTATTAATGTACGGTCATTTGCCGTTAAATCTTAACGAAACTTTGCTGGCACAAGCGAGCCAACTCTTATGGGCAGGATTTTTGGGTGTGTTATTTGCATATTTTATGCCCGCAATTACCTCCAGGCATTATTTGCTAAAAGGAGCCTTTTGGGGATTTATCGCGGGATTCTTAATATATGCTTCGGCAATTCTTTCGAACATGCGGTTTTTTAATAACATCCCCTTTAATACCGTACTTACACAAATAATAGGCGGGGTGTTATGGGGTTTGACCATGGCATTTACCCTCCGCTGGCTGGACAGAATAAAGCAGGTTTAACCCTGGGTACCAGCTCTGCTTCGGCGGCGCGGCTAAGCAGGGTTTTTACCGCCTCATAACCTGCTTCACCCAGCTCGGCGCTAAACTCGTTCACATAAAGGTTTATATGGGCTTTTGCCACATCCGGAGACAACTCCTGGGCATGGCTTAGTACGTAATCAAGGGAGGCTGCCGGGTGTGCCCAGGCATATTGGATTGAGTTCCGGATCCAGCCGGCGATGGCCTTAATATCCAGTGTCCGCCGGGCAATAATGGCTCCCAGCGGGATAGGCAGACCGGTATCGGCTTCCCACCAATTGCCCAAGTCAGCCAAAAGGGTTAGCCCAAATGAAGGATAGGTGAAGCGGGCCTCGTGAATAACGAGACCCGCTTCTACTATGCCGTTCCGTAGGGCCGGCATAATTTCATGAAAAGGCATTACAATGATTTCGCCTAACCCCCCCGGCACCTGTTGAGCTGTCCATAGGCGAAACAGCAGATAAGCGGTTGACCGTTCGCTGGGCACTGCCACCCGTCGCCCGGCCAGTGCCGCCGGCTCTAAAACAGGGTTGGTGCCGCCGGGAGTTAAAAGCAGCGGACCACAGCCCCGGCCAAGGGCGCCGCCACATGGCAACAGCGCGTACTCGTCCAACGCCCATGGCAGCGCCGCATAAGATATTTTTAGCACATCCGGTCCGTTGGGGGCGGCTGCCAGGCTGTTGGTGATATTTATATCCGCATAGGTTACGTCAAGCTTAGGCGCACCGGGTATTAAACCATGTACCCAGGCGTGAAAAATAAAAGTATCGTTTGGACAAGGTGAAAAGGCAATTTTCATGTCAATTCCTCCACAAGTATTGAGCAGGCTTTTTCCAGCAGATGTAAGGCAGCTTCAATCCGCCAGGCCTTCCGGTTGCGCGGGCCGACCGGGTTTGAGATTGCACGCAGTTCCAGCACCGGCAGCCCGAACTGTTTAGCCGCCAGAGCAACCCCGAACCCCTCCATGGCCTCGGCGGCGGCCCCCGGTATCCGTGCCGCCAGTTTGGCGGTACTTTCGGCAGTTCCTGTTACTGTTGAAACTGTGAGCACCGGACCGATGCTGACCGGCAGCCCTGCTAAATGCAAGGCTTTGGCCAGCCTGTCCCTAAGAGCTGTATCCGCCTTTAGGCGGGTGGGGCCAAAGCCCAACTGCTCCAAGCTGCTGAAACCTACCGTTGTTTCTACACCCAGGTCGGCTGCAATAATTTCGTCGGCCAGCACCAGTGATGTCAATTCAGCCCTGCCGGGAAAGCCTCCTGCGATACCGGCGCTTATTATCAAGTCGTACGCGCCGCCGTTTATTGTATCCTCGAATAACTCTCCCGCGTTCGCCTGCTTAGCCAGAAAAATTGCCGTGCCAGCAGCAGCTGCAATCGGTCCGACTCCTGCTGCCAGTACAACAAATCCGGAAGCGCCCTTTAACCCGCGTAAAACCGCCGCTTTCTCCGCTTCTACAGCGGTCACTACCAGCACACGCATTCCCGGTAACCCCCTAGGCGTTATTCTTGTTTTTGGTGTACAGTTTATCCAGAAAAGGCCGGTGATTATCCAAGGCAACTAACGTTGCTTCCCGGCCAATTAATTATATCATAAGCTAAAACTTCATGTAAGTGAATTTACTTTGTGCCGGTAATAAGAGTATAATAATTAATGCAAGCTTTTTTGGAGGTTACTATAGTTATGGAGTTGTTATCCTGGACGAGCCTGATATGGCTGGCGACAATGGTTATTATATACTGGCTGCTGCCTTCCGCGGCTTTCCGAGGTGCTTGGCTGGCTATCAGCAATGCCGGCCTGTTGTTGTATTATTTTCCGCAAGAGGGCGGATATATGCTGGGCCTGGCCCTGCTAACCTTTATGCTGGGGCGGTGGCTGGGCAGCGGCGGTCAGGGTAAACGCTGGGCCCTGGCGCTGGCCCTAGGACTGGTGGTCTTTTATTTGGTATATACCAAATATACTGCGTTTTTGCTGCAGATTTGGAGCCAGGCCCTGACGGTTTTAGGTCAGCCGGCAGCCTTCCGCTGGGAAAAGGTGGCGGTGCCGCTGGGGATTTCCTTTGTCACTTTTCGCTGGCTGCATTATTTGATTGACAGTTATCGCGGCGTACGGGGCCGGGAAAACTTCCTGCTGTTTCTGGCCTACTCCTTTTTCTGGCCTATCCTTACTGCCGGACCGATTGAACGCTGGCAGGATTTTTCCGGTCAGGTGCAAAAACAGACCGGGTGGCAGTGGGAGCACCTGTGGGCGGGGATGAGCCGGATTCTCCTGGGGCTGTTCAAAAAAGTGCTTATCGCTGCAATGCTGGCACCGCTGGCCGCTAAGCTGCAAAACCCGGAGGCAGGGGCTGTGGTTTACTGGCTGGCAGCTCACGCTTATGCCTGGCAATTATACGTTGATTTTTCCGGTTACACCGATATAGCCATTGGTGCCGGCCGGCTATTTGGGCTAAGGCTGCAGGAGAATTTTGACTGGCCGTATTTTAGAGGCAATATCAGTCTTTTTTGGAAGCACTGGCATATGTCGCTGACCCGTTGGTTTAGGGATTATCTATTTATTCCCCTGGGTGGCAGCCGGGTACCATTGGCCCGGATATTGTTGAACACGCTTATAGTGATGCTGGTGACCGGTTTATGGCATGGTGCCGGTTGGAATTTTCTTTTCTGGGGCGGTATGCATGCCGCGGCTCTGATTATTTGGCGATTGTACCGGCGTTATCTGCTGCCCCGGCTGCCGGCCCGCTGGCCGGCCAGTCTTGTTTACCGGGGGGCAGCGGTTTTGGTAACTTATAATTTTGTGGTAGTGGCCTGGGTGCCTTTTGCCACCGGTTTCCGGCAGGCAAAATTGGTGTTGGCCGTCATGTTTGGAGGTTGGTAATGATGCCGGCTTGGTCTAAACATTTTTTAGCCAGTATTTTTTGGCTGTTGGTAGTGTGTGGGACGGTTTTAGGTTCCACCCTGGGGCAGTCTGAGTTTATCTATAATCAGTTTTAATAGGGAGACAAAGCTATGAGATGGATAATACCGCCTTTCAATGGGCGGATTTTGGCGCTGCTGCTGGTCTGGTTGTTTTTGTTGGACTGGGGTCTGAACGTATTTCTGGACCGCCAAATTTTAGATCAGCAGGTCTGGCGGATTGACAACCCGGATATGGGTTCCCTGCAGGCAGTTTTTGACCGTATTGAGCAGGCCCCCGGCATTGTGGTCGTTGCTTTGGGCGATTCGGCCATGTACGGCTCCAGTACGCCGCCGCAGGAAACCATTCCGGCTTATCTGGCCAAAACATTGCGGCAGCAGTACCCGGGCCAGACTATCACTATGTTTAACTTGGGGATTAAAGGGTTAAAGCCGGCGGAAGCGTATTTTATTGCCCGCCGTTTGGCCCGCCTGCCGGTAGACATATTGATTTATAGCGTCAATACCGGTTGGTTTACCTCGACGGAAGGGGTTACTTTCCCGGCCGTGGTGCAATTGGCCGGGGCTGAGCAGGAAGCGGCCCGCCGGGGGATAAAAGTGGCACCGGTAACCTGGGAGAACCGATTAGATAATGGGGTGGCCCGATATTGGGACTTTTATCGTTACCGCCGGGTGGTGGCCCGCCAGTTCCGGGACATGTTCAAAGACCGGGGGCAGGAGCGGCTAGCCCTGAACTGGCGGCAAAAGCCGGAATTATTGCCCAAAGGCGCTAAGGCTGACCTGGGACCTTTATATTTGCATGAAAACAACCTGCAGTGGCAAATGTATCTGGCCATGGCGGCAGAGTGGCAGCAGACCGGCCGGCCGGCTGTCTTTTTCCTGAATCCGGCTAACTGGGAGCTGGTAAAGAAAAAATATAATCTTGATTATGCCAAATTAAGGGCTGAGCAACAAAAAGTTATTGCCAAAACTCGGGAAAGGGCGGTGCCAAGCCTGGACTTTACTCATTTGGTGGATGAACGCTGGTTTACTGATGAAGTACACCTGCAAGCGCCGGGTAACCGTCTGGTGGCGGAGAAACTGGCTCAGGCACTGGCTGATTGGCCTGGTTCCCGGGCTATCCTTACGGCGGGTGGCAGGCAATAAAGTGTACCGATATTTTACCATGGAGGAGGTTGTATAATGACTAAGCCTATATATGTTGTCGGCCATAAAAACCCGGATACAGATTCCATTTGTGCTGCTATTGCATACGCCCGGCTAAAACAGGCGGCGGGTGAACCGGTGCTGCCCTGCCGGGCCGGTGCTGTGAATCGGGAAACCCGGTTTGTGCTGGACTATTTTAAAGTTGGTGAACCAGACTTATTATCTGATTTGCATACCCGGGCAAAAGATTTATTGCATGGTGACGATTTGCTGGTCAGGCCGGATATGCCGCTGCGGGAGGCGTGGATGTTGATGCGCTCCCAGGGTGTAAAAACCCTGCCGGTAGTTGATCAGGGCAAACACCTGCTGGGTTTGGTTACCGCCGGTGACCTGGCGGACCGTTATTTGGCGGAACTGGGTGAACAGGACCAGGGGGATTTTCATGTTACAGTGGGAAATGTGGTAAAGACCCTTGAAGGTAAACTGATTAACGGTACACCGGAAACTGAACTGCATGTCAAAGTGGTGGTTGCTGATATGGAAACCGCTACCATGAAGCAAAGCCTGACACCGGGCTGTGTCGTCCTGGTCGGGGACCGGGAAAACGGCCAGTTAGCAGCTATGGAGGCCGGGGCCGCCTGCCTGATCCTCACCGGCGGGGCAGAGCTTATCCCGGCAGTCAGGGCAGAGGTCAGGGCCAGGGGGACGGTTGTAATCGGGGTGGCCATAGATACATTTTCTGCGGCCATGTCCCTTTTAACGAGTATACCGGTTGGGAGCATCATGCGGACCGGTGACCTGGTGGTTTTTCAGGAAGATGACTTGCTGGATGAAGTGAAAAAAGTAATGCTTAATACCCGTTTCCGCAGCTACCCGGTTGTGGATGAGCAAAATCGTGTGGTAGGGGAAATATCCCGTTACCACTTGCTGGGCTTTAGCAAACATAAGGTGATTCTGGTGGACCACAATGAGTTCAGCCAGGCCGTGGAAGGGGCGGAAAAGGCCCAGATTCTGGAGGTGGTTGACCACCACCGGGTTGGCGGAATTCAAACCGGTGAGCCTATCCTGTTTAGAAATGAGCCTGTCGGCGCCACCTGTACCCTGGTGGCAAAGGCCTTTTTTGAGCAGGGGGTTACCCCTGACCCGGTTATGGCCGGGCTTATGTGTGCCGGGATACTTTCCGACACGGTAGTTTTTAAGTCGCCCACCTGTACGCAAACAGACCGGGACCTGGCTGCACGGTTGGCGAAAATTGCCGGGATTGATGCGCTGGCATTCGGTATTGCCATGTTTAAGCACGCCTCATCTGTAAGCGGCGCCGCTCCCCGGGAGCTGTTACTGGGTGATTATAAAGAGTTTGCCGTAGGGGATTTGCGTATGGGCATCGGTCAGGTCAGCATCATGGGTCCTGACGACACAGCAGACATGAAGCCAGGCTTGCTGGCCGAAATGGAGCAGGTACGCAACACTGAGGGAATTGATTACGTTTTGCTGATGGTCACCGATTTGTTGTCTGAGGCTACAACGTTACTGATTGCCGGCCCTGATCCGGAAGAAATAGGCGCGGCTTTTCAGGCTGAGGTTATTGCTAACCAGGTTTATCTGCCCGGGGTGCTTTCCCGTAAAAAACAGGTAGTGCCGCCATTGATGAAGCATTACCAGCAGTAAATACTAGCTTCAGTGGAATACTAGCTTCAGTGGAATACGGCGATATAATACCCGGCTCATTGTGAGCCGGGTATTATTGGTTAAGTGCCTATTACAGCAGTTCAACAAATTTTTGCGCGGCAACGGGCAACGGAACATTTCGTTTGGTTACAATGCCCAAATCTCTTTGGGGTGTTTTTTCTTTTATTTTGAGGATAAATACTTCTTCTTTGGCCAATTCTTTGGCGATATAATCTTTAACCACAAAAGCTATGCCGAGGCCGATTTTGGCCAGTTCGATGAGCAGGTCCACACTGCCCAGTTCAATTTCCGGTGAGATACGGATACCCTTCTTTGCCAAAAAAGCATCAATAAAGTTTCTGGTGGTGGTGTTTTTTTCCAGCATTAATAAGGGGTACTGCTGCAGCTCGGCCAGCGGCATAATCCGCTCCTGCAAATGAGCGTAGCTTTGGCCGGCAATAAAGACATCCTGGATGGCCTTGATTTTTTTTGTCTGCAAATGTCTAGGCAGGCCCTTGGCTGGGATATTTACCACAGCCGCATCAACGCTGCCGTTTTCCAGCAGTTCAAGGCACTTGGGAGAAGTCCGGTTAGTCACATGGATGTGGATTTTTGGATAAAGCCGGTTAAACTCTTTTAAGCAAGGCAGCAGGTGGTATTTGCAGATGGTGTCACTGGCCCCGATTCTCACTTCGCCCTGTTCCAGTGCATGCAGCTCGCTCAGGCCGCGTTCGCCGGACTTGATAAAATTGAACGCCTGCTCCACGTGCTTGAAGAGGAGTTCACCCTCCTGGGTCAGCTTGACCTGTTTGGTGTTTCTGATAAAAAGCCGGCACTGCAGTTTTTCTTCCAGCAGCCTGACCGACTGGCTAACAGCCGACTGGGAGACATATAAGCTGGTGGAAGCTGTCGAGAAACTCAGGTTTTTGGCCACGTGATAAAAAACCTTGTAAAGTTCAAAGCTTATGTCCATTAATAAGCACCTCTAATAAATGATATTAGAATCATTAACTACCATTATTAATTGTAGTATGTTATTATCTATATGTAAAGTAGTCTGCTTTAGCCAGGTGTTAGCAGTATGCCTCAGCAGAGCGGACCGGATTGATAAAAAAATCTGAGGAGGAAGGGAAATGTCAGTGGGTGTACGCAGGATCTACGTGGAAAAGAAAAATGGCTTTGACGTAGAGGCCCAAAGTTTATACCGTGACCTGAAGGAGAACCTTAGTATTGAAGGTTTGACGGCTGTAAGAATTATGAACCGTTATGATATTGCCGGAATAACCGACGAGGAATATGCCCAATCCCGCGGCACCATTTTCTCTGAACCGACGGTAGATCATGTATATGATGAAACCATCGCTACCGGCGCGGGCGACCGGGTTTTTGCCGTGGCCTACCTGCCCGGACAGTATGACCAGAGGGCTGATTCGGCTGCCCAGTGTGTGCAGATTCTGTCCCAAAAGGAGCGGCCCCATATCCTTTCGGCCAGGGTAATAGTCCTGCAGGGAAAAATATCGGACAGTGAATTCACCCGCATAAAAGAGTACTGCATTAACCCGGTCGATTCCAGGGAAGCTGCGCTGGACAAGCCGCAAAAGCTGGAGCTGGAATGCCATGTGCCTGGGGATGTAAAGGTTTTAACCGGGTTTATTAACATGTCCCGGGCGGAGCTGCAAAAACTTATGGCTGATATGGGTTTTGCCATGACCCTGGCCGACCTGGAGTTTTTGCAGGCATATTTCCGGGACAAGGAAAAAAGGAACCCTACTGTAACAGAATTAAGGGTAATTGACACTTACTGGTCGGACCACTGCCGGCATACCACTTTTTTAACCCGGATTGAAGCTGTCGATATTGCCGAAGGCAAATTTGCCCGGCCGGTCGGGGTGGCTTACCGCGAATATCTGGCGGCCAGAGAATATGTGCACGAAGGCAAAAACAAAGATGTTTGTCTGATGGACATTGCCCTGATGGGGATGAAGGAGCTTAAAAAAAGCGGCCGGTTGGCGGACCTGGATGAATCGGACGAAATCAACGCTTGCAGTATTGTGGTAAATGTGGATGTTGACGGACAAAGTGAAGAATGGCTGGTTATGTTTAAGAATGAAACCCATAACCATCCCACGGAAATTGAGCCTTTCGGCGGTGCGGCCACCTGTTTGGGCGGGGCTATCAGAGACCCGCTGTCCGGCCGGACTTACGTGTATCAAGCCATGCGCATCACCGGCAGTGGTGATCCCCGGGCCAGGATTGCAGATACTTTGCCGGGTAAACTGCCGCAAAGGAAGATTACTACCGGTGCAGCGGCCGGGTATAGTTCTTACGGCAACCAAATCGGCCTAGCCACCGGTCAGGTGGCGGAAGTCTATGATGAAGGCTTTGTCGCCAAGAGGATGGAAATCGGTGCGGTTATTGCCGCCGCACCCAGACGTAATGTGGTCAGGCAAGCACCCGCAGCGGGTGATGTGGTGATTTTGGTGGGCGGCCGTACCGGCCGGGACGGCTGCGGCGGGGCTACCGGTTCTTCCAAGGAGCATACTGAGGAATCTATTTTGACCTGTGGTGCCGAGGTGCAGAAGGGTAATCCGCCGGAAGAGCGCAAAATTCAGCGCCTGTTTAGAAACCCTGAAGTCAGTACAATGATAAAAAAGTGTAATGATTTTGGCGCCGGCGGCGTTTCTGTGGCTATCGGGGAACTGACTGACGGCCTGGAAATAAATCTGGATGCTGTGCCAAAGAAATACGAGGGGCTGGACGGGACTGAACTGGCAATCTCCGAGTCGCAGGAGCGGATGGCGGTAGTGGTGGCTCGCGGGGATGCGGCCCGCTTTATCGCTTTTGCCCGCGGCGAAAACCTGGAAGCGACCGAAGTGGCAGTGGTAACCGCCAATCCTAGGCTGAAGATGTTATGGCGCGGCAATACCATTGTTGATATCAGCAGGGAGTTCCTGAACACCAACGGAGTCAAACAGACCACCAAAGTCCATGTTGCCGCACCGGATGAGGCGGGTGACTTTTTCTCTGCTCTTCCGGCCAGGGTGGCCCAAGAGGTGACCGGCGTAAGGGAGCCGATTGGCGCAGTTAACCCGGCAGGCACAGTTGACCTGGGTGGCGCAGTTGACCCGGCAGTTTTGAAAAAGGCCTGGCTGGCAAATTTAGAGGACTTAAATGTCTGCAGTCAGAAGGGGCTGGCAGAGCGGTTTGACAGTACCATCGGGGCCGGTACGGTGCTGATGCCCTTTGGTGGTAAATACCAGGCTACCCCTGCCGAGGGCATGGTGGCAAAAATCCCGTTACTGGCGGGCGAAACTAAAACCGGTACAGTGATGTCCTATGGTTTTAATCCTCAGCTGGCTAAATGGAGTCCCTTCCACGGAGCTTTATATGCTGTGGTTGAGGCCGCGGCAAAGGTAGTGGCCTGCGGCGGTAATTATAAAAATATCCGCTTGACCCTGCAGGAATATTTTGAGAAGCTGGGCCAGGATGCGGTGAAGTGGGGTAAGCCATTCAGCGCTCTGCTGGGGGCCTACTATGCCCAGAAAAAAATGGGCATTCCGGCCGTAGGTGGTAAGGACAGTATGTCCGGGACTTTTAAGGACCTAAATGTACCGCCTACCCTAGTGGCTTTTGCCG